>CAZETW010000004.1:0-73177 GCA_964515295.1 uncultured bacterium | reverse complement strand
GACAGGGTCGGAGAAAAGACCTTGTCAGGGTGATGTTATGTTACTTTCTAACCCTCACCGGATAAGGCGGTCTTTCATATGTTTTGGGAGGATTTTCCTCTAATTGCTTGAGAATTACTTCTATAGCTTTTTCCAGCTGAGGATCATGACCTTCAATTACTTTCTTTGGAGTCTGATCCACTTCAATATCAGGCGGTACTCCTACATTTTCCACCACAAACCCATCTTCTGTCCAGATAGCCAGATTTGGAGCTGTTATATACCCTCCGTCTAAAAGTCTGGGAAATCCTAACACTCCTACCAAACCACCCCAGGTCCTTTTACCGATAAGAGTGCCCAAATCAAGTTTCCGGAACATCCAGGGAAGCAGATCCCCGCCTGAACCTGCCGTTTCATTGATCAGCATTACTTTCGGACCGTGTATGGCTGCACTGGGAGTTCTGAGATCTTTCCCATATCTCATATTCCAGTGGCAGATATGCGGACGGCGCAAAATATCAATATAGTAATCTGCAACCTGACCGCCGCCATTAAACCGTTCGTCGATTATTATCGCTTCTTTATCAGCCTGCGGGAAAAAATAACGTTTAAAATATGTATGTCCCAGAGCGGTTGTATTGGGTACATACACATATGCTACCCTTCCGTCAGTTGCTTTGTGCACCTTTTCAATATTAGTTTCTACCCAGTCTCTGTTTCTGAGAGATGATTCATTTTCTATAGGCACAACTTTTACAGTTCTTGAATCAGTGCCGTCAGGATCAAGACCTACTGTGATTGATACAATAGTACCGGATGTATTCTCAAATCTTTTATAGATATTTTGCGAAGCATACAATTCCTTGCCGTTTACTGCCAGCAAGTATTCACCTGCGTTCACTTCGACACCCGGCTGTTTTAATGGAGACTGAAGATCAGGATTCCAGTTCAGTCCGCCGTATACTTTCTTGAATGTATACCTGTTGTTATCTATTTCATAATCAGCACCCAGAAGTCCGCCCGGAATATGTTCAGCTTCCATAATATCATCTCCGCCGCCAACCCGATGATGGCCTACCACTAATTCACTGCACATCCACATGATAATACGGTTTACATCCTGTCTGCAGGCAGCATGGGGCAGGAACTGCTGATATTTTTCCTTCATAGCCTCCCAGTCGCATCCATGAAAATTCGGATCATAAAAATAATCCCGGTTTACCCGCCAGGCTTCATCAAAAATCTGTTTCCATTCCTGTACCGGATCAATTTTTACTGCCAAAGCATCAGTGTTGAGTTTTCCCTTTCCAGGTTCGATTTTATCAGCAGCATCAACAATATGAATACTGTTTCGTGTCCTGTATAAAATTTTGTCTCCATCTGCAGACAAAACAAAACTCCGCAGACCTGAAAGTACAGTTTTTACCTCTTTATCTTTTAAAGAAAAAGAGCACAGTGTACCCTGGCTTTCATTCTGTTTTATAAAGTAAAGCGCACCCTCTTTCCCGCAGGCAAGTGAGTGATAATTTGCACTTTCAACCGGAAGAGCAATAATACGGTTCTCAATGTCATCAAGATCAATATGAAATTCATCTTTTTCTTCTGATTCTTTCTTCTCGTCCTCAGAATCCTGCGGTTTCATCTCTTCTTCATCACTTTCTTTGGCCAGGGGATTTTCAACATCCTTTCTCAAAGTAAACAAATATAAATTTCGGGTCAGTTCCATGTCTGCAGCGGACATGGCAAACCAGTGTTTTACCGGGCCGGCATCAGTAGATGAAAAAAAGTACAGATACTTTCCGTTTTCATCAAAAACAGGTTCGCTCACTTCACTCATACCTTTAGTGATTGAATAAGACCGATCTTTCTCCAAAGAATAGAGGTGAAGTTTTTTGATATATGATTCTGTATTAAGAGTATACGCAATCCATTCTGAATTAGGGGACCAGCTGCCCTGAAATGAACCAAAAACTCCGGGCATATAAATAGATTCCTGTACAATTTTCTTTATTTTACCTGATGCAATCCCGACCCAGTACAGATTTCTTCCGTTATCAGAAAATATAAGTTTTTTACTGTCCGGTGACCAGACAGGATTATTATAAAAACCAGTACCGTTAAGTTCAATTTTTTCCACCTTATTTTCTTTATCTCTGTAGAGTATATGCAGCGCATACTCTCCTGATGTATCGGAAAAATAGGCAATTTTCTTGCCGTCTGGAGACCATACTGGATTCTGTTCATGAATGCCTGAAGTACTGGTCAGATAATGAGGGTCACCCTTTTCAGCCGGAAGTGTTACTATATCTCCCCTATAGTCAAACACTGCCCTGGTTCCGGATGGTGAAATCTGACAGTCACCTATCCACTCAAATCCTTTGATGTATCTGGGTCTGAGACTCTGAAGATCCGCTGCTAGTCCTAACTTCAGCTGATGATAGTGATTGTTGAGAAGATCGTAAATATAAAGATACCCTGCCTTTTCAAAAATTAACTTTTCGTCCTTGCCGTCAATATCCAAAACAGGAAAATCTGAGAAATGAGTTATTTGAGTAATGGATTTATCTGAAAGATTAAACGCAAAAATATTAAATTCGCCATTTCTGTCAGATCTGAAATAGATAGTATCCTTTATCCAGACCGGATCCGTATCATTACATCCGCCCTGAGGCTGTGGTACTGTATCAACTGAATAGTCTTTCAGATCCATTATTTTAATTTTAGTAAGCGTTCCGCCGCGATAGTGTTTCCATTGATGATATACTTCTGCCAGGGGAACATAAGCTATATAACTGCCATCAGGTGAATAAGTAGCTTTGAAAACTCGGGGCATTTTCAGCTGACAAGGAAACCCGCCATTAATAGATACTGAGAAAAGCTGGGAGTATCTGCGGGTAAAAGAGTTGCGGGAAGACCGGAAGATCACAGACTTACCATCCGGAGTAAATCCGCAGACATTATCTCTTCCAGGATGAAAAGTCAAACGCTTTGGCACTCCACCCTGTGATGATACAATATAAACATCTGTGTTTCCTTCATATTGTGCGTTGAAGGCAACCAAATTTCCATCCGGTGAATAAACAGGATTACTTTCGTAACCAGTGTGTGAAGTAAGCCTTCTTACAGAATTACCTTCCTCATTCCCTATCCATATATCACCGGCATAAACAAATGCAATTTGATCAGTATTGACAGCAGGCTGGCTCAATAATCTGGTATTTTGAGTGTCAATTGCCTTTAACGGGGCAGCAACAATCATTACAATCCATAAAACAGTAAAGATAAAAATACACCTCTTCATATCTTTCTCCTTTATAATAGAGTAAATAATGTATAAATTATAAATAAAACAATTAATATACATGGATTTAAAACAGCTGTAAAAATAAATTACTTGATAAATTCATCGATTATAAGTATACTGGAAAAAGTTATAAAAATCAATAATATTTTTTAGATTATTTTTATCTTGACTCTATATACAAAAATTTTTATCTTTAATATGATTTTATTTAGGTTATAAAGAATAATTTTAAGATGAACACTATAACAAACAGACAGTCAGAAATATTAAAAGGGTTAATTCATTTATATGTAACCAAAGCAGATCCGGTGGGGTCTCATCATCTGGTAAAATACAGTAAATTGAACTGCAGTACTGCTACTATCCGAAAAGAAATGATGAATCTGGAAAAAAAGGGTTTTTTAATACAGCCTCATACATCTGCAGGTCGAATCCCAACCACTAAAGGATACAGATTCTATGTGGACACCTTAATGACCATAAAATTTCCTAATAATAAAGAAAAGAATAAAATTCATCAGGCTATAAAAGAAGCCAAGGGTGATTTAAGCTTACTTCTGGAACAGGCATCGGAAATTTTAGGTGAAATCTCCAGTGAGCTGGCAGTAGTCATTACACCAGGTATGTCTGAAGGAATATTCGATCGTATGGAGCTCATCAGTCTTTCTGACAAAAAAGTACTGGCTGTCATACATGTCCGCAGTCGTCTGGTTAAAACATATGTTTTAGAAATTTCTTCAGATTTAAGACAGAAAGATTTATACAGAACAGCTTCTTTAATTAATGAGAGGCTGAGTGGTTTATCATTAGAACAGATAATAAAATCTATTAAAGAGAGAATGAATAATGTGAGTCTACAAAATAAGGAATTATTAAATACATTGTTAAACTCCGCTCCTACTCTATTTAATTTTTCTGAACCTCTGGATATCCATACCTGGGGTACATATAATATTATTAATCAACCGGAATTTTCAGATACAAACTTACTGGGGCAATTCTTTTATCTAATTGATGATAAGAAAAAATTAATTACCCTGTTTAACAGAAAAATAGAAAAAACAGAAATTACAATCGGAACTGAAAATGAGAACGAAAAATTAAAAAATTTTACAGTGATTAAGAGTAACTATCAACGGGGTAAAGATTATGGGACACTGGGAGTAATCGGGCCGACCAGATTACGATATGATACCATTCTGCCGTTAGTAGATTGTGTTACAGAAACCATTAATTATTATCTAAGCTGATATAATTATTTTTAAAATAAAGATTACTCATAATGGCCAAAAAGAAAAATAATACAACAACAGAAAAAACAAAAGATACAAAAAGCAGTAAAACTAAGACGAATAAAGAACTGAGAGAGGAATTACAAAAGCTGAAAAAAGAAAATGAATTTTTAAAAGATACACTATTGAGAGCCAGAGCAGATCTCGATAATTATAAAAAACGCACTGAAAGAGAGGTTACCCGGATTATTAAGAATGCAAATGCTGATCTGATCAAAAAATTACTGCCGATCATTGATGATTTGGAAAGATCTCTGGATCCCGAACACACAAAAAACAAGGATGCAGAGTTATACAAAGGAATAGAATTGATTTTTAAAAATTTATTAAGTACGCTTGAAGAACAAGGCCTGGAACCTATGCATGCTAAGGGTGAGCCTTTTGAGGTCGATTTTCATGATGCAATAATGCAGGTAAAAAAGGAGGGTGTAGAACCAGATATTGTGTTGGAAGAACATCAGAAAGGATATTTCTTAGATGGAACTGTATTACGTCATGCCAAAGTCGTAGTGAGTAAATAATGCTTTAAGGGGAAATTGACATGACGAAACGCGATTATTACAAAGTCTTAGAAGTCAGCAGAAATGCAAATACAGAAGAAATAAAAAAGGCTTATCGTAAATTAGCAATAAAATATCATCCTGACAAAAATCCGGATAATAAGGATGCTGAAGAAAAATTTAAAGAAGCTGCAGAAGCATACGAAATTCTCAGTAATCCCCAGAAAAAGGAAAGATATGACCGATTCGGACATGCAGGTGTTAAGGGTGCAGGAGCAGGATTCGGCGGTTTTGATTTTGATCTTTCTGATGCATTACGTACCTTTATGGAAGGATTCGGCGGACTGGGAGGATTCGGTGATTTCTTTGGAAGAGAGAGAAAAAGAGGAGGCTCTTTACGAGGCAATGATTTACAGTTAAAACTACAGCTTTCTTTACAGGAAATCGCAAAAGGAGCTGAGAAACAATTAAATATAAAAAGAAAAGTAACCTGTGAAACATGTAATGGAGCAGGTGCAAAAGATAAAAATTCAATTTCTACCTGTCCTGAATGTAAGGGTTCAGGACAAATACGTCAGGTAAGTCAATCTTTACTGGGGCAGTTTGTCAATATTAAAACCTGTCCCCGATGTGGAGGTGAAGGGAACATAATTACCGATCCATGTCCTGACTGCAGAGGTGAAGGAAGAAAAAAAGGAACAACAAAAATAAATGTAAAAATTCCACCAGGGGTTTCACCAGGTAATTATTTGACTATAAGAGGCAAAGGTGATGTCGGGCCCAAAGGCGGACCACCCGGCGATGTTCATGTAGTGTTTGAAGAAAAAAAAGATGAAAATTTTGAAAGACATGGAGAGGATATACTATATATACTGTATATAAGTATAACTCAGGCTGTTTTAGGTGATGAAGTGGAAATTCCAACGTTAGATGGTAAAGCAAAACTGTATATTGATCCCGGAACTCAATCAGGTAAAATATTACGGATGCGAAATAAGGGGATTCCACATTTGCATTCAAAACGCAAAGGTGATCAATTGGTAAGGGTGATTATATGGACACCGGAGAAAATTTCCAAAACGACAAAAAAACTTTTTAAGGATCTTTCCCATATGAAAGAAATATATCCAAAGGTGCAGTAATGCTGGGTTTTACTCCTAAAGAAAGTAAATTTATCATATTCCTGCTATTAACTTTTTTAGCTGGACTGTGTATCCGTATTTTTCAAATTAAATGGAAATCATTACCGGAAACTCCATCCCTGGTAATGAATAATGATGTCACCGTTAATGATGAAACAGTCACAGAAAAAGATAATCAAGTTACATGTGTTAACATAAATAAAGCAAACCTGGATGATTTTAAAACATTACCAGGAATTGGTCCTGTAAAAGCAGAAAGAATTGTACAATACAGAAAAACAAAAGGATATTTTACTTCCATAAATGAACTGAAAAATGTTAAAGGAATTGGGGAGAAAACAATTGAACAATTAAAACCTTTTTTAAAAATAAATCTAATTAACACAAATATAACTATGGAGGAAAACAGATGATTAAAAATTCAAAGGGGAGTTTTATTTTAGAAGTGATCATTGTAGTATTAATAATCGTTCTTCTTTGGGCAATTCTTTATCCAAAAAATATTTGGGAAAAGCAGGAAAATTTACAGCAGATATGCAGGGCGCGCATGGATGCACTTCAGAATTACCAATATCAGTATTATAATAATTATCGTACTTATTCTGACAGCATCCCCAAATTAATTAATAATGTTGTGGAAGATAGTACTGCTCTGGCAAGATTGGATTCTGTATTATATTGGGATAAAGTGATACAAAAAGATAAACTGAAAACTCTTGTAATGCAGAAAAATCTTCCGGAGGACCTGAGTAATCTGATATTAACGAAGTTAGAAAATGGAGAGCCGGTATCAAATCTTTCTCATTGGGATTCATTACGATATAAACTTGTTGAAGGCTTAAAACAATATATAACCAGCCCTGATTCTGTAAAAAGTAAAGAAGTGATTGATAATGCAGTGGCATGGAACACTTTATTACCCAGAAAAAACGTACAGGATATCCTTGAAGATCAGGCTACCTCAACCTATATGCGAAGATATACCGTACGGGAATTCAGAAGAAACACAGATCTGGAAGATACACGCTATTGGGATCACTATAGACCATATTTTTATGAAGAACTGGCAAATTCTGTAAACTTTGCATTAAGCAAAGATATCTGGGGCGGGGAAGAAGGTAGAGATCGTGATACCTGGGAAACAGTTAAGAGACCTCAATGGTCAGAAAAGCTTGACACACTCTCCCAGGCAAAAAAAGATTCCATTATTGATGAGCAAAAAAGGGTATTGTGGAGTAACAGGAAAGAATTAAAATGGAAAGAAGTCCGCGATAAACTCTGGAAAAAAGAAGGTCAACAATGGTTAGAAGAAAATTCTGAAGTGTGGAAGAGAATTCTGGACAAAAGGTGGACATTGGAAAGAAAAAAAGAATGGCTGGAGAACAAACTTGCAACTGTTCCGGATTCTTTACAGGAAACTTTTGAAGCCCAGAAAGATTCTCTTTGGAACACCATTGTCGACAGCCTGAAAGAAAAAGAATATGAGAAATGGTTGGATCATAATAAAAATTATGTTCAGGATGTTAAAAAGGATCTGTTTCTCAGTGACAGAAGATTAACCTGGGAAGATGAAGCCTATCAGGAATGGATTACTGAACAAGAAAAGAATGAAGAAGAATTTTGGTATGAAATTAAAGATCTGATGTGGAGACAGGAACAAGATGTATTGTGGGAAAAAGAAAAAGAAAAATTAGAGCAGAAAAATACTGCTCTGAAAAAACTTGATGCCTCTGTTAAATGGATGAAAATATTAGGAAAAGACAAAACTGCTGAAATTGTAAATAACCTTGATCTTCCTAATAACAAAGAGCTGTGGAATATCATAGTTAATACTGAATCAAAAACAAATTCCATATTATACGATTTAGGGATTGTTCCTTTATTCAGTGGAACTCTGTTAAAATCAGTCGATATTTGCCCTGTAGCTAAAGAAAAATATTTAGTAAGCTATAATGATACTGTTTCTCCACCGGAATTCGAGATCAAATGTCCCATAGTCGACACTGAAGAAGTTAAAAAAATTATGATTATTGATCCGGTAAATAACGACACCACATATAAAAAAATTACTGTTCCTTTTATAGAAAAAGTATTCGGTGGACGTAAAATAAGAAATCACGGTAAAGCAGATGTTGGCTCAAAAAGTTGGGACGAATAGAGGTCATAAAAAAATATTTAAGTGAAAAAGCACTCTGAAAATCCTTATATTGGGTTATCTATATACCCAGATCAAATGTGCCTTGTTTTGATGAAAAATAAGAGTGTCCAGAATCTTGTTTCCAAACATCTATTACAATCTTTTGATATGGAAACAATGATGTCTCAAAATAATTTTCTGGACACGCAGAGTGTTATTTTAAAAGATCTGTATAAAGATTTAGGAGCTGGTAAAGAAGTAGGTGTTTCAATATATAGCGGTTGTGTTTTGATCAAACGAATCCCTATTGCCCTTGGTCTTGATAAAAATTTTATACAACAGCAACTCTATTGGGAATCACAACAGTTTGTTATTTCTTCTTTAGATGACTATATTGTTGATTATCAGCGGTTGCCGTTCCAGACATTTTCTGGTAATCCTTTATATGTTGTTGTCTTACTTAGAAAAAAATTTTTGTCTATGATCAGAAAACTCATACATAAGACCGGCATGATTTTAAAGGATATAGACGTTGATGTTTTTTCAAATATCCGCTCATTAGTTGAAAATTACCAACTAAGTGAAGGGATCAATATTTTAATTGATTTACAAAGAGAATATATTTGTATTATTTTTATTAAGGATGAAGAATTCTATTTATCATATAATATTTCATTAAAAAATAAAGATAATTCAACCATAGTAAGTGTTTCAGAAATAAGCGATTTATTATTAAAAGAATTAAAAAGATTAATTTTTGGTCATAAAATAGTCAATAAAATTGAAGATTTTGAAAAAATTTATTTAACCGGACGTGATTTAATTTATGATTTCCAGAATCAACTGACTAAAAATATACAAGTGCCCATTGAAATACTGAATCCATTTTCTAAAATTGCAATTTCACAATCAATTTCAAATAATGAAAAATTCAGAGAAAATCCTGAAAAATTTACATCATCTATCGGGGTAGCATTAAAACAATTCAAATAAAATTTTTAGGAATGAGGAAGAGGGGTTACATTATTGAGAATTTAAGGGAGGAATTATATCATGGTAGACATTAATCTTTTTAAAGATGATGATGAAGAGGAAAAGGAAGAGGAAAAAGGAAAAAAAGAAAAAAATGCAAGGGATGATTCTCAAGAAGACAAAGAGGATTTAGGTGGTGATTTTGATGAGAAATTAAGTTTTAACGATGAGGAAAAACTTGGTGGAGATTTCAATAAAAATCAAAATATGGATTTGGATTTAGACGATGAATTTGAAGACGGATTAGACGAAGACACCGGATCTGATATTGATAAAGATATTGACAGTGAATTGGACGATGTATCTTCTTTAGATGATGAAGAATTTTTAGATGACGAGTTAGACAACGAAGAAGAAATTCCTGACTTGGAAGGACCTGCTAAAGATAGTAAAGATGAAGATTATACCTATGGTGAAGTAAAGAAAAAAGGTGTCTCTCCATTTCTGTTAATACTATTGGGGATTGTAGTGATAGTTGCGCTGGGATATCAATTTGTGTATAAACCAAAAGTTGAAGCTCTCAGGGATATACAAAATAATATTCCGGAAAAACCTGATATTGAGGAATTGATTGAACAGCAACGTAAGCAATTAGCTGCAGGGAAAAAAGACACTACATCCAGTACCGGAGTAACTGCTCCTGATTCAGAAAAACAACCCGTCAAACCAGGTGAAACAACAGAAAAAGTAAGTGCTCCTGGCACAGCAATACAAACTACTGAATTAGCAAAAAACACAGGTTCTCTGATCAACTATTTTTCTCAGAACAACTGTCTTGGTACTATCATTATCGATATTAAAGATAAATACTTCAGAGCCGGATATGCCTCATTACAGCCTAATGTTTCTGGTGAAATGGCAGAGAAAATTAAAACAATTTTCAATACCGGAAAATATGAGACATCTCCGGAAGATGGCTTTAGGACTAATGGAGAGATGCGATACTGGGGAGTAATTTCCGGAGAATTACCTGGTTCGGTAATAAGTCAGCCCGTTTCAGCTAAAAATTTTAATTCAGCTCAATTATTACAACAATGGTTGCAAAGAACAGCACAAAATAATTCTTTAGTATTTAAAGATAGTAAGACCTTTCCAGCAAATACACAATCCGGTGAAACTACCATTCCGGTACGTATTAATGTTGAAGGGAATAGTAATAACTTAATAACATATCTAACCATATTATTGAGAAACAGTGGTAAATATAGTGTAGACAAAATGATTATTACCCCTGTAAATGTTAAAGACTTCAAAGGTGAAACTATTAAGTTTGTGATAGATTTAACCTTAAGATCTTAATATAAATTTTATATACGGTACATTGTAGTGATTAGAATTATAGGAGGTCAAGCTAAGGGAAGAAAATTATATGGTCCTTCTGGACATAAATTCAGACCTACTACAGGAATAGTCAAAGAATTTATCTTCTCTTATCTACAATATAAAATTGAAAATGCCGTTGTTCTTGATCTTTTTGCCGGAAGCGGAGCTCTGGGTATTGAAGCACTTAGCCGCGGTGCTTTTAGAGCAAATTTTATTGACAGATCACAATATAGTATAAATATAATAAAAAAAAACATACAATTATGTAATTTTAGCCGTAAGGGATTGATAATAAAGGGAAATGTCTTTACCCAATTAATCAGACTGGGGGAAAAGAGATATGATTTTGATATAATATTTGCCGATCCTCCTTTTAAACACAATCTAAGAGAAAAAATTGTAAATTATATAGATAGATACAAACTGTTAAAGGATAATGGATTACTTATACTAAAACATGGTAAAAAAGATAATGATAAAGATAGTCATACAATAAAAATGATTAAGCAAAGAACTTTTGGAATTAATGTCATATCAATTTACAGTCCAATCATAGATAATGAAGGAATTTAACCATGAAAACCGCAATTTATCCCGGCACATTTGATCCTATCACCAAAGGGCATTTAGACATTATTAAACGCGCCGGTCAACTTTTTGATCATGTTATTATTGCTGTTTCCACTAATATAAAGAAAACACCCCTCTTTTCCCTGCAAGAACGTAAGGATTTAATTACCGGAGCAATCAAGAATATTGATAACGTAACTGTTGAATCATTCAGTGGCCTATTAGTGGAATATGCTGAAGACAAAGGTGCACATGCAATTATCAGAGGATTAAGAGCAGTATCGGATTTTGAATATGAATTTCAAATGGCTTTAATGAACAGAAAACTTAAACCTTCACTTGAAACCGTATATTTAATGCCAAATGAAGAATATATTTATATAAATTCCTCTATTGCCAAAGAAGTAGCGGCAATGAAAGGGGATGTACATCTTTTTTTACCACCAAATGTTACTGAGGCTATAAAAAATAAATTTGATTATTAACCGAAAGGAGACGATATTCATGGAATTCTTAAGGGATATTCTTTATAAAGCTTCCCAAAAAAATAATCATATAGTGTTACCTGAAGGATTTGACGAGCGGATTATAAAAGCAGCTGCACTACTCAGGAAAAAAGAAGTCTGCAGAGTAACTATTCTCGGTAATGAAGATGATATTTCGAAAAAAATATCAAAAGAAAACATTGATCTTGATGATATAAAAATAATAAATCCCCAAAATTCCCCGCATCTGGATAAATATATTTCAGAATATTATGAATTAAGAAAACATAAAGGAATATCAGAAAAAGAAGCTGAGAATATTGTTTCCAATCCTCTTTTTTTCGGAGCAATGATGGTCCGGAATGATGAGGTCCATGGAAGCGTTGCCGGATCAAATAATACTACCGGGGATGTCATACGTTCTGCACTTCATTGTGTTGGTATTGCCGAAGGGGTATCTATAGTTTCAGGGGCATTTCTTATGATCATTCCCGGATGGAATAGAATGATAATTTTTGCTGACAGTGCAGTAGTTCCTGATCCTGATGCTGAAGGACTGGCAAGTATAGCAATTTCTTCCGCGAAAACCTATGAAAAACTCACTGATACAGAACCTATTATAGCAATGCTGTCATTTTCTACCTATGGAAGTTCAAAACATGAACTGACAGATAAAGTTGTTGAGGCAACCAAGATTGCAAAATCACGAAATCCTATATTAAAAATTGATGGAGAACTGCAGGTTGATACAGCTGTTATACCTGAGATTGCTAAAAAGAAGGCACCCGGGAGTGTGGTTGCAGGAAATGCAAATGTTCTCATTTTCCCTGACCTGAATGCAGGAAATATCGGATACAAACTTGTTCAACGATTTGCAAAAGCCGAGGCTGTCGGACCTGTTGTTCAGGGATTAAGAAAACCGATTAATGATTTATCCCGGGGGTGCAGTACAGACGATATTGTACACACTGCAGCTATTACATCATTACTTGCTGATGAGAAGTAATAAAAATAAATTTTTTTAAACAATACACTATATAAAATCCCCCTCTTTATATAGTATATAAATAAAGTCTGACTTCACTGAACAAATTAACTATTCCCCTTTTTCAGTAAGTGGTTGAAAATCATCCAGTATAATACCATTTAAATAATATTTTTATTAACTTAAAAATCACCATTTTTACAAACTTTTGTTTTTTATGGAATTATAAGATTATAAATTAATTTTGTAATTATGGTATATTATTTGCCCGTATTAAAAAAGCCAAATATAATACGGAGTAATATGTAAAGTATAGGTCTATGAAAAAAAATAGTTTATGAATATATCCTTGAAAAAAATCTTTTTGACCGCAGTATTCCTTTCGGGGGTGACACTTAATTTTTATGTCAATAAAACGTTGGGGGCACAAGTTAATCACCCTTTAAAAGCACCTGAAACAAATGCCGGGACTTTAGCCAGATTGGAGCTAACAAATGTACCAGCTACTGTTCAAGCAGGCCAGCAGTTCCCTGACAGTATTGAAGTGACTGCCTATAATCAATACGGGCAAATTGAAGATACATATAACGGTACTGTCACCTGGCATACATCTGATACTAACGAAAAAGTCTTACTTCCCACTGATGACGGCAGTGAATGGAATAACGGATCAAAAAAATTCAGTGGTGCCCTATTCAAATTATGTACAGCAGGTACTCAATGGCTTTCTGTATCAGATGGCTCTATAACCAGTACTACATATAATGTAACAGTTGAACCGGCAGCGCTTGATAGTTTTAAGATAAGCGGAATCCCCGGCAGCGTTGAAGCAGGTTCTGTTTTTAACAATGATATTGAAATTACTGCTTATGATTTTTATGGAAATGTCAAAAATGACTACCAGGGTACAGTGGACTGGGTATCCAGTGACGGTATTCCATATCCTGCTGATCTTCCGGAAGATGACGGAACCGGATGGAGTGGGGGAAAAAAGACTTTTCCGGGAACTTCATTTAAACTCTACAATACCACTGAACAAACTGTTACAGTTCAGGACGGGAGCGTCATCGAAACATCAGATCCGATTACTGTATATGCAACAGATCTTGACAGATTTGAGTTAAGCGGAGTTCCATCCAGTACTATTGCAGGTCAGCAATTCAATAGTAATGTTACCGTCTCTGCTTTTGATGAATATAATAATTTAAAAACTAATTATTCCGGAATTGTTATCTGGAATTCTTCTGACGGCACTCCTTACCCTGCAGCATTACCTACAGATGACAGAACAGGCTGGGTAAATGGAAGCAAAACGTTTAGTGGTTCTTCTTTTCTTTTATTTAATGCACCCTCCCAGACAATCAAAGTAATTGACGGGACAGTAAGCAGAACCAGTCATTCAATCCTGGTCCTCCCTGGCGAACTTGGTGATTTTACTATAGAAGGATTACCTGAAACCAGGCGTGCCGGACAGCCTTTCTCCTACGGGGTTACGGTAACTGCATTTGACAGCTATAAAAATAAAAAAACCGATTATGAAGGAATTATTATCTGGAGTTCTTCAGATAAAGAACCATATCCGGCAACACTGCCGGTTGATAACGGAACCGGATGGAATAACGGACAAAAAGTATTCTTCGGTTCATCTTTTATTTTATATAATTCCCCCCAACAAACCGTAACTGTTACTGATGGAGAAATAAGTAAGACCAGCAGCAGTATTACGGTCACGTATGCTTCCATAGACACATTTGCCTTGAATTGCGGCTCAATTCAAACGGCAGGAATACCATTTCCCTTAACACTAACTGATGCACAGGATAAATATCAGAATAATTGGTCAGGTATGGTTACTGTAACCTGTAATAATCTGGGAGGGAATTCTCCCAATGGGTCGTCTCCGATTTTCAATGATATTCAGGTGATAAACGGTTCAGGGCAGGCTAATCAGATATTAGTAAAAGCAGAAAGCGGAGTTGCGCTGAAAGGCCAGGTAAACGATATTTCTTCTGTTGTGAGTGATATTTTAGTAAATCCAGGAACTCTGTCTCAGCTTAAGATAAAAAATGTTCCTATTCATGAAGGAGAAGAAATAATTAACGACACCTTAAGTGTAGGAGAAAGTCTGGATCTTTATTCTGTAGGATATGACGGCTATGGAAACTTCAGAGGAACTGAAATTGTAGATTGGAGTTCCCAGGGATTAACTCCTGCAGTTAACATCTCAAATAAATCTGACATCACCTATATCCCCAGTAAACCGGGAAGCGGCAATATAAAGACACATAAACCACAAACTGATATATCAGCTCATACCGGTTCCATTATAGTTATTCCCGGACAAGTGTCTTATTTTGAAATAGGCTTGATCAATACTCAGGTAACAGGTCAGCCGTTTCCGTTAAATATCACTACCTATGATGAAAATGATAATGTCAAATCCAATTTTACCGGTACTGTTGATATCACTGATTCTTCCGCTACTATACAACCGCAAAAAAGTTCGAATTTTGTTAACGGTATATGGAATGGAAGCGTTACAGTGAACACCCAATACTCAGGTAATGTTATTACAGTTACAGAAACAGGTGCAGAGGAACCTGCACCCAGTGGAGTTTCTAATAGTTTTAATGTTATAAATGCACCGGGGCTGAGAATTTTGGATTTTAAACCGGTAAAAAATGATTACTCTACTCTTGTACAGCATATAACTGCAAATCAAAACAAAGACTGGTTCCTTATTATGACTGTGGAAAACCTGAGCAGCAACAATGTTACTCTTGACAGTATCGGGTTAAATATAAAAACTGACGGGATACTGAAAAATGATTATCAAATATCAATTCCTGATACATTTAAGAATAGTGGTACAAAAATATTATCCGGTTATTCTACAGATACATTAGTTGTAACCATAGACAGTACCGGTGCGGATAAAGGCTCAGCACTCATACAGGGATTTTTATATACTTCCACTATCGCTGGTGAACAATTAACTGATCAAGCCTGGACTTCAGTTAATGTACAGACGCCGGCTGATTTGATTGTCAATGAAATCATCACCTCCCAGAATGAAGTAACAGTTGCTCAGGACACAAACTGGTCAATAGCAGTAGTACTGAGTAACCGGGGTGAAAGCAGTGTGTTGATTGATTCTGTTTCGGCTGCTGTAAACACTTCTCTTTCTTTCAGTATTGGAGATAATTGGGCAGTAATACGACCGGATTCTCTTGCTAAAGGAGGATGGATTCTTGAAGGTGAAACTATCGACAGTCTGAACTATCAGGTTATTCATACAGGAGAAAACAGCACTGGAGAATGTAAAATAAACGCCTCTGTTTCAGGTACTGAAATAAATACAGAATTACAGGTTTCTGACAACACTGATAATGCAGGATGGGGAACAGTAATTATTGAAGAAGAAGCGGAATTAAAAATTCTCGAACTTACAAATATGGCTCCCAATGCACCCTATGTTAATATCAATCAGGAATTTGACATGAACATTAAAATAGCCAATACAGGCGGAGATGGATTACATGACATCGGATTACATTTAACTTCAGAACATCCCTGGTTTAATTTCCCTACCCGTATCCCTGTTGATCCTCTTGAGGGCGGTGAAACTTCTGTTATCACAGTAACAGGTAATGCCTTTCAAACCTATCTGTACAATGAAATCTTTACAGTAAGCGGCGGCGGATGGACTGATAATAAGAATGATTCTCTGACAAGTAAAAATCCTGTTGATGACACAACCAAAGTACATGTACAACAGCCAGGAACTCTGTCCATTGAAAAAATTATCACTTCCACAAATAAAGTAATGGGAGGTCAGACTGAACCCTGGTTTGTTAAAGTTGTACTTGCTAACGGGCAAAGTCAGGCCCCTATAGATTATTATGCAGAAATTCAGATAGATACCCTGAAATCAAATATCAGTTTCTGGCATGAAGATCTAAAACTCACAGATTATATTACAGAATGTACCACCAAAAATATCAGCCTGAAAAGCGGAACAAGGGATACATTAGTATACAAAGTTAAACTAACCGGACTATACGGCGGAGAGGTAGAAGTTAAAACCAATATCCAGGGAGTTGAAAAAAACACCGGAAACATAAAACAGAATAATGCATCAGCCTTAATATCAGTGCAGTCCAATCCGGCCTTTAGAATTGTATCAACTGTGATCGATGCTTATAATACAACCGAGGGAGGCAATGCGTATTTGGATACAAACCAGGAATTTAAAGTTATTGTATCAGTAGAAAACGGATTAGGTCATGCAGTCAAGAATATTAATGTTCATTTGGAAAGCGAAATATCAAATATAGAAAATTCAGATTTAACCATACTTTCTCTGTCACCATCCCAAAGAGATTCTGTAATATTTTACCTTACCGCATCAGCAGTGGAAAATATTTCCGGAGAACAATTTACTGCTTCTATAACAAGTGCCAAAAAGGATGATTCAGAGGTACCTGTTGGTCCGGCTTTAGATCCTGTAGCTTTTGCTTATATTCAGAAACCGGCAGACCTCTCAATAAAACTGAAATTAAGCAATCCCATAGGAGAATTTACAACCAACCAGGTTTTTATCCTCACCGCACATCTGGAAAATCATGGATCTGGTGCTATTGATACTACCGGAAAAATAAGAATAACTCTTCCTTCTCCCTATACACTCAGCGGATCAGTTAATAATTCCATTACTCTTAATTCACCTGCAACCTGGGAAATCAAATCGCCCAATATTGCCACAGACTGGCAAACAATAAATGTTACTCTGTATAAACCTCCTTTAGCCAGAAACACCGGACAAGTTGCAAAAATTGAAAAAAAGACAGAAAAAATATCTGTAATAACTCATAAAAGTTTTCTTACCAGTTCATTGGGTATAGCCTCACCGCCCGGAGCAGTTAATCAAAAAGTATCATCCGATCAGTATTTTGTAGTAAGAGCAAGTCTGACCTGGAATTATGTAAGGGATATCACTGCCTCCATAACATTGCCAACCGGATATACCACCTCGGATAACCTGGATAAAAAAGTGATATCAAATGAAGTAACCTGGCAAATCAGAGCGCCCAAAGGAGCAACAGATAAAAGAACTATTTATGTAAATGCATCCGGCTACGATGCACTTCAGCAAGAGGATGTAATAATATCTGCAGAACAGAAAGGTATTGAGATACAAACTGTAAAAAAAGCTGATCTGGCATTGAACCTTAACATTGATGACAAATCTGTTTCTCCCTCTCAGGAATTTATCCTGTATGCAGAGATAGAAAACAAAGGAGAAGCTGATACTCTTGGTACTGCTATGATTACTCTGGAACAATTACCTGAAGGATATACAACAAAAGAATCTCCGGTTCATTATGCGACACAGGAAAAAACAAACTGGATGATTAAAGCACCTCCCTACTCCACAGGCGAAACTGCCACTATCTCAGCTTATATTTCAAAAATTCCCTGGGATCAGAATACATCTGAAGAAGCATATGCAAGTAAAGTAAGTGCAGATATCGGGGTAACAACAGTGGGAACCTGGCTTTCCGTTACAGAATTAGACCAGCCGGATTCTATTTCAAGTCAAGTAATAAGCGGGCAAAATAATGTCTGGCTAACAGGATTTGAAATGATCAACAGAGGTGAAGCAGGTGCGAATGGAGTATTACTGACAAAAATAAAATTTAATCTTCTAGACTTTTCTCACCAGCCATTAAATCCTTCTTCTATTTATAAGAAAATCAAACTATGCAAATTAATAAAGAAGAATGGAAGATATTATTATAATAAAGACAGCTGTCTGGCTACACTGTCTTCATCACAAATACCTGCCGAAAATCCGGTTAACATTTTAATTGATCATATGAACCCGATTAAGACTCAGGATACACTGAAAATCGCTCTCCTTGCAGACATGCATACAACAGAAAAGACAGTGAATTTTATGCTGGAAATGCCTGACAGCACCTATATTACAGCTGTTGATGAGTATGTCCCTTATGTTTCACTGCCGGTGTTATCTCCTTCAGGAGATAGATTTGAGTTAAAGAGCAACTGGCAAAAACAGGTGATATCAAGTGAAGATGTGGGAACAGACGATAAAGCATATCTACTGAATTTTCCCAATCCATTCGGTTCACCGGGTAAAAAAACTACAACCATTGTTTACTATTTAGACAAGGATACAAATGTAAATTTCAGCATTTATAATTTAATCGGAGAATTAGTCTGGTCAGAATCTTTCAGCAGTACTGATCCGGAAGGAAGAAAAGGACTTCATTCAAGGGGGAGTAATCAGGTTGAATGGAACGGCACCAATGATAATGGAAACACAGTACTTAACGGTGTATATATATTGGTTATGGATACAGACGACAATATAGTAAAAACAAAAATTGCTGTGGTAAAATAGATGAACAGTAAAATTATAAAATTTTTTCTAATAATTTTTATAATAGCCGGTACATGTTTTGCTCAACAGAAACAAGGTAATGCAGGAGCAGAATCTTTGTTTTTGCGAATTGGTTCCGGAGCAAAGCAATTAAGTATGGGGAACGCTGCAGCAGCATATCCAAATGATGCCTATGCCTTTGCCTGGAATCCGGCTGGCATGAATGTAGTACAGCAAAAACAGCTTGGGTTCTCTCTCTTTACTTTATTTGAAGGAGTACAGTATCATCAAATCGGATATATTCATCCGACTTTAAATATTGGAACATTCGGTTTTGGAATAGCACGATTTGGGGTTGATGATATAAATTTTTATGACGATGTAAATAATATTCCCGTTGACAGAGGAACATTTAACTTCTGGAAAGCTAAATTAACCCTATCATATGCCCTTACACTCTTTAAAGGGTTTTCAGTAGGTATAAACGGTAATGCTTACAGAGATGAGTTAGGAGAGTATTCTGCTAACGGATTTGGTCTGGATGCCGGAATTCACTATGGGATAACCAGCAGAAACATATTAAATGATCTTCATTTCGGATGTACTATGTATAATCTCTTACAACCGAGTTTAAAAATGGACACTGAGCAGGATATACTTCCCTATAAAATTAAAGCCGGAATGGCAAAAATATTCACTTTCAGCAATAAATACTATTTATTACTAATGGCTGATATTGATCATTCTGAATTCAAAGAAAATGAATATCATTTCGGAATGGAGGTGGGATTAGGCAACATGGTCTTTATACGAGGAGGATATGAGAAAGAACAGTTAACCGCAGGTGTGGGGCTGCTTTTTAAAAATCTGCAAATTGATTATGGTATTAAATCTATAGGAGATGCAAAATATTTCCCTGTTAGTAATCTGTTTTCCTTGAAATTATATTTTGGAAAGACTATTGAGGAACAAAAGGAACTTTTAGAAGAAAAACGACGTTTAGAGATACAAAGAAGGTTTAATGAGAGAGTACAGGCTGAAAGATTAAGAGAAATCAATGAAAGTCTTCAAAACGGTAGATCTTATCTTGAAAAAGGTGATTTCTATAATGCCAGAGTTGAATTTTCAAAAATACTTAAAATAGATGAAGACAACAAAAAAGCACAAGAATTATTACAGGAAGCAATAGAAAGACAGCGTTTAGCCGAAGAAAGAGAGCAAAATCAGCTTCTTGAAAAGGAGAGAGTAAAAGTAAGTAACAGAAAAGACAGCACATTTGTTCATAAAAAATTAACTGAAGGTATTGAAGCGCTGGAAAATAGAAATTATCGTGAAGCAATAGAAAAATGGGAAGAAGGCCTGGAAAGAGATCCCCAGAATACCAAACTGAAAAAATACATAAAAAATGCTGAGGATAATTTAGTAAACCAGATCAATATATCACTTACTAGAGCACAAAAATTAATAAACCAGGGAGAAGTATCCAGAGCATATGATATACTGAATCAGGCCAAGCAACAATCCCGGGATAATGAAAGAATTTATAGAAGAGTCGTAAACCAGATTAATAGTCTTAATAAGAGTATAGATTTCGCCACTAATTTCCAGAAAGGTAAAGAATATTTTGATGAAGAAAATTACACTTCTGCTGTACAATATTTCAGGAAAGCCCTGGACATTCAGCCCGATCACGGTGAGGCAAAAAATTACTACAGAACTGCTCTTGCCCATGCTAAAGGTGCAACTCAGGAAATGACAGAAGAAGTACGAACAATGTTTAATCAGGGTATTATTCTTTACAGACAGGGTCATTATAAAAAAGCTTTAGAGCGATGGGAAGAAGCCTTGCAATTGGATCCATATAATATTAAATTATTAAAGGCAATTGAAGGAGCGAAAAACAAAATTAAATCATTCCGTAAAAATAAATAATTATAAATAAATTTTATGTTTAAAAAAGTAAAGAAAAAAGAATTAAAAGTACCCGCTGATATTGGAAATCTGGGCGAAATGCGTGATTTTATCACCAAAGTAGGCAGAAAATATGGTGTCAGTGAAAACATCATCAATGCCTTTAAAATGGCCATAGATGAAGCAGGTACAAATATAATCCGTCATGCTTATCGTGACTGGGAAGGTTTTATAACAGTCAGGATGATAATAAGAGAACAGAATGTTACTGTTTCTCTCATTGATCAGGGGAAAACTTTTGATCCCAGAAAAGTAAAAAATCCTGACCTTGACAGATATGTGAATATCGGAAAAAAAGGCGGTTTGGGAATATTTATAATGCGCAAGGTCATTGATGAGATCGACTATAGAAAAACAGTAGAGGGAAATGAATTACGTCTGACAAAAATTCGTGAATTAGATGTTTCCAAAAAATTTTCCATACCAGAGTTGAGCTTTTCCATGAAAACCCGATATTCGTTGATTGCCTCTGGTATATTAACCTTTTTAATACTAATATTCTCGATCTGGAATTATATTTATCAAGGGAAAAAAGTATTTAACACCTATCTTGAAGAAGGACAAAAACTGGCTTCAACTGTAGTGCAGAATTCCGCCGAATTTCTTGCTAATGAAGAAACCTGGGAATTAGCAAGAATTTCAGCTGAATTACAGCATAATCATACTCCACTGGTTTCAGAAATAATTATTGTAGACAGCACTGGCAGTATTCAGGGTGCAGTGAATATGGAGAACCTGTTAAAACCATTTTCACTCCCACGAAAATACAGAAAAAAATCTGATAGTTTATATGTATATGACTATGCTGGTGTGGGCAGTGTATATGACATAAATAAACCCGCTGAATTTGAAATTGATGATAACAGGTATATTTTAGGCTCAGTCCATATCATGTTGAATAAAAGCTTTGTTGACGGTAACGTTGCACAAAAGAGAAAAAGTATTTTCTGGAGATCTTTGGTTATATTAGTAAGCGGCTGCATAGGAGTTTTTGTACTTGTATATACTACTATGAGTCCTTTTAAAAAATTATCTCACTGGGTTAAAGCTTTGGGACGGGGAGAAGCAGAAGATGTGATGGAATTCGATAATTCAGATGAAGTGGGCGAAATAGCTCAAGCTTTTAATGATATTACAGAAAAATTTCGTGAAACTCAGGAACATTTAGCAGAACAGGAAAGACTGCAAAAAGAAGTACAGGTTGCCCAGGATATACAGCAAACACTGCTCCCGGCTTCTTTTCCGGATATTGAAGGATATGAGATATCTACATACTATGAAGCAGCAAAAGAAGTGGGCGGAGATTACTTTGATTTTGTGGAGGTAGATAATGATACTCTGGGTATTGTGGTTGCAGACGTTTCAGGTAAAGGAGTTCCTGGTTCCCTGGTAATGACCATGATCCGAACAGCACTTCGTACTGAAGCGCGCGGCAATAAAAATGCTGCTGATGTACTGGCTAAAGTAAACAGTTTTGTCATGAAAGATATGAAACGCGGAATGTTTGTTACTATATTTTATGTAATTCTTGATTCCAAGAAAAGATCTATAAATTACGCCAGTGCCGGACATAATCCCATGATTCTCTATAGAGGATCTACCAAAAAAAGTTACTACCTGAATCCGAAAGGATTTCCCATAGGAATTAAACTGCCCGATGATTCTCTGTTTAATAAAACAATTGAATCTGACACTCTGCATTTAAGACCCGAAGATTCGCTGATCGTCTATACTGATGGTATTACCGAAGCCATGAATCACAACAGAGAACGCTTTGGTGATGAACGGTTTCTTTCGGTCATAAGAGAATATGGAGACTTAAATGTAGAACCATTTGTAAATAAGATCAGAGATGAAATAATCATCTTTTCCGAAGGTTTTGCGCAAACTGATGATATTACCCTGGTGGCTATAAGAGAAAAATTGAAAGCTGAGGATGTATTATTTAATCACAGATTACGGTTGATGAAATTAGTTGATAAAAAAGGATTAAGTGTTAAAGAAGCATGTAAAAGGGAAAATGTTTCTACCTCAACATATTATAAATACAGAAAGAAATACAATAAAAAGGGAAAAGAAGGATTATATGACGGAAGGAAAATTACAAAAATTGAAGATAAACATATAAGCATTGAAGACAGAGCCAAAATTATCGACATTATTAAAAATAATCCTGATTATGGAGCAAAAAGAATTAGTGAGGAATTAAAGAGTGATAAATATGATAATGTAGAAATTGATGAAAAAAGAATTTACGATGAATTAGTAAAAAGCAAATTAAATACCAAAGAATTACGTTTGGCTTTTATTGAAAAAGGCGGACGCAAAGCTCTAAAGAAACCAGGTACTCCTTTTGTTACCTTGGACGGAAAAATTGTTAATAAACCTACAATCGTTGAGCAGTCTGTTGACGTTGAGGATGAAGACAGAAAAGTAATCAAAGAAGAAGAAAAAGATTTCGAAGAGGTTATCTCTGAAGAACCTGAAGAAGTTATTTCTGAACATGAAAGTGAAATACACGAAAAAACCGATCATATTTTAAATGATTTTATAGGCAGTTCTGAAGATGAAGACATTATCACTCCTGAATCAGAAGAGGAAGCGCCGGCTGAATCTCTTGAAGAAAAAGAAGAACAAAAACAGGATATTGTAAAAGAAATTCCGCAAGAAAGTGAAGAAGAAATTGATGAACTTGAGGAAATTGAAGAAACACTTGATCATAAAGATATATATTACTCTGATGTCTTTGACGAACAGGATGTAGAAGAAGAGATAGCTTCTTTTACAGCAGATGAATTGCTGGATGAAGAACAACATGAAGACATTGAATATGGTAAAGATAAACAAGAGGAGGAAGAAACCAGTTTTCTTAAGATGTCAGAAGGCCTGGATGTCCAAAAAAGAAAAAGAGTACCTGAAGAAAAAAAACCAAACCCGGAAGAAGAAAAAAGGATCAGAGAAAAAAGGATTCAGCGCTTTTTAAAATCCGGAAAATGGTTTTATAAACAGGGATCATATGAAAAAGCTATCATTGCGATTAAAAAAGTTCTGAATGAAGATCCCACAAATTTAAATGCCCTGCATTATCTTGGAGATGCTTATTTCAAGATCGGTAATTTAGATAAATCAGAATATTACTATGATAAAGTCCGTCGTGTACAGCCTGATAATCTTACAGTTGCTGAAAATCTGGGAGTAATTTATGCAAACAGGGGGGAATATAAAAAGGCTGTTTTTCAATGGAATGAAGTATTAAAACGAACACCGGAAAGAAGAGACCTGTTTGAAAGAATTAAAAGAATGCAGCAGACTCTGCGTAAACAGGTTCTATAGTCGGATCATAAATAATTAACTGAAACAACCTCTTTTTTTATTATTATCAGAATTTTTAATTTACAAAAAGATTAAACACTTGACAATTAATTTTTAATTAGTTAATTTTTATGCAATTTACTAATCTCAAGTATACATGAAACAAAGACTGTATAATTAAAAAAGGAAAAACACATGGCAAAGACTATTGCAGAAATCAACCAGAAAATCAAAAAAAAAGAAGCTGTTGTTGTTACTGCTGAGGAAATGATTTCTATTGTAAAGGAAAACGGTACAAAGGCAGCAGCAGAGGAGGTGGATGTTGTTACTACAGGTACATTCGGACCCATGTGTTCCAGTGGAGCTTATTTTAACATTGCACAGTCAAAACCAAAAATTAAACTGGGCGGAGGAATTTGCTATCTGAATAATGTTCCTGCTTATACCGGATTTGCTGCAGCAGACATTTTACTCGGCTGTTCTCAGCTTACTGAAGATGATCCGAAAAATAAAATACATCCCGGTGAGTTCAGATATGGCGGCGGACATGTTATTGAAGATTTTGTTTCAGGTAAAGATATAGAACTCCGTGCATACTCTTATGGAACTGACTGCTATCCCGGGAGAAAATATGAAACAATTATTAATATTAAAAATGTCAATGATGCTGTGTTATTTAATCCCAGGAATGCATATCAGAATTATAACGTGGCAGTAAACCGTACAGACAAGAATATTTATACATATATGGGTATGCTGAAACCGAATATGAATAATGCTACCTATTGTTCAGCAGGACAGCTCTCTCCCCTGCTGAATGATCCCCTATATCAGACTATAGGGATCGGAACCAAAATTTTCCTGGGAGGTGACCGAGGTTACATTGCATGGCCCGGGACCCAGCATAAACCCGATGTACCCAGGACAAAAAGCCAGGTCCCACGGGTTCCGGCAGGTACTTTGGCAGTCATCGGTAATTTAAAGAAAATGAAACCTTCCTGGCTTGTGGGACTGTCCATGTCAGGATACGGAGCAACCTTAATGGTGAGCATCGGTATTCCCATACCAATAATTAACGAACAAATGGCCAGGTATACAGCAGTCAGAGATGAAGATATCTACGCACCGGTTGTGGACTACGGGAGTGATTATCCACAGGGGAAAAACAAAATTTTGGGAACAGTATCATACGCAGAACTAAAATCAGGAGAAATAACAATAAATAAAAAAAGAATAAAAACAGCATCGTTATCAAGCTATCCTAAAGCAGTGGAAATCGCCGAATCCTTAAAAGAATGGATAAAAAAGGGAGAGTTTTTGTTAACCAATCCGGTTGCTTACATTCCTGGTTCAGAAAAAGAGTAAATGAAATTATATTTACAGATTTATTTATAAAAATATAAAAGGGTTCTTAATGATTACAAAACGCATAGTTGTAAAATTTCCGCCAACATTAGTTGATCAGCCCATAGCATGTCAGCTGGTAAAAGATTATAATCTGGAATTTAATATTTTAAAAGCAGCTATAACTCCAAAGGAAGAAGGAGTGCTTGTTCTTGAGATAAAAGGTAATAATAATGATTATAAATCCGGTCTTGATTATCTGAAAAAACTGGGACTCAGTATTAAGCCGCTTCAAAAAGATGTTGTACGTGATAAAAAAAGGTGCACCCATTGCGGTTTATGTGTGGGAGTATGCCCTACTGATGCCTTAAAAGTAAATCCTGTAAACAGAAAAATTGAATTTGATGACACGCAATGTCTGGCCTGTGAATTATGTATTACTGCCTGCCCCACCTGGGCTATGGACCTTCAATTTTAATATAAGTCACTACATTTACAGATTAACAATATCTGAATCCGGAACAGAAAATAGATGCCCACCCAAATGATGTATTGTTTTTGCCGCCTCTTTTTCAACTAATAATCTGTCGGTAAAAACATCCTTTTGTGCCCAGGCTTGTATAACTGAAGCAATAAATATATTTACTTTTTCTAACTTCACCACCTTTCGCACCGTACATTCACTGTAGCCTATGCAGTCAACCGGTACCAGAGCTCCTACCCTATCAGCCCTGATTGTATCAATATTAAATTCATTAAATTTATTCACTTCATAACCGGAAATTTTACCTGTTTTGAGAAGCATTTCTGTCTGCTTTTTATGAGGTATACAAACTATAAATTCATTGGTTTCTATTATGTTTTCATTGGTTTTATGGCTTTTCCCTATGACTGTCAGAAATGTAGGGGGATTCTTTCCTGCCGGTGTGTTCCAGGCTATGGGGGCAAGGTTGTAATTCCCTTCTTGATCCCTGGTAGAAATTAGAACAGTGGGGCCATGATTTATTAATCTGTGAGCAGAGTCGATTGGAATTTTCTTAAAATCAGTCATATCTGTTACCTCCTTTAAGTTCTTTGAATTACATAACATCAATACATGAATGTAAATTTACAGCTGTATTGATCTGATTGTGATCCCTGCTTCCTGTCTGAAACCAGCTATACGCTCCGCCAAAAAAGCTTTACAGGCAGCCTGTTCCAGACCGTTCCGGCTGGTAGAAATAACACCATAGTTTGCCACTACACAACACCCCTTATACTCTCTCAGCATGTCCAGAATAGGATTATCAGACCTCAGATCAGAAAGCTGCGTTATATCAACCACTCCCAGTTCAGGACTGCAGTACCTGGCTTCTGCATCAACAGCAGTAATTACAGGATGTCCTCTGTTCGTGTAAGAGATCATAGCTCCATTACCGCACAGGACCTCTATACCATATTTTTCAGCTAGAACTGCCATTCCTTCAGCTACTGCCCGGGGACTGATTGTAATCATGCAGCTGGTCTGATCAGTATTCTGATAGATCATTTTATGTATCCTTAGATCAAAATTTTCTTCTGAATCAGACTTTATGGATTTTTTAAGCAAAGGAATACTGAATCCTTCAGGAAGAGCAGACAGAGGACAGTATATCATGTCAGTATCCGATACTTTCAGACTCATGGACCCGGTTGCAAAACCGCTCAGTCGATGATTAAAATTATATATAAGTCTTTGCTTGAAATCCTGAATAACTGGCTTTTCTTTAATATCACAGCAGGTAAAGTCAATATCCTGAAATCGATGAGGCTGTACGGGGAAAAATGTTGCCCTGCCTTTAAACTTTAATATTTTTTGGATCTTAATTACATCTATACCCCGGCGCCTGAGACAGAGTACCATCTCTGCACTAATGTCCAGTATTGAGAGAAAATGAAATGCCTTCTCAGGCGAATCTTCCCTAATAAAGGGACCATGTGTCTGAACAATGGTACATGTATTCTCAGCCAGATAGTGAGGGATTCTCTCCTCCATTTCTGCAGATCCTACCGGTTCAATGTAACTGTTCACTGGCACTTTCCCAATGCAAAAAGAACCATAAAGATCTACAGGCAGGAACAGAAATTCATCTCTTCCTTTTCGGTCTTTACCCAGATACTGCAGAAAAAGCTGCTGCTCTCCAGTATCAAAAGATATAAGTGTACTGTTAAAACAATGTGCGTGTACTACTGCCTTGACTCCTTTTATATTAAGTACCTTTCTGTGAGTTGGAGTTTCAGTAGACGCACGGTTATCATTGCTGCTCCTCCGGGAAAATCTAAGCTGAACAATATCAGCAGGGTTCAAAGCTCCGCATTGTGAACCACTGGCCGTAATATAAAATATATCCGGATCATCAGGATCGCGCAGAGAAAGGTTCCCGCTGTGCAGTGTGTTTCCTCCTGTTTTCTCAATTGCAGCCCCAATACGGAAAAGCCGCTTATATATTTCATCTAATTTTTTATCTGACATAAAATCACATCACCAGCATTTATCTAAAATGTTCCTAATTATGTTTTCAGTTTTTTCTTTTTCGCTGCCGGAAATAATATATTATTTAAGATCAATCTATATCCCGGAGAATTTTTATGAAGATTAAGATCAGTAGGCGGATCACCTACAAAGTGTCTGTAATCCTCCGGATCATGTCCTCCCAGAAAAGTAAAAGTACCTTTTCCATGATTTCCATGGATATATTTAACTTCATTAGCCCCTTTTTTTTCTGCTATTATCACCACCTCTTTTTTAATAACATTTTTATTATAGGCAGTAGTCTGTCCCATAAAATTATGAATAACTGAAACATGATTCTGAGTTAACATTGTCGGTACAGGATCATATTTGGCAGAAAATTCAAAAAGAGTAAAATAATCATCTTTTCCGGTCTGTACTGCAGTCTGGTCCAGGGGGGTTGTATCAACATTTGAATATTCATAGATTGTCGGCTGAGTGATAAGCTCAAAGTTTTCAAAGGCAAGACACTGGGTAAAATCCAGTTTATCTTTATAATGAGGATCCAGAGGATCTCCGTCAAAAACCACATCGCAGATATCCGTATTCTGAGCTGCCAGAGCAATATCATAAGAATCTGTTGCAGAACACATAGCAAAAAGAAAACCTCCTTTACGGATATACTCTTTAATATTCAAAGCCACAGAAAGTTTTAGTTCGGATACTTTGGAAAATCCAAGTCGTTTGGCCTCTTTTTCATACAGCTGCTGCTGTTGTATATACCATGGTGCATTCCGATATGATCCATAAAATTTACCATACTGACCTGTAAAATCTTCATGGTGAAGATGAAGCCAGTCATACTGTGATAGATTCCCCTCCAGAATTTCCTGATCCCAGACTTTATCATAAGGTATTTCAGCATAGGTGAGAGATAACGTAACAGCATCATCCCAGGGCACATGATTGGGCGGTACATATACAGCAATAGAGGGCGCCTTTTCCAGAAGAATTACCTCCATATTGTTATTTTCAATTGTATGCAGGATAGAAGTAACTGCAGATCCGGAAATGATTTCAAATGAAACGCCAAGTATGCTGCATCTGCGTTTTACAGTTTCTACCGACTCTATGAGAAAAGAACCGCCCCTGTAATTCAGAAGCCAGCGTACATCTATACCCTGTTTTAGAGTCCAGTAAGCAGCTCCATACGCTTTAAGGTGATTATTCTGTTCCAGATCCATGGGAATAAGAATACTTTCAGCCCGCAGAGACGAACAAATTATCAATAAAATGATAACACTAATTTTATTTTTTATCATTACTTTTCCTCTTCTTCTATACTGCGTATTCTCATTCTTACCTCCTCCTTTAGTAAGCTGTGGGGGAAATTGGTAAGAAGATTTTCATAGTATGCAGCTGCTATTTCAGGATTCCCGACTTTTTGGTATGCCCAGCCCGTTCTTTCCAGAGCTTGATCAGTCAATTGATCCGCAGGATATTTTTCTATAAATTCGTTAAAAACATTTATACTTGCTTTATATTGCTGTAACCGTATAAGAACTGTTCCTTTTTTAAATAAACCGTATCGGATCATAGTACTGTCAGAACAGCCTTCAATAAGAGTATCAAGAACCGCAACGGCCTTTTCATATCCTTTCCTTTCCTCATGATATTCAGCCCGTGCCAGAAGCCTTAACGGTTTCTCTGAATTTCTGAGATTTTGTTTGATCAGCATTCTTAATTCCAATCCGTCATTCAGGGATTCTTCATTGAGATATTCCTCATTAATATCAGTACTGGAAAGCTGATTGAGATAGGTTAGTGATGTATCAAATTCTCCTTTGAAATAAAACATCCTGCCCAATGATACAATTGCTTTTATCCAGTATGTATTCTTTTCTTCAGAAAATTCATCAGCTGTTTTTAAATAAATTTTTTCAGCTTCGCTAATTTTTCCCTGAGCAATCAGACATTCTCCCAAAGAAAAATAACAATTATACAGCTGCTGTGGATTAAGAGGCTGATTGATCAGTGTCCTGTACATTTTTTCTGCCTTTTCAAACTCATTCAGTGCGTCTTTTAAAATACGAGCCTTTTGCAACCTTGACTGTAAAACAGCGGAAAAATTTTTCAAATTTTTATAGGCCAGATCATAATAATGAATTGATTTTTCATATTTTTTCTGAACTTCCAGGGTCTGAGCCAGACCAAAATAAACTTTTCCAACCGGAATAAAAATTGAATCAGTCTGTAAAATTTTTCTGTACGCCTTTTCCGCCATCCTGGATGAACCTGCTTTATAAGCATGTTCAGCAAATAAAAACAGTATATTTTCATTATCCTGTTCATCAGAAGGAAAAAATTTTCGGGCTGCATCCCATCCCTCCTGAAAGTATTCTGCTCCAATATAATATTTCACCAATAATTCTTTCAATTGTTTATTGTGAGACTTTTTTTTTATTGCTTTTTTAAGGAGAGCAGAAACTGTGGATACAATCTGATCGGAACCTTTAAACCGGTGTAATTTTGCTTCCACAACAGCATATCGTTTGGGATTATGTTCTAAATATTGTAACAGCTCTTTGGTTGCTTTTTCAAATTCTAACAAGGCCTCATAAACATTTACAATATTTAAACTGAAAAGATCATTGTCATTCAACGTTTTTCTCCCCTCCAGGTAAACCTGTAATGCCTCTTCTAATAGTCGTTCATTGATCATACTGGAGGCAACTTTATAATACATAATTCTGTTTTGCGGATATCCCCTTAAAATAGAATTCCAGGTTTGCATTGCCTGGTCGTATCTGCCCTGACGATAAAAGACTCTTGCTTTCAATATGCTGTTATCAAAATCAATCCTTCCTCTTTCTTCTTTTTCATTTATAAGAGAAAGAAGCTTAGTGTAATGACGGGATTTCATCAGCACACTGGCATATCGTGAGAAAACAGCTATATTTTCAGGATGATTCTTATATAGTGTTTCCATCAGTTCCAGAGCACTCTGAATACGTCCTTGATTTTCCAGTTTTCTTGCTATATTTAACTGTTGATCCAATGACTGTGCCTCAAGGAATGATGGGATGCATGCAAAAAGAATTATTAATAATACGAATGATTTACCTGACTTTTCTAGTACCATACATTGTTCCTTATTATTTATTTCATTAATTAAAATACAAAAAACACTATGAAAAATCTATAGAAAAAATTTTTTTATGTGAGATAATGCAAAAAGGCTGGTAATTTCATACCAGCCTTAAAGCTCCGGAGGAGGGACTTGAACCCCCAACCTAGTGGTTAACAGCCACCCGCTCTACCATTGAGCTACTCCGGATTTATACAGAGATAATAATTTACAAAAATAATTAAGAAAGTCAAGATTTTTTTAATTTTTTTATGAAATTCAATTGATCTGTATTGTTCTATGCACATACTCATGTGCAAAGTCTGCCATAATGAGCTCACTGCTTTTTTGATAGCTGAATTGGCCTGTTTTCCAGCCATATATGAGGTATCATTACCAGAACAAATTCTGCTGCAATAATGAGATTATATAATGATCCGGTAAACAATGCAAATCCGAATAATGCAGTCCATAATCCTGTATCCAAAGGATTTTTAATATATTTATATATAGATTTTTGTACAATTGTTGTTTGGTATTTTTTATTTGGGGTTTAGTTAGATTTGGTGCCTGGGATTCGGGGTTTCAAGACACCCCTTTTCTTTCCCGGGTTACGCCGATGGTTCCCCCTCAAGAGGAGAATGAGCGTAATGTTAATTAGTCCTGATTACTTGACAATTTATTTATAAATCAAGTTTTATAAAAATGCAACAAAAACATTTCATTTACGTACATTATATATCTTATATGTTTGTATATAAATTTTTAGTAAAAAAATCAATCACTAAAGGAGGTAATCATGAAAATCAAAAAAATCATTACTCATCTGCTCATTCTTGTTGTTATTTTCTCATTTTTTTCCTGTCAGACCGACAAGTACAAAACAGACTCGACCTATCATGGATTTAAACTGATTGAAAAACGTTTTGTAAAAGAAGTGAATGCTGACTGTTACTATTTCGAACATGTAAAAAGCGGAGCCCGGCTGCTCAAAATCGCAGCGGACGACCCCAACAAAACATTCTGTATCGCTTTCAAAACCACACCTGAAACCGACTGCGGAACCCCTCACATTATGGAACATTCTGTATTAAACGGTTCTGAAAATTTTCCGGTCAAAAGCCCTTTTGATGTACTGACCAAGGGATCACTGAATACATTTCTCAATGCTATGACCGGGAGTGATTTTACCATGTATCCGGTGGCGAGCATGAATGATAAAGACTTTTTCAATCTTATGCACGTTTATCTGGATGCTGTATTAAAACCGCGCATCTATGATGACCCCCGCATTTTTAAACAGGAAGGCTGGCATTATGAATTAAAAGATATGGACCTACCGGTTGAATACAGAGGAGTGGTATACAATGAAATGAAAGGTGCTTTTTCCAGCGCCACCAGAGAGCTGGGCTTTCAGATAGATAAAATCCTGTTTCCTGATAACTGTTATGGTAAGTCCTCCGGCGGTTATCCGCCAGCTATTCCGGAACTGACCTATGAACAATTTCTTGATTTTCACCGGAAATACTACCATCCTTCCAACAGTTATATATTTCTTTACGGAAATGCTGATCTGGATAAGGAACTTTCTTTTATTGATGAAAAATACCTGTCCCAGTATGAGAAGTCAGATGATATTGCTTCTATAACATTTCAGAAACCTTTTAAACAGATGAAAGAGGCATCTGGTTACTATCCTGTACCTGTAGGCAGCAGAACCGATAACCAGACATATTTATCGTTAAGCTGGGTGATCGGAGAAGGCAGAGACCGGGATTTATGTATGGCTCTGGATATATTAAGTGAAGCTCTGGTAAATCATGAATCAGCTCCTGTCCGTCTGGCTCTGCAGAAAGCCGGAATAGGCCGTGAAGTCAGAGCCTACAGCAGTGAACAGAAACAGAATGTATTCCAGATCAGGGTGCAGAATGCTGATCCTTCTGATACAGATAAGTTTAAATCAACTGTTATGAAAACACTGAAAGAGACAGCAGAAAAAGGCCTGGATAAAGAAACCATAGAAGGTATTATCAACAGAATGGAATTCCGCCTCCGGGAAGGCAACACTCCCCATAAAGGATTGGTATATCTTTTTAACGCAAGTAAAGGATGGCTTTATACCGGCGATCCGTTCCTGAGTCTTGAGTGGGAAGAACCACTGGAAATAGTAAAAACTGCACTGGAAACAAGACTGCTGGGAGCAATTATTGAAGAACATATGCTGAATAATTCTCACTCCCTGTTATTCACCTTAAAACCAAAACCAGGACTGGAGAGCAAGATAAATGAACAAATTAAAACCGAACTAACCGCGTATAAGAACAGTCTTTCCCGGAAAGAAAAAGAACAATTGATAAAAAATACGCAGAAATTAATTGAATTTCAGGAAAGAGAAGATTCACCTGAAGCACTTGCTACCATACCCAGATTGGAAATAAACGATATCAACCCAAAGGCATCCTGGTATAAGGTTTCAGAAAAAAAGCTCGGAGATACCCCTGTTTTATATTATGATGCCTTTACCAACGATATTGTCTATATCAAATTTCTTTTTGATACCCGGGTGCTTTCCCAGGAAATGATACCCTATGCTGCTCTATTAACCGAAGTGCTTGGAAGCCTGAATACAGAAAAATATTCCTATGGCGATCTGGATAACGCCCTGAATATCCATACCGGCGGATTTAACACTTATCTGAATACTTATCTTAAAAACAGAAGTGATGAGCAAATGATATCCACACTTATAATTTCATCCAAAGCGATGAATGCTAAAGTGAATAAACTTTTTGAATTAACCAATGAAATTCTGAACCGTTCTGTGTTTAATGACAAGGATCGATTAAAAACAGTGTTAACCAGACATCAATCCAGACTGGATGCCAGTGTAAAAGGAAACGGGATGGGATATGCTCTTACCAGACTTACATCCTATTATTCCAATCAGGGAATGTTCAATGAACTCACCAGAGGACTGGAATACTATTGGTTTATCACTGATTTAGTTGATAATTATGATCAGAAAGCAGATGAAATCATCAGTAATATGGAAAAAGCCACAACCACTTTGTTTAATAAAAATAATCTCATTGTGGCAGTAACCTGTGATAAAGATGATTTTTCTGCATTCAAAAAAGAAACTGAAACATTTGCACAATCCTTATCTCAGGATGATCTGCAAAAATACAGCTGGGATTTTTCTTTTAAAAAGAACAATGAAGGTATAGCAACTGCCTCGAAAGTTCAGTATGTTCTGCAGGGATATGATTTTAAAGATCTGGGATATGATTGGAACGGTAAAATCAGAGTGTTGAATCAAATTCTTTCCCGGGAATGGCTGCATAAACAGATCAGGGTTATAGGGGGAGCATATGGCGGTTTCAGCAACTTTGCTCCTACCGGTCAGGTATTTTTCGGCTCTTATCGTGACCCGAATCTCAAGGAAACTCTGGAAAACTTTAAAAATACACCTGAATTTCTACAGAATTTTAAACCGGAAAAAGACCTTATGACACGATTCATAATCGGCACCATCTCCAACATGGACAGACCATTAACACCTTCAGGAGAAGGAGATCAGGCTGTTTCCTGGTATCTGGAAAACGTAACCAGAAAAGATATTCAAACAGAACGTGATAATGTCCTAAAAACCACACCTGAAGATATACAGAATATGAAGTCCTTTGTTCAGGACATACTGAAACAGAATATTTATTGTGTATATGGAAATGAAGAAATAATAAAAGCGCAAAAAGATCTGTTCGGAGAAATCATTAAGCTGGAGAAGTAGCCAGTAATGTGATACATTTTCTTATTACGATAAAAGATCATTGCTAAGAAACTGTTAATGCCGAAGGTGCCCCCACCTTCGGCATTTTTTTGTGATTTGTAATCACTTTATTCCCAGCCATTGAGACTATGTAAAAATGGCCACACCCGGATGTCCGAGGAAATACTAATGTAAAAGTAACGATATTGGAATCGGACAAAAGAACAAAAACAATAAACAATTATTAATGATAAATTTATCAGTCACGGATTAACACGTATTCTCACGGATAACAATAATATTATTCCGTGTTTGATCCGTGTTCACCCCGTAGGATGTTTTAAGCAGTTGCAAGTTTTATATTTTGAAACACGTTTATCCAACGGGGTGCATCCATGGCTTTAAATTTTTGAACAGGTTTGTAAGCTGATCAGTTTGGCCATTGATATTTGGAATTTGGTTATTATTTTTTGTTTGATGCTTGGGATTTGGGATTTAAAAACAACCCATCTCCATTTTCTTTCTCCGACACTCCCATACCACGATACACTGGTCAATATTAAATAATTTGTTATTTAATTTACTCTTTGTGGCTTCATACCTTGTTGGGGTCTCATCCATCCTCCTTTTTTTCTCCTCCCAGCCTTCCCACATATTACACGATACTCACTCCTCATACACAATATCAAAATCAATCTTCCGCATCTGCAGCAAAACTCTTTTCAGTCTGACCCTGACCGGATCACCGATACGGAAAGTTCTGCCCCGTTTTTCTCCGATCAAACAGTAATGCTCCTCATCATGCACATAGTAATCATCATGCAGATCTCGGATGGCAATCAGCCCGTCAATAAGATATTCCGGAATTTCTACAAATAATCCAAAGGGAACAATACCGGAAATTATTCCGGAAAACTCCTGTCCTATTTTATTGGCCATGAACTGCACCTGTTTGGCCTTGATGGATTCTCTTTCTGCAGCTTCCGCAGTTATTTCGCACTCTGTGGTAATTTTACAAATTTCAGAAAGAGAAGCAGGAAGGGCAGGAGGAGCATCAACATCACTGCCGTAACATTTTAACAGCCTGTGTACAGTAAGATCTGCAAACCGCCTTATAGGGGAAGTAAAATGAGTATAGTGAGTAAATCCCAGACCAAAATGCCCCGGGTTGGCTTTGGAATATTTGGCCCTCATCATACTCCTGAGAGCAATGTTTTCTACCAGATATTCATGATCGGTTCCTTTAACCTGCTGGATAAGACGCTGAAAATTTTTCGATTTCACTCTATTACCCACATTAAATTCATACCCCAAAACCTCAACAAACCTTCTCAGTTCTGTTATTTTTTCCCTGTCCGGCTTCTCATGAATACGATACACAAAAGGAAATTTACCTTCCCGGGTTTCTCTGATTTTTTTAATATGCTCAGCTACAGTTCTGTTGGCCAGAAGCATGAAACTTTCAATAATTTCATTGCTTTCAAGAGAATCCCGGGCTTTTATATCATACGGTTTTCCATTAGCATCCAGCATCACATCAGGTTCCAGGGTGGTAAAATCTATTAATCCATACTGGCGCCATTTATCTTTTAAGGTCATATTCAAGTTATACATATCATTAATAGTTTTCTTTAAAATATCTGAATAGTCAGTTCCGTTTTTCTGAACAGTTTCGTTATTCTTCTTATGGAGTTCATCCAGTATATTCTGCACTTCTTTATAGGAAAACCTGAATCTGCTGTTTATTATACTTTCTTTAAAATCATAATCAATCACTTCTCCATTGGAATTTACTTCCATTAAAACACTGTAACAAAGGCTGTCTTCTCCCTGCCGTAAACTGCAAACATGATTGGAAATCTGTTCCGGCAGCATGGGGATTACCCTGTCGACCAGATATACACTGTTCCCTCTTTCCAGAGCCTCCTGATCGATGTCGGAGTTTACCTGCACCCAATGACTTACATCTGCTATGTGAACACCTAATAAAAAATTGCCGTTATCCAGTCTCTCCAGAGAGACTGCATCATCAAAATCTTCGGCATCATCAGGATCTATGGTAAATATCAGTTTTCCCCGTAAATCCAGACGCTCCTCATACTCTGCTTCTGAAATTTCTCCGGTTATTTTCTCAGCTTCTTTTTTTACCGAATCCGGAAAGGAGAAACGGATCCCCATATCATATATGATAGAATCTATATCGACGCCTTTATCTTCAGGATAGCCAAGTATGGCAACAATTCTGCCTTGTAAGGGCTCTCTGGTGTCTTTTTTAGGTTCAAGCTTCACCACAACTTTCTGTCCGGGTTTGGCCTGTGCCCTGTTATCTTCAGTTATAAGAATATCATTACTGATTTTTAAATCATCAGGAATAACATAGTGCAATTTTTCTCCTTCTGTAAAGGTGCCCACAATTCGTTTATGATATCGTTCTAATACCTTAAGTACTCTTCCTTCACAGAGTTTTCCTTTATGTTTGGGTACTGCCCATAAATTTACCTGTACTCTGTCCTTATGCAGAGCCGGCCCCATATTGCGCTGACTGATGAATATATCTTCGCCCCCGTCATCTCTCTTTAAAAATCCAAACCCTTCAGTTTTAACCTCCAAAGTGCCGCTGACAATATTATCACGTCTCATTTTTCCGTACCGATGACCTTTATGCCGCTGAATAATTCCCTGATCAACTAATGCATCCAGCAATCGCTTAAAATCCTGATAATGTTTATTAGGAATATGCAGACGTTTGGCCAAAGTTCTTCTTTTGAAAATTTCTTTTGCATGTTTATCAAAAAAATCAATTATCTTCTTTTTATATTTTTTCATTTTCACCGCTTTATTTAAGTGTGGATACTTCATACTATTAAGTGTTTAAAAATTTTTTTACTCCAATATAACTGCCCAGGATGCCCAGGAAAAAACCTGCAAAAACAGGAATTAGAAGCAGCCATAAAGGAATGACAAGTATATCTCCGTAAAAAGTATTAGCCAGTCTCATTATTAACAGAATAATACTACAGGCTATAATCCCGGCTGTCAATCCATGGAATACTCCCTGTATAAGATAGGGCCGGCGTATAAATCCTTTGGTGGCTCCAACCAGCTTCATTATAGATATTAATCTTTTTTGGGACAGAATAGTCAGACGCAATGTGTTGGTTATAAGCAAAACTGAAGCAAAAAGGATAACCAAAAAAAGTCCAATAAAGATTATCATTCCGATCCGACTGTATCTATGTACAATTTTAAATATCTCTCCATGGTAAGTAACATCTGTTACTCCGCGAAAAGACAACATCCTGGTCTCAAGTTTTTCCACCTCTGATGCAGTTCTGTAGGGTTCTGCCAATTCAACCCGTATTGAAGCCGGTAAAGGATTCTCTCCGATGATCTCCACTACATCCTGATCAAACTCTGCTTTAAACTCCTGCATTGCCTGTTCTTTGGATATAAAAACCGCTCTTTCAACTTCTCTGAGGCTGGTTATTTGTGTCTGCAATTGTCGGATTTCTTCTGAATGTAAACTGTTATCAATAAAAACCTCCACTCCCAGTCTTTCCTTAAAAAGTTCAACACCTCTTTTAAGATTATAGGTTATGACCAGATAACCGCCCAGTATGGTAAGGCTTATTGTAATGGATATCAAGGTCATGACTGAAGAAAACCTGTGCCTGCTCAGTCCCTTGAATGCTTCCCTGATTGTATAGAAAATATGTAAACTCATTCAATAATCCTCCCCTGATCAATTCTGTGTATCCTGCCAGGCAGATCCTCTACTATGTCAGATTTATGTGTAGCCATAATTACAGCAGTTCCTTTCAGGTTTATTCTCTTTAAAAGATCAATTATCTCACTGCTGGTTTCCGGATCAAGATTTCCGGTAGGCTCATCAGCTAAAAGAATATAGGGCTCATTGACCAGGGCTCGGGCAATTGATACTCTCTGCTGTTCACCACCGGACAGTTCTGTTACCATTGAATATCGTTTATGGCTTAATCCCACTTCAGCCAAAACATATAATGCCTTTCTTTTTATGGTATTTCTCTTCACTCCTGTAGCCCACAATGCAAAGGCAATATTCTCATAAACATCTCTGTCATCAAGAAGTTTGAAATCCTGATATACCATACCAACTTTTCTTCTCAATAAAGGAATTTCTTTGGAACGTAAAGTAGAGACATTACAATCTATGACTCTGAGATGGCCGCTTACCGGGAAAATTTTCATATGTATAAGATTAAGAAGTGTACTTTTACCGGCTCCGCTGGGGCCAACAATACTGACAAAATCTCCAGCTTCCACTCTTAAATTTATATCCTCTAAAATCAATTCACCTTTTACTGAATAACATACTTCTTTTAACTCAATCACAATCCCTCCTTCATAAAAACAAAATGCACCCGTTCCGAGTCATGATGAGCAGGTTTGAATGTAAACTCATTAAAACAACCAATGTATTGCCATACATCACCGGTTACAAGATTTTTATATTTTTCCTTATCATAAATATATTGTATATGATTTTCCCGGGTTTGTATATGTAAAGACTCATCTATGCATTGAAAGCTGGTATGCAGCTGTTCTTTTTGTTCGTCGAACCAGCTTTTTCTTTTTATCTCCCATCCATTGATTTTTTCTTTATTGGAAAAATCGAACCAGTATTTTTTGATGTTGTTTTTAGTGGCTATATCAAAAATAAATAATCCGCCAGCATGCAGGATATTCTGTACTTGATGTATGTATGTCTTTATCTCATATTCATTTAAATACTGGATGGTATCGTACATACAGAGCACTGCATCCCATTGCTTTTTTAATGCCAATGATTTCAGATCACCCTGCCACAGAATTCCATGGGATTTCAATTTTGCTCTTATTACCATATTTAAAGTACAATCAAAACCAGCTACAAAATATCCCAGCTTTCCCAATTTTTGCATAAGACTGCCCGTCCCGCATCCGCAATCCACTACATCACAAACCGGATCGCCATATTTTTGGAATATCATGGATATATAATCAGCCCATCCAGTATAATCAACATGATCCATAACCGTATCATAAACCTGTGCCAGACCATTATACGGCTGAACATTTTTTACCTTAATCATTTTCTTTAAAATGATCCCATCCCTTGGTTGGTAAAGATATTTTTTTATTATCGTAGAGGAGTTGTAATCCATCCTCTTTATCAATTATTTTTCCGATTACACTGATAAAATTATTTTTAAAAATGTTCTTTTTCTTTAATTTTTCAAAATTTTTTTCAGATATGGTAAACAGCAGTTCATACTCCTCACCGCTCTGCAACGCATAGAAAAACAAAAGTTTTTTCTTTCTGTTATACAGTAACTCCAACTCTTTTGCAGCAGGAATCTTATTTCCGTATAGTATACATCCTTTTCCGCTGCTTGAACAGATGTGGTGTATCTCGGAAGCCAATCCATCACTTATATCAATCATAGCATTAATACCCACCTCTTTTGCCAGTATCCGAGCTTCTCTTACTCTGGGTTCAGGATATAAAAAATGATTAACTGCTTCCTCACCTCTGCTTTTCCCCCGGGATGAAGAAAGAATATCTAACCCTGCTTTTGCTCTACCCAGAACTCCTGTAACACATATAAGATCTCCGGTTTCAGCTCCGCTGCGTTGTATACAACACGTCGGTTCTACTTCTCCGGTTACTGTGGCTGCAAGAAAAACCTTACTCACAGAGCTGACCGTATCTCCTCCGATCAGATCACAACTGTACTGTTTACAGCAGTCTGTGATGCCCCGGACTAACTGATCAACATGTTCAGGGGACCAGCTATTAGTCAAGGCTAAAGATACCACTGCATTTCTGGGGACTGCCCCCATGGCAGCAATATCACTGATATTTATCGCCATTAACTTCCATCCGATTGAATGAACCGGAGTATAGGAAAGATCAAAATGCACTTCTTCAACCAGGGCATCAGTGGTGATTACTGACCATTTTCGGGAATTGGTTTTGTAAACCGCAGCATCATCTCCGATACTGATGTGTACATCGGACGACTGATTTATCTGAACGTTCTTAATACGTTCTATAATACCAAATTCCCCAAGCCGGGAGAGAGTCACTCAATCCCCCATTATCTTGACCAGAAGCCTGCGTGTTCTCGGCCCGTCAAACTCACAGAAATATATTGACTGCCAGGTTCCCAGAATAAGTTCAGAATTTTTAATAATTAAACTGAGAAAAGGATTGAAAAGACTGGATTTAATATGAGCTGCAGAATTACCTTCACTGTGGTGATACCCATTCTGAAAAGGGACTATCTTCTCAGTTTCATAGAGAATATCCCGTACCACATCCGGATCTGCATTTTCATTTATGGTAACTGCAGCTGTTGTATGCGGCACCCATAAAACACAAATACCCTCTGAAACTCCGCTTTCTTTTACAGCTCCGGTAACTTTCCGGTCTACAAGAATAAGTTCTGTTCTTGTAGAAGTTTTTACTGTTAATTCTTTCAGCATGATTCAATGTAACCAGATAATTTTTTATTATCAATAATTTTCTGGATTAAAACAAGGAAAAGTGTAAATATTTTCGGGGATTCTTTTTAATATCCTTAACCAGTGAATCCAGACTATTTGCAGTATTCACCAGCTGCTCATAAAGTTTATTTTCACCTGTCATTTTTCCAAAGGTGCTCTCTTCATTTTTTAAACGCTCTATTACAGGATGTAATAATGTAATGGTTGTATCCAATACTACAACAGTATTAGTAAGATTATCAAGAGCAGTGTTTATATTATTTAGGGTAGAATCAGTTTGAAATTTTTTAGACAGCAAATTAAGTGTTGATATAGCTGAATGTATATTTTTTCTGTTATCCACCAGTAATTCTTTAGTCTGTAAAGAAACATCTTCCAGGTTATCGATTAAATGTTTGAGTTTGTTTTTTGTGACAATATTATTCACTCTGCTCAATAAAGAATCAACCTGTTCCATAATCACTATACTTTTTGCCATGAAAACTCTGATATCCCCCTTGTTTTCACCAATAAGTGTTTCATCCTCTTCTAAAGGTAAATTACTCTTGCCCGGGTAAAGGGATAACTGTTTTCCTCCAATAAGTTCTTCAATCTCTAAATATACCTGAGCATCTGAAAATACAAGCACATCCTTTTTAAGGCGAAATTCAATCATTACCTTATTTTTAAGAAGTATTATATCTGTAATCTCACCTTTTTTGATCCCGTGAACCATCACCGGATCTCCTTTTTCCACTCCCTGAGCATTATTAAAGACAGCATTATATACTTTATATTTAGTAAAAATAGGTAATCTTTTACCCCATATGATACCAAAGGTTAATAAAAGAATAGCTATAAATACAACAATACCTATATAGATTTCTGTTTTACCTTCAGAAAACATATTTTTTCCTTTATTTTACTCAAAATCAGGGCCTATATACTTTCTGAGAGAATCGATGTCATTTTTCATATAGCGAGTGATCTCATCACTGAATTCCTGAGCATTATACTGTCCATCAAGTCTGCACAATTCATTTAAAGCGATCACCTCTGCAATAGTGGATATACTTTTCCCTGGAAATATAGGAAGATGAATTATTGGTATTTTTAATCCGAGTATTTCAGTGGATTCCTCATCAATTCCAAGACGTTCGTATTTTTGAGATTTCTCCCAGTCAACCAGTTTAAGTTCTACTTCAATTCTTTTGCTTCTTCTTATTGCTTTTATTCCAAATATCGATCGTATATTGATTATGCCCAGTCCCCTGATCTCCATATTGTACTTTAATTTCTCATTACCTCTCCCTAATAAAATATTACCTGACATTCGGGTAATAGTCACCACATCATCACATATAAACCGATGTCCCCTGGTGACCAGATCCAGAGCAAGTTCACTCTTTCCAATCCCGCTTCTTCCTGTTATCAAGATACCAATTCCGTATATATCAACCAGACATCCGTGCACAGTAGTGACAGGAGCGAATTTTTCTTCCAGATAATATCCAAGGTTATCAAAAATCTGAATAGTAGATAGAGCCGTACTTAATACAGGTATTGTCCTGCTGTTTGCCAGCTGGATTAATTCCGGAACAGTTTTCTTTTCATTGGTCACTATAGCACAGGGAATATCAAAAGAAAATATTTTTTTTAATATCTTCTTCCTTTGATTTATATCCAGGCTTTTCAGATAAGCCAGTTCAGTATTACCAAAAATTTGTATTCGCTTATAGGTGAAGATGTCTACAAAACCTGTTAAAGCAATTCCGGGCCGGTGAAGATATTCTTCAGTAATGATCCGTTCCAGATCTGCATCCTGAGTTAATAGTTTAAAATGCAATAATTGTTTTGTTTCTTCCAGTAATTTTTTAACTGTCAGTTTGGATTTATTTATTTATCCACCTCATTTTCTAAATGAATGTTTACTTTTTCATGTTCAAAATTATGACGTCTGTCTTTGTATTTTTTTAATCTTCTCTTTAATTTATTTATGCAAGCATTTATTGATTTCGTCATATCATCTGACCTTTTATGCACTGACAAAATCTTATTATTTACAGAGAGATTTATCTCTGCGATACGATCTTTATTTTCCCAATCTAAAATTACTTCACCATCAATTATACCATCATAATATTTTTTTAATTTCAGTGTCTCATTTTCAGCATATTCTTTCAGTTCATCTGATAATTTAAAATGTCTGGCAGTCACTTTAACTTGCATATAGGCCTCCTTTTTTTGATGTTAAACATATATTATTTAACTATCTTCTCTGCTCTGGGATGAGCCTGTTCATATATTTTCTTCAGCCTAAAAGTTGATAAATGAGTATACAGCTGGGTAGTTGACAAACTACTGTGTCCTAAAAGTTCTTTGACAGCTTGCAGATCCGCTCCTCTGTCAAGTAAATGAGTTGCAAAAGAATGACGGAGAATATGGGGACTTAATCCTTTTTTTTCAGAAACCATGGTAAGCCATTTGGTGACCCGTAACTGAATGCCCCGGTTAGACAATCGATTTCCATATCGATTCAGGAATACTGCCTTTTCATCTCTCACCTTAAAAAGTTCTTCTTTTTTTGAAAGATATTCTCTTATTGCCCGGGATGCACATTTCCCGATCGGTACTATTCTTTGTTTGGCTCCTTTTCCCAATACTCGAACTGTCCCGGCATGTAAATCAATATCATGTATATTCAATCCGGAAAGTTCAGAAAGCCGTATACCGGTGCTGTAAAAAAATTCAATAATCGCCCGGTCCCGTAATCCCGAAGGGGTTTTTGTATCAATTTTGTTAAAGATCTTACTTATTTCATGTTCCTGCAAAAACTGAGGCAGTACTTTTTCCTTTTTGGGTAGAGGAATACCTGAAACAGGATTTTTCTGGATCACATTTTCTTTATTTAAATAAGAAAAATAACTTTTTAAAGCAGCAATCTTTCTTTCAGCACTTTTTTTGCTCATGCCGTAACGAATTAAACTGCTAATAAAATCTCTGACATCCTGTTTGGTTATTTGATTGATTTTTTTGTGCTTGGCTGATTCATTCAGATTAAAAAATTCAAAAAACTGTAACACATCTCTCTTATATGCATCTATGGTGTGCTGTGAATATTGTTTATGTGAAGAAAGATATTGTAAAAAATTATTGATGTACTGATATATTTTGCTCATGGATCTTAGCTTTTATCCTCTTTTTTAACACTATGTTTACAGTTGGGACATTGCTTGAATGATCCTTTTGATTTTGTATGTCTGAGCTCTAATAAAGGATATCCGCATTTCGGGCATTCCTGTGCAACCGGTTTATTCCATAAGGCAAATTTGCATTTGGGATAACTGGAGCAGCCGTAAAACACTTTGCCCCGTCTGGTTTTCCGCTCCACAATCTCACCTTCACAATTTCTTTCCGGACAGGGAATTCCCAGAGAATAAGGTTTGGTGAACTTACATTCCGGATAGTTTGAACAAGCTAAAAATCTGCCGAATTTACCCACTTTTATTTGCATAGGTGCGCCGCATTTCTCACACACTTCATCAGTTTTAGTTTCTTCTTCTTCCAGAGGCCGTGTGTAGGTACATTCCGGATATCCAGTACACCCGATAAACTTACCATTCCTGCCCCATTTTACAATAAGCTCTCTGCCGCATTCCGGACATTTCTCATCAATTTTTTCCTGCAGTGATTGTTTTATATCCTCCTGTTTGGATAACGCTCTTTCCAGTGATTGAGAAAAGGGCTGATAAAAATCTTTTAAAACATTTATATGATTCTTACTTCCTGATTCAATTTGATCAAGTTCCTGTTCCATATAGGCTGTAAAATTTATATCAAATATATCAGGAAACTGAGAAACCAGTATACGATTAACATTCATTCCCAGCTCCGTAGCAAAAAGAGTTCTTCTCTCTTTGTTAACATATTTTCTGCTCAGGAGATTTGAGATGGTTATAGCATAGGTAGAAGGCCGTCCGATACCCAGATTGTCTAATTTTTTCACCAGACTGCTTTCTGTATATCGCGGGGGCGGTTTGGTGAAATGCTGCTGAGGATCTAGTTTTTCCAGAAAAAGGGATTCCTGTTTTTTTAATCCTTCCGGAAGATGAATGTCTGAATCTTTTTCTTTGGCTATATTATAAATCTGCATAAATCCCTTAAATTTAATAATTGACCCAGTGGTTCTGAACTGATAGGGTCCTCCGTTAATATCTATAATTGTACGTAATAGTTTTGCCGGACGCATCTGGCAGGCAATAAAACGCTGCCAGATAAGGGTATAGATTTGCAACTGATCTGAAGTTAAATGAGCCGCTACACTCTGAGGAGTTCTTTTTATGGATGTGGGACGAATTGCCTCATGTGCATCCTGAACATTTTTTTTGGTCTTGTAATAGACAGGTTTTTCAGGGACATATTCAGTTCCATAATTATTAGCAATAAATTCTCTGGTTTCTCCTACTGCTGCAGAGGATAGCCGGGTAGAGTCGGTTCGCATATAGGTAATCAAGCCTGTTCTCCCCCCGGGTAAATCAATCCCTTCATAAAGCTGCTGAGCTATTCTCATTATCTTTTTTGTACTCATTTTACAGCGAACAGCTGCATCCTGCTGAAAAGTACTGGTAGTATAAGGAGGATAGGGTTTTCTGGTAACCTGAGTTTTCTTGATATTGGTGATAAAAAATTCCTGATTTTTTATCTCATCCGTATGTTTTCGGGCAGTTTTTTCATCCGGAATATTCACCTCTTTATCATCAATCTTAATAAGTTTGGACCTGAATATATCATCTCTTTTTGTTTTGAAAACAGCTTCTATAGACCAGTACTCTTCCGGTCTGAAACTGATAATTTCTTCTTCTCTCTGACAGATAATTCGAAGAGCTGCGGACTGCACTCTGCCTGCAGAGAGTCCCCGGAAAATGGTTTTCCACAGAAAGGGGCTGATCTTATACCCGACTAATCTATCCAGTACCCGTCTTGCTTTTTGTGCTTCAACCTTGCTTTGATCTACAGTTTTAGGATTCTTTATTGCTTCCTTGACAGCTTTATCTGTTATCTCATAAAAAAGAACCCGGTATATATTAGTATTGAATTTTTTTATTTCATTCAGTAAATGATAAGCAATTGCTTCTCCTTCTCTGTCAGGATCAGTTGCAATATATACTTTGTCAGAAGATGAAGCCGCCTTTTTCAGCATGCTAAGTATCTTACCTTTACCCCTTATAGTGATCCATTCCGGTGAAAAATTGTTCTCTATATCCACCCCAAGACGATTTTTGGGAAGATTTTTAATATGACCTACAGAGGCCTTGACATTATAGTCATTACCAAGAAATTTATTTATGGTCTTGGATTTTGCATCAGATTCAACAATAACCAGCGATTTTGACATCAGTTACGCTCCTAAACTTTAATATATTCAACACTATCTTCCACAACAATGTTTATATTTTTTACCGCTTCCGCAGGGACATGGGTCATTTCTACCCACTTTTTTCCCTACGTTTACCGGCTGTTTTTTACCTGCACGTACATTGCCGCCCTGCTGCTGTTCTTCTGATTGACCAGCAAATCCCATACCGACAGTTTCTGCATGCCTGGTTGACATGTCTATAGATGCAGCTCTCTGCTGCTGTTCTCTGAGATCATGTTCAACTTCAATATTTGCCTTGAAAACTATTTCGAGAATTTCATCATTTATTGATTCCAGCATTTCTTTAAATGCCCTGAATCCTTCATGTTTATATTCTATCAACGGATCTTTCTGACCATAAGCCCTCCAATTAATACCTTCTTTTAACTGATCCATTTCATATAAATGCTCTTTCCATTTTTCATCAATCGTATGGAGGGTGGCAATTTTCTCCAATTGCCCCATTACTTCATCTCCGAGATTGTTACATTTTCTCTTATAATTATCAATAGCTGCATCTATAAGACGATCTTTGAGCTCTTCCTTGGAAATTTCCTCTTTTTCTTTCTGTGTAAGGGGCAGGGGAAGCAGTATTGATTTAAGCAAAACATTACTCAAACCCTGCCAGTCCCAATTCTCACTGTAATCCTTATCTGTAAAAATTTCCACCTGTTCATCAATAAAATCCTCAATAAAAATATAAATATTATCCCTGAGATTTTCTCCTTCCAGAGCTCTTTTACGTCTTTGATATATTATTTCTCTTTGCTTGTTCATAACATCATCATATTCAAGCAAATGTCTTCTGATCTCAAAATTTCTCATTTCCACTCTTTTCTGAGCTCTTTCTATGGATTTTGTGATCATAGAATGAGTGATCACCTCACCTTCCTCCAGTCCGAGCCTGTCCATTACTCCTATAATTTTATCTGGAGCAAAAAGTCTCATTAAATCATCTTCAAGTGATAAGTAAAACCGTGAAGAACCGGGATCACCCTGTCGGCCGCTTCTTCCCCGGAGCTGCCTGTCAATCCGGCGCGCATCATGGCGTTCAGTCCCGATAATATGAAGCCCCCCTTCTGCATAATCTCTTACTTTAACATGAGTAATTCCTTCACTGCTGATTTTCTTATCCCTGGGATTGCCTTTAGATTTTAGAATACATATCACATTATGATCACCCCAGGTGTCGATATCGGTAATCAGACTTCTTTTTTGATCTTCAGATTCCACTACCTTAAAATTGCCGTTCCTTTCCGAAATAATGGTAGTGAATGTATCAATTAAAGAATCAGGTATTTCATGAACCAGTATTTTTGCTTTTCTGTTTAGTAATGCTTCAATATCTTCTGCAAACAGATCATATCCTTCTTCAGTATAGCGGATTACCCCTGCTCCGAGTTTTATATCCGTTCCTCTTCCTGCCATATTGGTAGCAATGGTTACCATTCCCGGTTCACCTGCTTTGGTCACTATTTCTGCTTCTTTAGCATGATGCTTTGCATTTAACACCGAGTGACGGATATTTTTCCGTTTTAACATCCGGGAAAGTGTTTCAGAGACTTCTACAGAAACAGTTCCTACCAGAACAGGCAGACCGGCATTATGATAATCTTCTATTTCCTGAATAATAGCTTTAAATTTTTCCCGCTTGCTCTTGAATATCATATCTTCGTGATCTTCTCTTCTCACCGGTTCATTAGTAGGAATAACCACTACCTTTAGTTTGTAGATTTCTTCAAATTCATCAGCTTCTGTTTCAGCTGTTCCTGTCATGCCTGCAAGTTTGGTGTAAAGGCGGAAAAAATTCTGCAGCGTTATCGTGGCATGAGTCTGAGTTTCTCTCTCTACTTTTACATTTTCTTTTGCCTCCAGTGCCTGATGCAGTCCATCAGAAAATCTTCTTCCCGGCATCAGCCGTCCGGTAAATTCATCCACTATCATAACTTTCCCATCATCAGTAACCACATATTCAACATCCTTTTCAAACAAAGAAAAAGCTTTAAGCAGCTGACTTATATTGTGTAATTTTTCGCTTATATTACTGAATTCAGTCTGTACCTTTTCTCTTTTTTTCTGCTTATCCTGGGAAGAAAGAGAATCATCTTCATCGATTTCTGTCAATTCAGTTGCAATATCCGGAAGAACAAACATCTCCGGATTATTGGGAGAAATTGCTTCCCTTCCTTTATCAGTAAGATCTATAGTATTATTTTTTTCATCAATCACATAATAGAGTTCCTCATCAAGAAGGTGAAGTTTTTTATCCCGCATATAGTCTGCTTCCACTCCTCTAATGAGTCTCTGTATACCACTCTCACCCAGCAGTTTAGTTAATCTTTTATTTTTAGGTGCTCCCCGCCGAGCTTTCAGTAGTTTCTTCCCTGCTTCATATTCCGCTCCTTCATCTTCTTGATTTTCGAGGAGTTCTTTTCCCTCTTTCACAAGTCTGTTTATCAGATGAATCTGCTGACGAACCAACTCGGAAACCAAAGGTTTCATCTCATTAAACTGATTATGAGATTCGGGAACCGGTCCGGAGATAATGAGCGGTGTTCTGGCTTCATCAATTAATACAGAATCAACCTCATCAATAATAGCGTAATGATGCCCCCTTTGTACCATATCTTCAGTAGAACGAGCCATGTTATCCCGGAGATAGTCAAAACCAAATTCATTATTTGTACCATAAGTAATATCTGCCTGATATGCCTTTTTACGCTCGCTGGTTGGCATATCGTTTTTAATGTAAGAAACACTGAGTCCTAAAGATTCAAATATTCTCCCCATCCATTCACAATCTCTCTGGGCCAGGTAATCATTAACTGTTACCAGATGAGCTCCTTTTCCGACCAGAGCATTCAGATACAGGGGCATGGTCGCAACCAGTGTCTTCCCCTCTCCGGTGGCCATTTCAGCAATTTTACCCTGATGTAAAACAATAGCTCCTATAAGCTGTACATCAAAAGGAATCATATTCCAGCTGGTTTCTACTCCCACTACTTTCCAGGACTTACCCACAAGACGACGGCACGTCTCTTTAACCACTGCAAAAGCTTCCGGTAAAATTTCCAGGAGTACTCCTTCTGTGATTTCTTTTTCTTCCTCTTCCAGGTCTGAGATCTGTTTTCGTATTTCTTCGATATCAATCTCTTGATCATCATGAGAACTCTTCAGTTCCTGTTTTAAATCATCTGTTTGTTTCTGAATATTTTTGACTTTATTATGAATGACTTCCTTAAATTCCTCAGTCTTGCTTTGTAATTCCTCATCGGAAAGTTCATGAAGTGTAGCATAGATACTGTTGGTTTCTTCAACTAAAGGCTGAATTTTATTAATTTCCTTTTCATGTTTATTACCAAAAATTTTTTCCATTAATAAATTTAACATATATTTCTCCGTACTATTTCATACTAAAAAGTATACTTTACAATTAAAATAATATCATTATAAATAAAACTCTCTTTTTTTATACTTTTATTATTGAGTTTTGTTCACCAGTCATTTGCTTTCTTTTTTATTTTCCCCTCCACTGTAAACTTTTTATAAAGATTATCAATGATTCCATTAACAAATTTCCCGCTTTTCTGTGTACTGAAAATTTTAGCCAGGTCAATGGCCTCATTAATGGAAACTCGGGGCGGAATTTCTTCGAAAAAAAGCAGTTCACATAACGCCATCTTTAAAATAATTTTATCAATTATAGCAATTCGGTTGTATTCCCAGTTTTTAACACTCAGGGCTACATGTTTATCAAGAAAATCATTTTTTTCCAACACTTTTCTCACCAGACTGGAAGCAAACTCATAGACTTCTTCCTGAGTTGTTCTGTTTTTTAATTGTACAAGAAGTGTTTTTAGATCATTTCCAGTAAGCTCATGAGCATACAATGTCTGCAGAGCAAATTCTCTGGCCCGTCTTCTTTTTTTCATATGTTATCAAAATTTTTATACATAATCAAGCCAGTTATATGTATCTTTACGTTCACCGCTCAATATTCCAAAAAATTCTTTTTGTATAGATTCAGTGACAGGTCCCCGGGAGCCCTTACCGATCTCTATTCTGTCTACTGAACGAATAGGGGTGATTTCTGCAGCAGTACCGGTAAAAAATACTTCTTCTGCAATATAAACCATCTCTCTTGGAATAGACTTTTCTAATACTTCAATACCGTGCTCCTGAGCGATAATGATCACAGAATCCCTGGTGATTCCCGGTAAAATTGAATCTTCAACAGGCGGTGTATATAATTTATTCTTATACAATACAAATACATTTTCGCCGCTTCCTTCAGAAAGCGTTCCTTTTGCACTTAAGCCAATACCTTCAATATACCCGTCTTCCAGAGCTTCCATTTTAATTAATTGCGCATTCATATAATTAGCACCGCATTTGCTTAATGAAGGCATGGTATTGGGGGAGAGCCGGTTCCAGGAAGAAATTCTTACATCCACTCCTTTTTCAAGTGCATCTTCTCCCAGATATTTACCCCACTCCCAGCTCAATATTGCAGTCTCTATGGGGCATGCAGACGGATCGACTCCAAGGGAATTATATCCTCTATAGATAAGCGGTCTTATATAGGCTGCAGAAAATTTATTTATCCTGAGCAGCTCCTTACAGGCTTTATTAAGATCTTCAACTGTATATGGAATTTTCATTCGGTAAATTTTTGCAGAATTTAAAAGCCGTTGATTATGATCAGATAATCTGAAAATAGCAGGGCCATTTCTGGTATTGTAGCAACGTGTCCCTTCGAATACACTGGTTCCATAATGAACAACATGTGATGCTAAATGGATAGTTGCATCCTTCCAGTTAATAAATTTCCCGTTTTTCCATATTTTAGCTTCTTCATTAAAAACCATAAATGCACACCTCCAAAAGAAATCAATTTTTTAAGTTTTATATCTATGCTCTTTATTTAATATCTTTAACCCTGAGTTGAGTCTGCGTCCTTCCATTCCAGTGATTCTCTTCTATTATATATACCATATCAAGATTATTTTCTCCGGGACTGAGCCGGTAAATCAAATCACCCAGATTAAAACCAATGGCATCAAATATTCTATTTTTATCTCGTACTTTAAATTTGAGATGATTCCTGCCGACTATACGGGGAGTTCCTATGACCTGAAGATTCCGGGACATAAAAACAGGACGCATATTTTTGGGTCCGTAAGGTTCAAAAAGTTTAAGATACTTGACCAATGTATCATCAATATCTGATAACGATATTTCCATATCAATATTAACGGTTTTAACCAAATCATCCTTTGAAATCATATCCAGTGATATCGTCTTTAATTGTTCACGAAAATCATCGATTTTTAACTCATCTATTGTCAAACCAGCAGCATATTTATGTCCGCCAAATTGAATTAAATTTTTCTTACATAAGCTAAGAGCTGAGTACATATCAAATTGTCTAATGCTTCTTGCTGAACCTTTACCAACGGAATCCTCAACAGAGATCATTACCACAGGCCGGTTTATTTCTTCAGATATACGGGATGCTACAATACCTATCACCCCCGGATGCCATCCTTCTTTTGCCAGCACTACTATCCTGTCTTCCTGGACATCATATATTGATTCCAGCATTTCAAGTGCTTCATTAAAAGTTTTTTCATCAATATCTTTTCTTAATTTGTTTTCCGATTCAAGGATCTGCGCCAGGTCTGCCGCCTGCTGCTGATTTTCAGTAGTGAGTAACCTCACACCTCTCTCTGCACTTCCTACTCTTCCTGCAGCATTTAAACGCGGAGCTAGAACAAAAACAATCTGTCCTGTACTGATCCTTCTCCCCGTTAATCCTGCAATTTCCATCAAAGACCGGACACCAACTCTTTCAGCCCGAGTAATACTCTTCAGTCCCTCTTTAACAAAAAGTCTGTTTTCATCAACAAGAGGCACAATATCCGCAGCTGTCCCCAGTGCCACTAAATCCAGATATTGTTTGCTTTTCTCGTATTCCAGATTTAAATATTTATTCACTCCCTGTATGAGTTTAAAAGCCACCCCTACACCAGCCAGTTCTTTAAAAGGATACCTGCATTCTTTTTGTTTTGGATTCAAAATTGCCGTTGCCCGGGGAAGAACAGCACCTGGCTCATGATGATCGCATATGATGGTGTCAATGCCTTTATCCCTGGCTCTATTAATTTCCTGGACAGCTTTAACGCCGCAGTCAACTGTAATAAGTAAAGTGGCATTTTGTTCTGCTACTTTACTGATTCCTGAATCAGACAATCCATATCCATCCTTAAGTCGGTCAGGTATATAATAATGTACATCCCCCCCTAATCGATCGAGAAATAACTTCAATGAACTTACAGAAGTAATCCCGTCAACATCATAATCTCCGTAAATTAGAATCTTTTCTTTTTCCTTAATTGCTTTTATTACTCTTGTAACTGCTTTATCCATATCTTTTAAAAGAAAGGGATCATAGGAATCACTCCAGTGACCTTTAAAAAATGATCTAATTTTTTCTTTATCATTAATGTTACGATCGAATAAAATGTTTGCTATAATAGAGGGTATGCCAAATTCGGAGACAAGATATCTTACCTCTTTCCTGTTGGTTGCTTTTTTGATATTCCATTTCATTTTATTAAAGACCTCAAAATTACTGGGGCAGAACGATAAGCCGGATTCTGTTTTCCTCATAGAGGAAATGGTGATCATTTATCTTATGGAAGATGTCTGTTAGCAGACATCCTCGCTGCGGCCTACCCATGAGTCAGACGAAACGGACCATTTCGTAATAAATTTTCTCATCTATTTGGCCTTGCTCCGGATGGGGTTTACCATGTCGTTCTGCGTCACCGCAGAACCGGTGAGCTTTTACCTCGCCTTTTCACCCTTACTCAATACAACTGAGACAGTAATATTGAGCGGTTTTTTTTCTGTGGCACTTTCCGTCATTCCTTATGAGGAATGCCTCCTGTTCATGGAGCATCCTGTCCTGTGGAGTCCGGACTTTCCTCAGGGTTATAGTTTATTAAATCACAACCCCGCGATCACCTGTTCTGCCCTGTTTCATTACTCAAATTCAGTAACTTTTGTTTTTAATTTTATGGCCATTCTGGCCAGTTTATCTGCTTCCTTGTTTTTTTCTCTCGGAATATGAATAATATCTATCTTATAAGAAACATCATACATAATATTCTGCACTTTATCAAATAATTTCTTTAAATGTTCTTTTTTTACTTTATATAATCCCTTGATTTGATTAACCACCAGCTGACTGTCTGAATATATAACCACTGTGTCCATATTATATTTTTCAATCAACTCTAAACAGGAAATTAATGCCTGATATTCAGCAATATTATTAGTAGCCTCCCCGATATAATTTCCATACATCTCAAGAATAGTATCAGTTTCATCTTTAACAATAATCCCAAATCCGGCATCACCTGGGTTCCCTATACAGGAACCATCAATATAGCAAAAAAGTTTCATTTCTTTCTCAAAGATGCAGCACCATCCGAAACAATTATTCGACCGCACACTTCACAAACATACATTCCTTTCTTAGAACGAATTTCTAATACCTTCTGAGTCGGAAGCCTTTTGGAACAACCGCCACATGCTCCATTCTGGATAGGAACTACAGCCAATCCATTCTTAGCCTTTCTGATACGTTCATACATGGATAAATACCGTTGATCAATCCTGGAAATCAGCTTATCCTTTTTATCTTTAAGTGTTAATTCCTCTTTTTCAGTTTTTGCATTTTTTTTCTCTAACTCGGTTTCTTTTTTTTCTAAATTTTGTTGCAATTTATCTACCTGCTCCTTATCCTTATCAAGTTCAGCAGTAAGTTGTTCTTCCTGTTCCATTAACATAATCACTTTGTCTTCATTATCACTAATAGTATTATCAACACTGTCAATTTCTGAAGTAACTGCGTCGTACTCTCTATTATTGGTAACTTCAAACAATTGAGCCTGATACTTTTCTTTCTTCTTTTTAAGATCTTCGATAGTCAGTTGCGTTAATCTGATTTCTTTTTTTGTCTGTTCCAATTGCTTTTTTTTATTGGTATATATATCCTTTGCTTGGTTAAGCTCATTATGTAACATATCAACCTGATGTGGAAGATTACCTCGTAAATCCCCGATAAATTGTAGTTCTGAATCGATACTCTGAAGTTCTTTTAAATATTCTATTAATTCTTGCAAAAATGCCTCCTGTATCGTGTTATATTTGCTCTAAAATAAAAAAAAGTGCCCCCTTATAAGGTGCACTTTATATATGTTGCGCTTTATACCAATTTCTGTTTGTATTTTTTTTCCGACCCCGTTAATGTATATTCCTCCTTATCGAAATTCTTATCTCATGTGGGCCCAGAAGGACTCGAACCTTCGACCGACGGATTATGAGTCCGTTGCTCTAACCAACTGAGCTATGGGCCCTCTTTTTTCCCAAGCTATAATTATAATAAAATCTTTTTACTTTTTCAACTGTTTTTTTCAATTTTTTTTAACGCTGCTTCTTTCATTTCTTTGGTAAAACCAACCAGTTCTTTTTTTAACTTGAAATATTCATTTTGCAACTGACTGACATCTTTATTGTACTTCTGATCCTTGCGTATTTGTTCCTGACATCTTTTAATGCGATTTTTTATATTTCTTTTTTTTATTGTAATTATACAATCTGCGCATAAATTATTATAATCTTCATCTTTGGTAACAGTATCCTTTCTCCTGGCCACAAGAGCAGTAAGATAAGATTTTATTTCAGGCCTTTCAGTAAATCTGTCCATGATATCATTTTCATCTCTTATTTTATGCTGAGAGTAGTCTTTATAAATTGTCAATAAAATAGAATTTGATGTAATATCCTCTTCATCTATAAAATCAAATATTACCTTCGACCATTTGATAAAATTCTCCAGAAGAAAAATCAGCAGAATATCCTCAGCATTTTCAGGATGTTGTTTCCCCGTATTATAACTGTTTTTATCGTTTCTGTCATTTTTTTTGAACTGCAAATTATGTAAAAATTTTTCATCAATTCCGAACTTCTCAGAAATATCCTTTATATAAAAATTTCTTTCCAAAGGGTCTCTGATATGTCTGACAGTATCTAAAAGTTTCTTGGCTGTCTCTGCTTTTGTCTGAGGTGAATTTAGGCTGTCCCTGATTTGTAACTGCTGTAAATGGAAATCTACAAATGATTTAGCGGATTCAATATATTCATTCATTAATTTTTGACTTTTTTCGAGTAGAAAAGAATCAGGATCTATCCCCTTGGGAAGCAGCGCTATAGTAACTTTTAATCCGGTTTTAAACAATATATCCACTCCTCTTAAGGCAGCCTTTAATCCGGCCGAATCACCATCAAAAAGTAAGGTGACATTCTTGGAATACCGGGCCAGTATCTGAGCCTGCTTTTCAGTCAAAGCGGTTCCCAGGGTCGATACAGCATTATCAAATTCATTCTGATGAAGGCGCATAACATCAGTGTATCCTTCCACCAGCAGTATTTTGTCTTTTTTTCTGATTCCGTCCTTAGCAATATCCAGACCGTACAACTGAGCTCCTTTTTTATAAATCAACGTTTCCGGTGAGTTGATGTACTTAGGTTGATGTTTCCCCTCTTTTATTATCCTGCCCCCAAAACCTATTACCTTTCCGGTCCTGTTTGAAATGGGAAAAATTATTCTTCCTCTGAACCGATCATAGTACCCTTCTCTATCTTTCCGTTTAATAATTAAACCAGCCTTTTCCAGATGCTGGAGAGGAAGATTAGATCTCTTGGCCATGAGGATGAGACCATCCCACCTGTTTGGTGCATATCCGATATTAAACTTTTTTATGGTTTCAGAGGTAAATCCTCTTTGTTTAATGTAGTTGAGGGCTTTTGCTCCGGCCTGGGTTTGAAAAAGACAGGAAATAAAAAAATCCTTAGCTGTGTTGTTTGTATAATAGAGGATCTCTGTTTCATAAGAGGAGGTTTCATCCATCTGAGACTGAGGTAAAGGTATTCCGTATTTTTCAGCCAGAACTCTTACTGCTTCCGGAAAGGTGATATTCTCTATTTCCATGATAAAATTAAAAACATCCCCCCCCACTCCACATCCAAAACAATGATACAACCCTTTTCCCGAATCTACGCTGAATGAGGGTGTCTTTTCCTGATGAAAAGGACAAAGTCCCATCAGGGATTTACCTTTTTTCTTAAGAGTTACATAATCAGAGACGATCTCAGCAATATCCGCACTGTCCCTGATCTGCTGTATCTTTTCTTCAGAAACTTTCATTTTATCTCTACAATAGTTACGCCTGTATCGCCTTCATTCCAGCGGCCCAGCCGAAAATCTTTTACCAGATTATGATCTTTTAGATGCCTTCCTATCACCTGCCGCAACACACCTGTTCCCTTTCCATGGATAATACGAACCAAATGCAAACCAGACATAACTGCATCACTTAAATATTTATCTACTGCTGCAACCGCATCTTCTGCCCGCATACCCCTCAGATCAATTTCATCCCTGATTGTATCTGAAATATCAACATCAAAGTGTACAGAGAACTCTGGTTTTTCAGTATCTTCCTGATCAAATTCCGGTGATAACTGCAGCTCATTTTGAGGAACTCTGAGTCTTACTCCATTCCAGTCAACTAAAACTCTTCCTGTGGTGTCCGGATCTGATATTATCTCCCCTTTCCCTGTATGCCCATGCCAGTAAGCCCTGTCACCTTTTTGCAAGGCCTTTTTTTTATCCGATGTATGTGTATCCTGTAATTCCCCGATCTTTTGTTTTTTTTGCTCCAGGATTTTTTTAGCTTTTTTAATCGATGATTTTGCAGCCTGTTTTTCTTTTATCTCCCGTACAATATTTTCAATTTCAATATTAGCATTCTTTAAAAAAAACTCTGCCTGTTCAATTATCTTCTTTTTCTCTTCTTTCCCTTCTTTTTTTATTTTATTCAACCGTTCCTGATACAAATGAATAAGTCCTTTTAGTTTGGAATGTTTAATTTCAGCTTCTTTAGACAACCGGGAAGACTTCTGTATCTCATTTTCAAGCTGTAATATCAGGGTATCCAGCTTATCCCTTTGTTTACCTACCCGTTTTCTTGCTTTGTTGAGTATATTAGCATTCATTCCATACTTTCCAGCAATCTCAAAAGCATAGGATGAGCCGGGCAGCCCCATTTGAAATTTATAAGAAGGAGAGAGTTTGTTACTGTCAAAAAGCATAGATGCATTTTCAATATGTTCATGCTGATTTGCAAAAACTTTCAAAGCTCCCATATGAGTGGTTGCAATAGTCATACACTTTAATGCTGTCAGGTATTCTAAAATTACCTCTGCCAGGGCAGCTCCTTCGGCAGGATCTGTTGAAGCGCCGATTTCATCCAGCAGCACCAGACTATCAGCATTGCTTTTCCCCAGTATACTGTTCAGCCGTTCAACATGTGAGGAAAAAGTAGAAAGATCATGCTGAATTGACTGACGGTCTCCGATATCAGCAAAAATACCTGAGAAAAGCGGAATTGCAGATCCTTCCTCTGCAGGTATATGAAATCCGCAATTATGCATAAGAGAAAGCAGCCCTACAGTTTTTAACGCTACTGTCTTACCCCCCGCATTTGGCCCGGTAATAATCACAGTTCTGACAGTATCATCCATTGTAATGGATAAAGGGACAACATCTTCTTCAGAATCACGCAGCAGCAGTAAAGGATGACGGCTGTTTTTTAGCTTAAGTTTGCCCTGAGAGTTTATTTCAGCTGGTAAACAATCAAGCTCTATGGAAAACTGTGCTTTGGCATAGACTTTATCCAGTTCTCCGAAATCCTCAATATTATCATGTATAGATGTTATATGTTCTCTTACCACATCAGTGATCTTCTTTAATATCCTTTCAATCTCTCTTTGCTTTTCTGATTCCAGTTTATGTACCTGATTATTCAGCTCTATTATATCAATAGGTTCAACAAAAACTGTAGACCCGCTGGCTGACTGATCTAACACAATACCTTTGACTGCGCTGCGGTACGTATCAATTATCGGCAGAGCAAGCCGTCCCTGACGAATTACCAGATTGCTGTCCCGTGCATACCCTTTTGAAATATACGTTTTTAATGTAGACTCCAGTTTTTTACGAATGGTAACCTTATTTTTTTCTATTGTCTGATGAAGAGAATATAATTTATCCGAAGCTTTCGGCTTTATGTTTCCATGCGGATCTATAATCTTTTTTATCTCATTCTGAAGTGATGCCAGAGAGTTAAAATCACTTGTAATCTCTTTTAATAAGGGATATTTTTGCTTTCTTTGAGTAATATATTTTTTTAATTTCTCAACTATCTTTAAAAACTGAGATAGAATAAACAATCCCTCAGGATTAATATAACTTCCTTCAATTTCCGCTCTCTCTAAATGCAGGGTTAAATCACCATATCCCTCCAGAGGAAAAGGATCATCATAGTTAAGCACATTCACCATTTCTGTAATCCGATTCAGTTCGATTTGCAGATGTTTCTTTTTTTTATATGAAAAAAAAGACTTGATTTTTTCTTTTCCTTCCCTGGATACTGTATTCTGAACAACATAATCCACGATTATATTAAATTCAAGAGTCTTAAGATCTAATGATTTATTCATTTATTCAAAAATTTTCTCTTCTTTCTGTTTATCTAATTCCTGGGATATTTTTTTCTGAGCTTTTTTCTCTAAAGATTTAACTCCTTCCGACACAATATTATCCACAGCCTTTTGAGATTCAGCAGTAAGCCCCTGCTTTACTTCAATATAAAAATCTTCTGTTTTGGGATAGGCTTTTTTTATAAGATTGAAAACTGCAGGAGCAATAGCACGGACAGGCAGAAACAAAAAAGAAGTTTCCTGTTCTTTTTTTACCCTTTCAGAAAATGGAATAATGGATATCAGAAGAACTACCAGACTGGCAATAAGGCCTCCTTTCAGCAGTCCTATTAAAAATCCACCGCCTCTATCGATCCATCCTAAAAATGTCCACTTAAAGAACTCCCGGATTCTTACGGCAATAATTCTGAAAATTATAATTATTAATACAAAAATCAATAAAAAAGAGACTGTATTGATCATAATATCCGGCAAGTGTATCCATTGCTGTATAAAAACTGCCACATTACTTTTAATTCGTAATGAGATTAAATATCCTGCTAAAAGCCCTATAAAAGTAAAGACTTCCAGCACCATCCCCTTGAATAATCCTTTAATACAAAAAAAACCCAGTATCAATAGAATAATTATATCAAAAGTATTCATAAATATATAAAAAAACCCCATGTTTTATAAAACACAGGGTATTGAATAATATTTCCATAAAATAATCAATATGATCAGCTCAACTTTTCTTTTACAATATCTTGAACCGTTTTCCCCTCAATCCTGCCCTTCACTTGAGGCATCACAGCTCCCATGACTTTACCCATATCCCTCATGGATTCTGCTTCGGTTTCATTGATCACTTTATCAACTATATTTCCAAGTTCTTCCCGGGAAAGGGGTTCAGGTAAAAAAGATTCTATTATTTTTAACTCTTTTTCTTCCTGGGCAACCAGATCATCTCGCTTCTGTTCCTTAAAATATTCCAGAGATTCTTTTCTTTTCTTTACCTCTTTGGATAAAACCATAATTTCATCTTGTTCTGTAAGCTCTCGACCTTGTTCGATTGCTTTATTCTGTAATTGAGACTTTATACTCCTGTATGCTTCTACAGCAACCCTGTCTTTAGACTTCATGGCCTGTTTGATTTTTTCTGATACAGTATCAGATAAACTCATGATTGTATCCTTCTGCATTATAGCACATTATTGTTCACCGAATATTTTTTGGAGTTTTCTCTGCTTTCTTCGTGCTGCTGCTTCTTTACGCTTTCTTTTTTGACTTGGTTTTTCATAATACTGATGTTTCCTGATATCAGACATTAACCCTGCTTTTTCACACTGTTTGGTAAATCTTTTTAAAGCTTTTTCAAATGATTCATTATTTCTGACCTTCACTGCAGGCATAAATTCTTGATACCTCCCTTCATAAAATTTTATTTTTTTTAATATAAGAAAAATATTCGGTTTAAGCAAGAAATTTTTAGATAATTTAGTTTGCAAAATTCTTTTTAGTTTGTTATATTATAATCTTAAAATATATATAGGTAAACTATGCGGATAATTACAAAATATATTTTGAAAGAACATATCAATCCATTTATTTTTGGTATAGGGACCATTGTATTTCTGTTTATATTAAACATTTTATTCAGAGACCTGGGCAGACTACTCGGTAAAGGGCTTCCCATAAAAGTTATTATCGAATTCTTCGTCTACCAACTTGCCTGGATAATTGCCTTAGCTATACCTATGGCTGTACTGATTGCAACGCTCATGGTATTCGGAAGACTATCTTCTGAAAATGAAATCACAGCTTTGAAAGCAAGCGGAGTACATCTTTACAGTCTTATTTCTCCTGTAATAATTGTATCGGTTATAATAGCTGCCGGCATGATACAGTTTAATAATTATGTTTATCCCGAATCAAATCATCATTTAAGTACACTTTATTCTGATATATCCAAAAAAAAACCTACTTTAACTCTGGAACCTAATGTTTTTTTTGATGATATTGAAAATTATAATCTGTTAGTGCATTCAATTGATAATGAAACCGATGTACTTTATGGGATAATCATTAACGACAGCAGTGATCCGAGATTTAATAAAACTATATTTGCCGAATCAGGAAAATTATATTATTCAGATGAATATAGCACCTTGGTATTTTCTCTTGAAAATGGAGAAGTTCATGAGGTTCAAAAAACAAATCTTGAAAATTACAGACGTTTAAAATTTAATAAACATAAAATTTATATTCCTGTTTCCAATATGGTTTTAAAGAGAAGCAGTTCCAAGAGAAGAGGATTGAGAGAAAAAACCAACCCCATGCTAAAAGAAGATATTAAACGTCATGTTAGTTCTATTAACAAAAAACAAGATATAATCATCAAACAGGCACAGATGATGATTCAGGAATTTTTCCCGAAACAATTTTGGTCTGAGCAGGAGGTGCATTCTGAACTTTCCTCAGCAGGTGATACTACTTCCCGTACAGTAACCTTAAAAAAATTAGAAAAAATTACACAAAGCATTCATTCACAAATCAAGGGAATCAAGGGAATAAATACTTCCATTGCTGCTGTTCTGGTTGAAATACACAAAAAATACTCCATACCGATTGCCTGTATTGTATTTGTGCTTATCGGAGCTCCGGTGGGCATTATGGCCAGACAGGGAGGAATGGCTGTAGGGGGAGGTATCAGCATGGTATTTTTTCTCATTTACTGGTCTTTTTTAATCGGCGGAGAACAACTTGCTGACAGAGGATTAATGGATCCTGTGTTAGCTATGTGGCTTCCCAATATTGTAGTTGGAGGGGGAGGTGTTTATTTAATAATACATACTGTCCGGGAAGTAACCGTTATCCGATGGAATGTACTTACTGATAAACTGAAATATTTTTTTACCAGGAGCAAGTAATGATCCCGATTCTTCCGCGTTATATATTTAAAAGATTTATGTCAATTTTCTCCCTGTGTCTGCTGGGGATAATCGTCATATTTATTATAGTGGATATGATAGAAAATCTGGACAGTTTCATTGATAATAATGTACCTTGGAATATTACAACTATTTATTATATCTACTTCGTTCCTTATATTATAATAATTATTCTTCCTGTAGCCACCCTTATGACCACGGTTTTTTCCATTGGTCTCATGGCCAGACATAATGAGATTGTAGCCCTTAAAGCACTTGGATACAGCTTCTACCGTATCATGTGTATTCTGTTAATCATTGGGTTATTGCTGAGTATCGGTTCATTTTTACTTGCAGAGACAGTTGCCGTTCACACCAACAGACAAATTGATAATATCAAAAATGATTATCTAACTAAAAGAGGATCCGGCAGTAAAAAAATTATTCGTGATGTTATTATGCAGGATCCACCCAATAAAATTGTTTCTATTGAAAGTTATAATTTTGACAGACAGATAGCCTATAATATAAAAATTGAACAATATTTAAAAGGTACACTGGTATCAAAAATTGATTCCCGTCTGATGAAATGGGATGGAGAAAACTGGATAATATATAATGGATATGAACGAAAATTTGAAGAAAATCATGAAGAAGCAGAACCAATCACCAGTAAACGAATAATTAAACTGAATTTCACACCCCACCAACTGTACCTGTCCCAAATTGATCCGGAACAAATGAGTATTAATGAACTCCTCTGGTTTGTAGACAGAGTTAAAAAATCCGGAGGAGAAGTGCATAAATGGCATACACAGCTGCATATACGATTTTCCTACCCCCTGAGTAATGTTATAATTATTATATTCAGTATTCCTTTTGTTTACAACAGACGGAAAAAAAGCCTGGTGGTTGGTTTTGGTATCAGCCTGGCAATTTGTTTTATTTATTTCGGTCTGGTGAGAATAGGGCAGACTATGGGGGAAGAAGGAGAACTAAATCCATTTATAGCAGCCTGGATGGGTAACCTGATTATGGGATCAGGCGGAATATTAAATTTAATAAAAATCAGAAAATAACTTGATTTTATTATAAAAAGTTATGTATCTTATGGTCTCTATAAAATTTACGGAGGTTTAATTATATGAAAAGAACGTATCAGCCAAGTAATAGAAAACGTAAGAATAAACACGGATTTCGCGAGAGAATGAAAACGAAAAACGGACGCGCAATACTGAAACGTCGCAGAGCAAAGGGGAGAGCCAAACTTACTGTCAGTGATGAGAAATAATTGTATATAATGTTGCTGACCCACTGATATGGGTAAGAAATCATCATATATTGATCAACGTTTGCCGAAAAATGAAATTATTAAAAAAAACAGTGAATTTAAAACAATTCTTACCCAGGGCAGACAATGGGAAGGAAAGTATATAAATATTTTTATCTTAGAAGCAAAAGAAAAAAAAGCAGGATTTTTAGTTCCCAAAAAAGTGGGTAACGCTGTGACCAGAAATCGAATTAAACGATTAATGAGAGAGACATACAGAAAAAACCGGCAGAATATAAAAGATCTGCATGTAGTATTATATGCTAAAAATTTAACATCCTCTGCAGGATATCAGCATATTTATAATGATTTTCAAAATTTTTTAAAAAAGCAGAAATGATCATTAAAAAAATAATTATACATAGTATCAGATTATATCAAAAAATAATATCACCATTATTTCCCCGAACTTGCCGATTCTTTCCTACCTGTTCTGAATATACTGTACAGTCAGTGCAGAAATACGGATTGTTCAAAGGCTCATTTCTGGGACTAAAACGGATTATAAGATGCCATCCATTTAATCCGGGAGGATATGATCCAGTAAAATAAAAAAGGATAATGCATTATGGATAAAAAATCAATTTTAGCAATTGTTTTAATACTAATCATATTTATTTTATGGCCGGTGTATATGAAAAAAATTGGCTATAATACTGAGAAAACACCTGATCAGTCAGAAAAGGCAACTGCAGAACAACAGGCTGAACCGGAGACTGTTGAACAAATAAAACAAGAGAGTGATCCCTTTTCCTATAAAACTGAATCTGAAGATATTCAGAATAAAAAGAGTATTCCCGTTACTCCACCTGCATCCTCAGATACAAAAGCTGACAGTGTGGTGATTGAGAATTCACTCTTCAGAGGTGTACTCTCCACCCGGGGAGGGGGTACAATAATCAGCTGGAAACTTAAAGATTACTATTCCGGAGAAAAGGGGAAAAAACAGGATAGTATTTTGGTTGAACTGATCCCTGAAGATGCTGGAGGTAATCTTTTTGTAATACCACAAAACAGAAAAATTGATTTAATCAATCAAGAGTACACAGTAGTATACGATACAGCCGGAACCACTAAAAGATACAGATTTATGTGTACTCTCGATAAGAATAAGCAGTTTGAGAAAGAATTTATAGTGAGGCCTAATACATACCAGGTAGAACTGCAGTTAACATTTCATTCCATGAATTTTGAGGATATAGGCAGAGATTATGCTGTTCAGTTAAATTCCGGATTACGGCCTACAGAACAAGAGCCGAAAAAAGAAGACAGATACTATATGGCCTACGCTCTGCAGGGAGATGAGCTGCTTAAAACCAAACTGGATGATACCGATTATAAAGAAGGTTCAACAAAATGGATAGCTGTACGCAATAAGTATTTTCTGATGTCTCTGATTACTCAGGAAAACCCGGCTGCAGGAGCACGCCTGAAAGGGGAAGAGATAAAACAATTCAACTATGGTAGTGAGTATTATGAATGGAAAAAATTCATGACTGAACTCTATATTCCCTTTAAAGGATCACAAAGCAAGTCGAACATATTAACTCTCTATATGGGGCCCATGGATTATCAGGAGTTAAAAAATTTAAATTGTGAAATGGAAAAATTGATGAATTTCGGGTGGGTTATTATTGAACCTATCAGTATTGGCTTTTACTATGCCCTGGAATTTTTACATGATAAAGTAGTGCACAACTATGGATGGGCCATAATTGTTCTGGCAATACTCATAAAAATAGTTCTCTTTCCGCTGACCAGAAAAAGCTATAAATCTATGCGGGCCATGCAGTCTCTCCAGCCAAAAATTTCAGCTTTAAAAGAAAAATATAAAGATGACCCCCAGAAATTAAACCAGGAAACTATGAAACTGTATAAGAAGGAAGGGGTAAATCCTATGGGCGGATGTCTTCCTCTGCTTTTGCAGATGCCGGTCCTGTTTGCATTATTTAACCTATTCCGCACTACCATAATGCTCAGACAGGCATCTTTTTTAGGCGGGCTCATTCCTGACCTTTCAGCTCCGGACGGGATTTTAGGCGGATTCAATCTGCTTCCTATACTGATGGGTGTCACCATGATCATACAGCAAAGACTGAGCAATCAGGATCCTAAACAAAAGGCCATGGCTTATTTTATGCCCATTTTTCTGGTATTTATCTTTTTTAATCTCTCTTCTGGTCTGAATCTTTACTATTTAATGTTTAACATCTTTACTATTGCCCAGGAACTCATAATCAAAAAAGAAAAACCGTCCGGTACTTCTGTTACTTCTCCGGATAAGGGCAAGAACTAAAAAAGATATGAACAAAGTATTATGTACAAGGTATTACCCCGTCTACCTATTAATAATTGGCGGGGTTTTTTTATACACGGTAATAACAGGTGAATAGTAATAACAATACAATAACAGCTGTATCCACTCCTCAGGGCGAAGGAGCAATTGCAGTAATTCGTATCAGCGGTCAGGAATCTCAGCCCATAATTAAAAAAATTTTTTATACTGATAAAAAAGTATCTTCATTTCGGAATCGCAGAGTATATCAGGGATGGATTACAGATAATGGAGAAAAAATCGATAGAGTAATGATCACCTTCTTTTTTTCTCCTCATTCATATACAGGTGAAGATATTGCAGAAATAAGCTGTCACGGTTCACCGTTTGTGACCAAAAGGATTCTGGATCTGATCATTAAACATAAAGCCCGGTTAGCAGAGCCGGGTGAATTCACCAAAAGAAGTTTTTTGAATGGGAAAATGGACCTCTCTCAGGCTGAAGCAGTTGCTGATCTTATTCATGCCAAAACAGAAGCTTCCAGAAGAGTTGCTCTGTATCAGCTGGAAGGCAATCTGTCTGAAAAATTAGCAGATTTTTCCCAACAGCTGGTTCAGGCCTGTTCTTTTCTCGAACTAGAACTCGATTTTGCAGAAGAAGACATTCACTTTACTTCCCTAAATGATCTGCAGAAAATGCTAAAAAAAATTGATGCTGAATTAAAAAAATTTCTGGACAGTTATGAAAGAGGCAGATTATGCAGGGAAGGGGTGAGGATGGCTATTATCGGCAGCCCCAATGTAGGTAAATCAAGTATTCTTAATTGCCTGGTAGAAAAGGAAAGGGCAATTGTTACTGAAATTGCCGGCACTACCAGAGATACCATTGAAGATGTACTGGACATTGAAGGAGTTCTTTTTACTATTATCGATACTGCGGGGTTAAGAGAAGTTCAGGATCCTATAGAAAAAGAAGGGGTCAGAAGAGCAGAGAGGACTCTAAAAGAGGCAGATATTGTTTTATTAGTGGTTGACGGGAGTAAAACACTGAGCAGTGAAGATAAAAAAATAATAAGCAGAATCCAGAAACAACAAAAAAAACTGCTGGGAGTTATCAACAAATCTGATCTCAAACAACAAATTTCAGCTGATGAATTAAAAAAACTGCTGAATACAGAAGAAGTTTTACTTATTTCAGCTCTAAAGAAAAAGGGTATTGATATGCTTATTAACAATCTGAAACAAACCGTTATTTCCGGTGATTTACCCATGGAAGGCGAACTGCTCTTAACCCGTGAACGTCATAAACAGGCAGTTTTCCGGACCAGAGAGCATATTTATCATGCCCTGAAAGCAATGAATGACAAAATGTCTCAGGAATTTATTGCCTTTGATCTCAGGCAGGCGTTGGATTCCTTAGGCGAAATCTCTGGCAAAAAAACAACTGATGATATTTTGGATTATATTTTCTCGGAGTTTTGTATAGGGAAATGATAATATATTATCTATTTTTGTTGTATCCTTTATCTTTTTCTTTATACCTTTGTTTCTCTGTGTGAGATTTATTTTTCTATGAGGTTGACTGAAAAAATTAACACAGCGCAAGGCAAAGAACAAACTTATGATTATTGGGGAATATCTCATTCCCATTTCACTTCTAATCTCAAAGATTATCCTTAAAATATTCCCGAATAACAGGGGTGATCAATTCCACTTCGATCGGTTTTTTGAAATAAGCCAGTGGTTGCAATTTTTCGGCTCTCACACTATATTCCAACCCTGAATATCCGGTCATAAAAATGACAGGAATTTTCTGCTGCCGGCGGATATTTTCCATGGCTGTAATGCCGTCCATCTCTCCCCGCAAATTTATATCCATCAAGATCAGATCGGGATTTTGTTCGATAGATTTTTGGATAGCTTCTTTTCCGGTTGCCACATAATCACACACTTCATAGCCTTCCAACTCCAGTACCATGCTCAGACAACGGGCTACGATCGCTTCATCTTCCACTATTAATATTTTTATCTTCTTCATGTCAGATTCTCTTTTTATATATATCATCATTAAACGATATATACCATTGCACACCATTATCCACCCGGTAGGTCACGGTTCCATTCAGCTGATATTCCACCAGCGTAAACATTGTTTCCAGCCCCATAGAGCTATTCTTCCTCAGATCGAGATCGGGCGGCAGACCGACTCCGTTATCAATCACTCGAATGTTGATCTTTCCACTCTCTTCCTGATTCAAGCCCAGAGTAATGATCCCGTTTCTATCATCCGGGAAGGCATGCTTAAAAACATTGGAAATTAGTTCATTCAGCACCAGCCCCAGGGGGATAGCCGAATCGATCTGCACAAATGCATCGTCCAGTTCATATTTCAAGCTGATATCTGAACTTTTTCTGCTGTAAGTGTTGCTGATTTGACAGGTGAGATCTGCTATGTATTCTTTCAGATTTACCAGAGACAGATCATTTGACTGGTAAAGTTTTTGGTGCACCAAAGACATGGCGTTGATGCGATTGATGATCTCCTGGAAAGTAGTTTTGATAAATTTGACCTCATTCGATTCTGTTTTTTCGATCTCATATTTTCTGGACTGCATACGAAGCAAGGAAGTGATCACCTGCATATTGTTTTTGGTGCGGTGATATAGTTCCTGCAGCAGAGTATCCTTTTCCCGCAGGCTTTGTTTGATCTGCTCCACAAACTGAGCCCTTTGGATCGCCAGAGCAATTTCTTCGGAAACAAAGCGCAGCATCTCCACATCTTTTTCGCTGTAAAGATCCGGATCATCATAACTCTGCAGAGCAATGACGCCGAACACTTTGTTTTTCGCCATGAGAGGAACTCCCAGCCAGACTTTTGCCGGTGTTCCGATCGTTTCAATAATTCCCTTTTGCGTCAAATCATCCAATTCGGCGCGTTTGGCAAAAAGAGGCTTGGCGGTTTGAATCACATATTTCGTAAGCGTTTTTCCGGCTGGAAATGTTTCATATTCATCTTTCTGATCTACATTATAGGGAAGAGAGATCATGTCGGTTTCCTCATTGTAGAGGGCAACGTAGAAATTGGTCGTATCGATCACTTCGCCCAGAAGTTTCCGGATTTTACTGTAAAATTCGGTGATATCGCCCATTTTTTTGAGAGCATTCGCTATTTTTAATAAGGTTGTCTGTCGGATTTCCGCCTGCTTGCGTTCTGTAATGTTTCGGGCAACAATCTGAATACCTTTTAATTCTCCTTTCTCAGTCACTGTAGAAGTATTAAGTTCAAAAGGAATAACTTTACCGGTTTTATTCAGTATCCCAACTTCAAAAGGGGCATTTATCTTTTCTCCTTTTAAACGTTTCCGGAGCCGACTCATAGCCAGGTTGTAAGACTCCGGTGTGAGTAGTTTCTGGATGTTAGTGCCTTCGATTTCTTCAATTAGAAAGCCCATTTCTTCGATGCTGCGACTCATATAGGTGATCTTGCCTTGCAAATCCATAACAGCGATCACATCTGAAGTGTTTTCTGCCAGACTGCGGAATTTTTTTTCGCTCTGCTTGAGATCTTTTTTTGCTTTTTTCTTTTCTGCTTCCGCCTGGCTCTTTGCCAGAACTTCCTGAACAGCAAAGGGCAGACGGCGGATCTTCTCTTTGAGTACATAATCATCGGCGCCGGCTTTCATGCAGGCAACCGCAGTTTCTTCGTTCATGGAGCCGGTGAGAATGATGAAGGGGATGTAGTGCGGCTGCAAACGGGTGATCCTCAGGGCTTTCATGCCGTCAAACTTAGGCATGGCATAATCGGAGATGATCAGATCGGGTGTAAATTCCCGCAGCGCCTTTTCAAATTCGTCAGCGGTATTCACCACGCGGGAAGAAAAGTTGATATTTTCTTTTTTGAGCGCCCGCTGCGCAACTTCTACATCGATAGGCAGGTCTTCCACAAAGAGAATCTTCAGTTCTTTCATTTTTTTGCCTTGTTTTAATTCATTGATTTAAGCCTTTTTCATAAATCATAACTTATTATATTCATCTTCTTTCATTTCCACCGACTAACCCCGCGAAACAGATAAGATTTCACAGGTTAAAAAGGCAAGAGTTTATTCTATAGGTCTATTCGCATTAACCCACAGTTTCAATTGAATTGAACAAGTTTTCACTGCTGATTCAAAAGCAGCCAATACAAGCCAAGTTCTCGCACCGAATCCACAAATTTATCGAAATCGACCGGTTTGACGATGTAGCTGTTCACGCCGAGTTGATATGTTTCCACAATATCACGCTCTTCTTTGGAGGAAGTGAGAACAATGACAGGAATAACTTTTTTATCGGGATCGTTTTTGATAACGCGCAACACTTCTTTGCCGTCCATTTTGGGAAGTTTGAGATCGAGCAGAATAATTTTAGGTCGGTTATTGTAGTTTTTATCGGCATATTCCCCGCGGGCATAGAGGTAATCCAGCGCTTCTACGCCATCGCCTACCACCAACACGTTATTTGCCAGATTGTTCTTCTTGAGTGCCCGCAGAGCCATTTCGGCATCGTTGGGATTGTCTTCCACGATCAGAATTTCAACTTCGTTTCGTTGTGCCATATATTCCTCCTAATTTTTCTCATTTCACTTCACATTCGCAAACAGGATCCGTCATAGCCGGACATAGTGTTTACGTTACGCCTATCTACCTCTCCTCTGGAGAGGGCAGGGTGAGGCGAAAATACTTTACTCAAAATATCGCCAACACTCTATAAAGCTATTATGCTATGAAAAAAATCACCGGCTCGGCAGAGAAAAATAGAATGCTGATCCTTTATCTACCTTTCCTTCCGCCCACACTCTGCCGCCGTGATGCTGCACAATTCGTTTCACGATCGCCAGCCCCACACCGGTTCCGGCAAATTCTTCTTCACCGTGTAATCTTTGAAAAACACCGAATAATTTGTCCACATATGTATCATCGAAGCCTGCGCCGAAGTCTTTGATGCAGAAGATGATCTCATCATCATTTTCCTGTGATGATATTTCAATTTTTTTAATTTCCGATTTGGCACTGTATTTGAGGGCATTGGAAATGAGATTTTGCCACACCTGCTTGATCAGGGCAATATCGCAGGAAACCAGCGGCATCTCATCCACACTGAGCTGGAATGTTTCTTTCTCTTCTTCGCTGGCAATTTCCTGAAACATCGATTCGATAATTTCAGACATCTCTACTTTTTCGATATTCATATCTGCGCGGGAGACTCGTGATAAACTGAGCAGATCGAGGATAAGTTTATCCATTTTTGCAGCATTTGTGCGGATAACATCGAGATAACGTTTGCCTTCATCTCCCAGTTTGTCGGCAAAGTCTTCCACCAGGAATTTAGCGAACCCGTCGATAGCACGCAGCGGAGCACGCAGATCGTGGGATACCGAATAGGTGAACGCTTCCAGTTCCTGATTGGAGATCAGCAGTTTGCGCTGTTTTTCCTGCAGTTCGGCGGTACGTTCTTCCACTGTTTCTTCCAACTGGTTTTTCAGTTTGTAAAGTTCATCTAATGCCTGTTTACGCTCGGTGATATCCAGAAAACTGCCTTCGATCCAGATCGGCTCGTTCTCTTCATTCTTTACGATGCGAGAGCTTATCTGCAGAATGATCTTTGTTCCATCCGATTTCTTAGCCTTGACTTCATGATTTCTGATAAAGCCGTTCTGTAAAAGTTCTTCCACATAGGCTTTTCGATCTTCCGGATCCTGCCAGAAACCGGGCAGTTTGATGCCGCTATGATCTTTGTTTATATCCAGCTTCAAAATGCGGGAAAATTCCCGATTATGATCCAGCAAAGTGCCGTCCAGAGTAACGCTGTAAAAACCTTCCATCAGATTGATGATTATGCTGCGATATTTTTCTTCACTTACTTTCAGCACCTGGAGAGTTTTTTTCAATTCGCCGGTTCGACGTCTCACTTCCTGGCGCAGCAGCAAGATCGCAGCTGATCCAATAATTATGATCAGAGGGATGAGAATAAACAGTCCCAGTCGGAGAATATCTCCAAAAGAAATTTTTTCTTTGAGAGAAGGACCGAACCATTTATCGCGTATTTCTTCAAAAGTATCATTGGCAATAATGATGGAAAGACCTTCGTCCAGGCGGGAAAGCAGCTGCATGTTTCCTTTCTGCACAGCGAAGCAGAAATCCTGACGATATTGGGAGATATGAAAATCTAAAGGTTCAACGTTTTTAATACCGATATCTTTGAGTAATTTAATTCCCATCACTCGTTGAGTGATAACTGCATCATAATGACCTTTGGCAACGGCGGTAAATGCTTCTTCGAAGGTATTGGTAGTAGCAATTTTATTTGAGATGCTCTCTCGCCGCACGAATTCTTCGGCATTATCGCCTTTCATCACCACGATGCTCTTATTTTTAAGATCGGCAAGAGAATTGATGTCCGTGGTTCCTTTACGAACGAAAACCGCACCATGCAGAGAGAGATAGGGCATGGTGAAATCGTAGAAGGCTTCGCGCTCCGGAGTTCTGCCCACCAGCGGCAGGGCATCGATCCTGCCTTCTGTTAGGTCCTGTTTTATTTGATTCCAAATGCCGATTTTTATATTGACTTCCAAACCTGCAGCGTTGGCTGCTGCCTGGAAGAGATCGATGGAAAATCCGGCGGCTTCGCCATTTTCATCCACAAAGCAGTAGGGCGCGTACTCCGGTTCGGAAGCGATGTAGATGGTATCGGAAAGGGTAAATTCGGTTGCCGTGAAGACAATATCGTGCGCAAAAATCGAGGTCGCCATATGCAGCTGCGTTAAAATTAAAAAAAATTTTATATATTTTAAATTCATGTTCTTTCCTGTTTATGAATCATCATTATCATTTTTTGAATTGCCAATGCCTGTCCCCAGCTCGTTTCGAATTGTCGAAGCAAATTTTCAGTTAGATGATACCTTCAACGGTCATACTATGCTCT
>CAZETW010000003.1:73406-76118 GCA_964515295.1 uncultured bacterium | reverse complement strand
CTATTCCCTAAGTCAAACTTTTCAATTATATACAACACCGCCATAAACTCCGCATAAAAATTCTTGGAAGCAAATCCAAATCTCCGGCTGGAATAATTTTCAATTAATTTATCAATTTCTCTGGAACCTGCCTTTTTAACTGCCTGTTTTACTCCGTACAGTCCGTGATTATAGGCTGTTACTGCCAGGGGCCAGCTGCCCAGTACTTCATAATTCCGTTTTAACAGTTTTGCTGCTGCCCGGCTGGAAAGATAGGGATCTCTGCGTTCATCAACCTGACTGTTAATGGTCATATACATCTGACCGGTGGGACGAGTAAACTGCCATATTCCCACTGCTCCGCATCTGGATTCTGCACGGGGGTCGAAAGAAGATTCTACATGAGCAAGATAAATCAAATGCTCAGGCACTCCTTCTTCCCGAAAAATTTTCCTGAAATGTTGAATATAACGCTTTGATCTTTCCATACCCAGTTTAAACTTTTCTTTCATTCCTCTCTGATATCTTATATATTTCACTGCTTTTTTAAACACTGATGTCTGAGATTTCTTCCCAAATAATCTATATATCCTCTGTTCTTCTGCAGTGAGACTGTCAGGTGAATAATGATCTGAACCAAACTTTTTCAGAATGAGCTCAATTCCCTTAATATTCTCTTCCAGAACCTTTTTCCTGTCTGATTCAGAAAGTGTATCAGTACTGGTATATTCTCTAATATCAACTATTTTATAGATCCTCTCCGGTTTTTCAATATCATGAATAACATACTGATGCCTTGAATAACGGGTAAATACATTGATCCAGAACTGAACCCGGAGTCTCAGATTCCTCGGTACCGGAAAGTATTCTGTATCTATGCCGGATGCGGCAAAACATCCCTCCAAAATCAATAAGAAAATAAAGATAAAAAATATTTTACTGTACACACTGTTTCTTTTTTTTGCCAAAACTGAATTAAACATATTATATTTTTGATATAAAAAATTTCTTCTTTAATAATCATTTCAGATAATTATATGATCAACATTTTATGTTACTGTAATCAATAAATTATCAAGCAAGTTTCATACCTTAAATTAACTATAATAAAACAAAAAACCCTCTGCAGATCCAGAGGGTTTGTGTTAATCAAGATAAATCAATTATTAACAGATAATTAAAAAATTATTTTCAACTGTCCATTTTTAGAAAAGATATACACTTCTGCTTTCCCAGAATTTCCACCACATCGGTCAGATTCGGACCATGCATCTGGCCGGTTAAAGCCACCCGCACCGGCATCCAGAGATGCTTCCCCTTAATACCCGTACTTTTCTGAACATTTTTCAAAAGAGTAAAAAACACCTGACCATTAAATGTATCAGTTTTTCGCAATTCAGCCAGGAGTTTGGAAATAACTTTTTGGGCTTCCGAAGTATTCAGGATTGCCTTAGCTTCCTCATTTTCAGGAACAACCCTGTCCTGGAAGAAAATTCCTGCTTTCTCCACTACCTGGTTCAGCCTTTCCACTTTCTCCTGCAGAACAGAAGCAACTCTTTTGAATACTTCTTCAGGCTGATCAGCATATTCACTTTTCTGGAAAAAAGGACGCACTGCCTGATAAAATTTCTCTTTGGACATTTTTCTGATATAGACACCATTCATCCAGTCCAGTTTTTCCTGATCAAATACTGCCGGAGACTGAGATACACGCTCAAAATCAAACTCCCTGATTAACCGTTCTCTGGACAGAATTTCATCACCTGATTCAGAAGACCAGGAAAGCCGGGAAAGAAAATTCACCAGACTCTCCGGTACATACCCCTGTTCTCTGAATTGAGCTACTGAGGTTGCACCATGACGTTTAGACAGACGGGTTTTATCCGGCCCGAAGATCATGGGAATATGAGCAAATTCCGGTATTTTCCACCCCAGAGCTCGAAAAATAAAGATCTGTCTGGGAGTATTGGATACATGGTCATCTCCCCGGATTACATGAGTAATTTTCATGAGATGGTCATCGATCACACAGGAGAAATTATACATAGGCATACCATCGGATCGCATGAGAATAAAATCCCCAAATTCCTCTTCCCTGAAATCAATGGTCCCTTTTATGATATCTGTAAATTCAGATAAATCTTCATTTACATAGAAACGGATAGAAGGCTTTCTTCCTTCCTTTCTCAATTTTTCTTTTTCTTCCTGAGCCAAATTCCAGCATCTGCGGTCATAAATTGCAGATTTACCTGCTTTTACTCTCTGCTCTCTTCTTTTCTTAAGCTCCTCCGCCGTACAGAAACACTCATATGCTTTCCCCTGTTTTAATAACTCATCAGCATATTTCCGATAAAAATCAAGACGTTTGGACTGATAATAAGGGCCGTAATCACTATCAGCTTCAGGCCCTTCATCCCAGTCTAAACCCAGCCATTTCAGATCATTGATAATCGCTTGTTCTGAAGACCGGGTAGATCGTTCTACATCCGTATCCTCGATACGCAGAATAAATTTTCCTCCACTATGTTTAGTAAAAATCCAGTTCATAATCGCAGTTCTGGCATTGCCAATATGCAAATGACCGGTGGGGCTGGGAGCAAATCTGGTTCGAACCATATTTTTTCTGTTCCTTTCCTTAAGTGGTTTCAACCTTTTATTCTAAGTAATATAATAATTTTAAAGGAAAAATACTAAAGACAAAAAAAAAGAACTTGAGAACGAAAGAACTTTAGA
>CAZETW010000003.1:0-73306 GCA_964515295.1 uncultured bacterium | reverse complement strand
AAAGGAAAAATACTAAAGACAAAAAAAAAGAACTTGAGAACGAAAGAACTTTAGAGCTTAAGAAAACATATGTTCAGAAATCAGATAAGACCGCAGACCGCGGACGGCTGACCGCGAGTAACCTTGCAGTCTGTGGTCAAATAAAGGAGACAAGGAGAATGGAATAAGACTAAAGGACAAAGACTAAAGATCAAAGATAAAATTAACTATCACAGAACTAACCACTGCCTTTACTCACCTGTAAGATATCCTCCCGTTCTTCATCCTTCAGACCCCTGATAGCATACAGGGTAATAGTGGAACTGACGCCCATTTGTCTTAATTTCTTTACATATGCTTTTACTTTATCCGGAGCAGACCGCATAGTATCTTTCAGAGCCCAGCCCACCCCCTTTTGAACAATATCTTCCTTATCCCGGATTAAATTATCACAAAAGTTCAGTGTCTGCTGAACGAACTTTCCTTCTTTGGCAACTTTCCGGGTAAAGGTTACTACACTTGCCCGCCGTTTCCAGCGATTGGTGGAACTGTTCCATTCCCGGAGAAGAGACAATACTTTTGAGGTATGTTTTTTAAGCAAGGGCTGTACTACATCTCCGCAAAAATAATCCACCTGAGACCAGCTGCGGAATGTATCAACCATCCTGTTCAGAATATCAAAATGTTCCGGATTCAAGTTTTTAACACTAAGTGCTGTTATATAGATGGCGGCAAGCCCAAATTCCCCAATTTGTCTGCTGAGTAAATCTTCAGCCAGCTGCAGATGCTGTTCCAGAGAAAGTTCTGAAAACCAGGGTTTAAATTCCTTCATGATCCTGTGAAAATCTCGAGCTTTCAGCCCGTAACTGAAATATTCCCGGTGCTTGTGAAACCGCTCTTCCGGCACCGGCTCTTCAGTCACTGCAGCTGTTTTTATTGCATTTTCAATGTCAGTGATTAATTTTTTCATTGAAATTACCTTTTTTGTTATTCCAGTTTATTTATTATCTTTTTTGATTTCTCTCAAAAATTATACAACTGGAAACAGACAGCTGACCGCTTATCATACAACTGTCTGTTATCTATGATCTATGAACTATTCTAACGTCTGGCTCCTGGACCCTGCTTTATGAACGTTAATTATTTTACATTCCAGAGTTCAATATTTATCACTATTGTGATTTCTATTTCACCACGAAATTCACGAAGTACACGAAGTTTTTTATATCTTTTCCAACATTTGCTCTGTACTCTATATAATAATCCTTTAGTTTTTGTCAGAAATCATTAGATCAGCCCGTCAGTCTTCGATGAACTCAGACTGACAGATCGGGTACTATCATTCTAGTCATGATCAGATATAAAAAGCCACAAATTTACACAGTTAAAGCACAAAAAATATTATTTATATCCATAAGAATCCGTATCAGTTAAAAAAATATCATTGATTATCAATTATTATCCACCTCCCTATACCTTATACCACATAACTAATAACTGACAACCTATATCGCCCCTAAAGGGGCTTGAATTAGGGAGGGATGCCCTTTTTACTATAAATATTCCGTCCCTCACGGGACTCCAATCCGATCATGATTTATTATTCATTATTCATTACTAAAGGATCTTTCCCTCCGGTCGCTCAGGATGACATTTCAGAACGACTGGTTTGACATACTGTAAACTTTTTTCAGGACAAGACACCATTATTAATTATACATTATACATTATTCATTATTCATTAACAAAGTGTCTTTATTCTTGCATCTTGTTTCTTGGATCTTTCCTATTCACTATTCACTGCCTCTCCATTCTCCTTTTCTCCCTATTCCATTCTCCCTATTCCATTCTCCTTCATCCTTCTATCATCACCACTGCCTGCGCCGCAATTGCCTCCCCCCTGCCCAGCTCTCCCACCCCCTCATGAGTAGTCGCTTTGATTGAAACCTGATTGTCCTCCAGTTTTAGAGCCTGAGAAATATTTTTAATCATTTTATTTTTATATGGTGAAATCCTGGGATTCTCCGCAATAACAGTTACATCAATATTATTGATGTAAAATCCGGCATCTTTGACTATATGACCGGTTTTTTTCAAAAGATCGATACTGGATGCATCTTTATACTGCTGATCAGTATCGGGAAAATGTTCTCCGATATCACCTTTGGCAGCTGCACCTAAAAGTGCATCAGCAACAGCATGACAGACAACATCAGCATCCGAATGACCTTTCAACCCTTTCGGAAATGGAATAGTAACTCCCCCTAAAATTAACTTTCTCTCATTAACCAGGGGATGGATATCATACCCGAATCCGACTCTGATCATACATCCTCTAATAATTTTTCTGCAATTATCAAATCTTCCGGAGAAGTGATTTTAATATTCTTCTCTTCACCCCGAATGACTCTGACTGTTTGCCCCATATTTTCCACCAGTGCTGAATCATCGGTTGCCCTCTGATTTGTTTCCCAGGCTTTTTTATAGGCTTCTGTCAGCAATCCTTTTTTAAACCCCTGAGGAGTCTGTACTCTCCAGAGTTTACTGCGTTCAAGGGTCCTTCTGACTGTATGGTTTATCACTTCTTTGACTGTATCAGTCACCGGGACTGCTGTTATCACTGCTCCCCATTTATGAGTTTCTTCTATACAGGCAGTAATGATCTCCTCAGAAATAAAAGGGCGTACCCCATCATGTACTATCACTATGTCAGTATTTTCAGGAATACTATTTAAACCATTCCATACAGAATGCTGTCTGGTTTCTCCTCCGGCAACAACTTTTGTAGGTTTAGTAATATTCCATTTTTCTATTAAGAGAACTGTCTCTTCTAATTCATTTTCTGGAACAACTAAAAAGATCTTATGCACTCCCTCACATCCTGCAAATTTTTCCAGAGTATGAATAATAATCGGCTTATTATGTATATGGATATACTGTTTTGGAATCTCCGCATTCATCCGCACCCCGCTTCCACCGGCAGCAATAATGGCCGTCACCTTTATATTTTCACCTGACAACATAACCTCTATTAAATAATCAGCATGGCATCACCATAAGAGAAAAATTTATATTCTTCTCGTATAGCTTTTCTGTAGGCTTTAAAAGTAAATTTATGACCTGCAAATGCACTGATAAGTATAAGAAGACTGGAACGAGGCATATGGAAATTGGTCAAAAGTGCATCCACAACTTTAAATTTATAAGGAGGATATATAAACTTATCAGTCCAGCCGCTGTCTTTCTTTATATGTTTGTCAATGGTAAGAATGGATTCTAGTACCCGAACCACAGTGGTGCCCACTGCAATAATTCTCCCTTTTCTGTCAATGGTCTCATTTATCTGTCTTGCCGATTCCTCTGAAACTTCATAATATTCTGAATCCATTTTATGACGAGAAAGGTCCTCAACTTCTATAGGCCGGAAAGTGCCCAATCCTATATGAAGTACAACCGGAACTATCCGTATCCCTTTATTTTTTATCTTTTTGATCATTTTTTTATCAAAATGAAGACTTGCAGTTGGAGCAGCCACTGCTCCTCTTTGCTGAGCAAAAAGAGACTGATATCTTTCTCTGTCAATTTCCTCCGGTTCTCTTTTTATATAAGGAGGAAGCGGGATTTTTCCTATCTTCTCAATTATTTTAAAAAAATCACCATCATAAACAAATCTGATAACCCTGCCTCCGGACACTGTATTATCCAGCACCTCACATTTTAATTTATCACCGACCATAAGTTTATTGCCCACTCTTACTTTACGGGCAGGTTTTACCAATACTTCCCATAAATCCTTTTCTAATTCCCGCAATAAAAATATTTCAACTTTTGCATGAGTTTTATCTTTTATGGCCATAAGTCTGGCAGGAAAAATCTTAGTTTCATTGACAACCAGACAATCTTTTTCATCAAGATAGTCCAATAAATCTTTAAACTGCTTATTCTCAATAGTTTTATTTTTTCTGTTAAGAACCATCAATCGTGATCCGCCCCGTTTTTTAGGCGGATACTGAGCAATCAATTTCTTTGGTACTCTGTAACTAAAATCTGATAATTTCATTCAACACCCCAATAAGAATAAATTATTTAAAATAAATTTTTTTGCTGGGATCCAGATATTGGTATCCCAAGGATCTGGTAGGCTCTTTCAGTCGCTTCTCTGCCCCTGGCAGTACGTTTTATAAATCCTTGTTTTATCAGATACGGTTCATAAATTTCTTCGATGGTACCGCTGTCTTCACTTACTGAAACGGAAATGGTATTTAATCCAACCGGACCGCCATTAAAATTTTTAATAATAACATTAAGTATCCTTTTATCCATCTCATCGAGACCGCAGGAATCAACATCAAGACGATACAAGGAATTATCAGCAATCTCTTTGGTTATAAACCCTTCACCTTCAACCTCTGCAAAATCTCTTACTCTCCGGAGCAAACGATTAGCAATTCTGGGAGTTCCCCTGGAACGTATGGAAATTTCCTTCAGACCCTGCTCATCGACCTTTACTTTCAGTAAACGGGCTGATCTTCTGAGAATTTGAGAAAGATCATCAGAATCATAATAATCCAGTCTGTTTACCACCCCAAACCGGGCTCTTAAGGGTGAGGTAATAAGACCTGCTCTGGTTGTTGCCCCGATCAAGGTAAATCCGGGAAGATTAAGACAAACACTTCTGGCATGAGGACCGCTGTCAATTACAATATCCAGCCGAAAATCTTCCATAGCAGGATAAAGATATTCTTCCACTACCGGATTCAAACGATGTATCTCATCAATGAACAATACATCTTTGGGCTGAAGATTGGTCAATATTCCGGCCAGATCAGCAGGCCGTTCCAGAGCCGGACCGGTTATTGTTTTAATTCTGGTATCCAGCTCATTAGCCAGAATATGAGCAAGGGTTGTTTTACCTAATCCCGGCGGACCGTATAATAATACATGGTCCAGTACATCACCGCGTTTTTTTGCCGCCTTTACAAAAACCTTCAGATTAGAAACAATCTTTTTCTGCCCGACGAATTCATTGAAATTTTGGGGTCGTAGGGTACGGTCAAATTTTTTTTCATCTTCCTGAATTGAAGGATCTGTAATTCGCTCAGATTCCATAGTATGTATACTCCTGTAAAAATTCACTGCTTAATAAGCGCATTTCTGATAATCTGTTCAACTGTAGCTGAAGGATTTTCTTCCCAGGCTCTCTGTACTTCTCTGTTGGCTTTAGCTTCACTAAAACCAAGGGATACTAAAGCCAGAACTGCATCCCTGTTAGCAGGTACCGGAGTAGCTGTTTTGGGTTCAGTTGTTTCATCAAAAATCTTTTGCATTTTTTCCTTTAATTCCACCACCAGACGTTCAGCTGTTTTTCCCCCGATCCCGGGAGCAGAGGTTAAGGTTTTAATATCGCGCGTGCAGACTGCATGTTTAAATTTTTCAAAAGGAATACCAGAAAGCATACTCTGCGCCAGTTTAGGTCCTATACCAGATACAGATAAGATCATTTTAAAAATTTCTCTTTCTTCTTCTGTTGCAAATCCAAATAAACGAACAGAATCTTCCCGGTGATGAAGATAGGTCAAAATACAGATTTCTTCTCCAACATTTCCCAGAGCATTAAAACTGGATAATGTTATTAATATTTTATATCCAATACCATTCGATTCCACAATCAAAAAGGTTGGATTTTTATCAATTAATGTGCCTCGTATATAAGCAATCATACTAATAATTAAAACTAAACACCATATTTTTTCTTCTTGAACTCATGACAGACAGCAACAGCTAATCCATCAGCTTCATCTGCCTGTAAGGTTTTATTATACATATTGAGAATATGCATCACCATTGCCTGAACTTGTTTCTTAGAAGCTCTCCCCACCCCTACTATAGACTGTTTGATCTCTCTGGGTGAATATTCAGCAATGGGTATCCCTCTGTTAACCACTGCCAGAATAATTACTCCCCTGGCATGTCCCAGTTTTAAACTGACCTTAGCATTTTTATTAACAAAAACATTTTCAATCGCCATCACATCAGGTCTATGATCGTCCAAAAGACCCTGAATATTATCATAAATTTTTTTAAGTCTTTCAGGAAAAGATAATTTAGGATTAATACTAAAATTCCCGGAAGAAATTGTTTTTATTGTATTGTTCGCAGAATCGATCAGTCCATAACCAATGCTTCGCAATCCTGGATCAATACCTAATATTATCAAAATCGATTAATCCTCAATTTCTGATTCATCGATATCAAAATTGGAATAAACCTTTTGTACATCATCACTTTCATCCAGGCTGTCCAACAAAGCAAGAACACTTTTTGCGTCTTTCCCCTCTACTTTAACTGTATTCTTGGGGATCATAGTCAGCTCTGATGAAGCAAGTGTAACCCCTTTAGCACTGATTTTTTCTTTAACCTGGTCAAAATCTTCCGGTGAAGTTATTATCTCATATTCATCCCCTTCAGTACTCATATCCTCTGCTCCGGCTTCTATAACCAGTTCCATGAGTTCATCTTCACCAATATCATCCTTATTCACCGTTAAAAGACCTTTTTTATCGAACATCCAGGAAACACATCCTGATTCACCTAAATTTCCATTATACTTGCTAAGGATATGACGGACTTCGGATGTTGTACGATTATTATTATCGGTTAATGTGTCTACCATAATAGCAACCCCGCCTGGTCCATATCCTTCATATACTTTTTCCTCATATACGACCCCAGGTAGCTCACCTGTCCCCTTCTTTATGGCTCTTTCAATGTTAGACTGAGGCATATTGGCAGATTTTGCATCATCTATGGCTGAGCGTAATCTGGGATTTGTTTCCTCATCGCCTCCACCGAGTCTTGCAGCAGTAGTGATCTCTCTGATCAGTTTAGTAAATATTTGCCCCCGTTTTGCATCCTCTTTTGCCTTTTTTCTTTTTATGGTACTCCATTTGGAGTGTCCGGACATAATGATTTCCTCCAAAACTATCTGGTATTATAAAAGAATTAAAAATATTAAATGATACTTTAATACTACAATACTGAAAAATCTACAGTTAACTGTCAATCTTTTGTTTTACTTTAATTTTGGAGGGTACAATCCAGGCATTAACCCATTCACTCTCACCTTCCCGCCTGCCAATACGTTTCACTTTTTCCCTTAACTCTTCAGCTTCTTTGCGGGTCCTGCAATCCCCGACCCGGATCTTCCAAAAAGTTCCGGCAAATTCCAGATAGACATTTTCCTGAATTTTATATATTGCTTTTTGTTTTGCCCTTCTGGCAAGGTCTTCGTGAGGCGTTGCTAAAAGCTGAACTCTGTATCCCTGTATGGTGACTTCTTCTGTCTTGACTGAAGACTCTTTGTTGTCATCAATAACGTCACTTTTTTCACTGTCTTTTGTATCAGTTTCAACATCATTTTCATCAGATATTCCAAAATCCTCATCCAGTGTTAGCGGATCAAAATCCTCGGTATATTTTCCCCCCTCTTTATCAGTATGCGGTTCACTTTTCCATCCCAGCTGGGAAGTGGAACAGGAAACCAAAAAAACTGCTGATAGTATTCCATAAAAATACATTTTAGATATCATTTACAGCCTCTTTTTTGTATTTTTCACTCTAATAATATACAAAAAAATCACTGCGTGTTCAAGTTATTTTTTTATAAATTTATAAATTGATGTGTTTAGATCAATAGATGGATTCATGTAAGATTAATACAATCAATATATTATGAAAATTATTACAAGGATTAGGGAGCATTAATACTCGTTAAGATATACAATATTCTTATTAATATTCAAAGTATAGATATCTAAGGCCGGTGATATTGATCTTTTTCAGCAACATTAAACTTTGCCAGCTGCTGTTTTTCTGATTCAGCCATCTGCAATAATGTTTTAGTCATTGATTCTACAGTATTTAACTGGCGTTCCATCTCTTTGGTATAATTATTCACCTTTCCCACTTCCGCAGCATTCTGTTCACTTACACTTGTCACATTGTGCATGGCAACATCAACATCTTGAGAAAACGTTTCAATTTCATTTAAAGAAGATGAAATTTTATTCATACGTTCTTGATTAAGGGTAACATATTCGCGAATATCTTTTATTGCTGAGACTGCTTCATCTGATAAACTCGCTGAACTTTTGATCTTCTCCAATCCGGAATTCATTACATTTTCTACCTTTTTTATCCCTTCTTTAAACATTTCAATCAGATTAAAAATTTCTGTTGTATGATCCTTGGTCTCCTGCACCATTTTACGTATTTCACTGGCTACCACACCAAAACTTTTTCCGTACTTACCTGCTTTTACTGAAACCAGATTGGCATTTAATCCCAGGATATTTATTTCTGTGGCGATATCATTGATAAACCACATAATTTTATCAATTTTATTGGAATAATCTCCTAATTCTTCAACTACCTGCCAGGAATCAGATACAGAATTTTCTACCATGCGGAGACTCTCAATAGTTTTCTGCATTGCCATAGTGCCGCTGGTAACTGCTTTGACAGTTTCCTCAGCAGTTTTGGTATTTTCTTCAGTTTCTTCATTAACTGTTTTAATATTTTTCAGTAAATAATTTAACGTATCTTGGGTTTTCTTTACATTTTCATTCTGTGACAGCGTTCCCTGGTACATTTCATCCATGGCTGTATTTATGTTTGATGTCATTGCTTTTGTTTCAGTGGTGCTCACGGATAACTGATCACTTAAGCCCATAAGTTTATCAGCCTGATCTGTAATAGACAGCATCAAACTGCGCAGATTGAAAGGTTCACTGTTCAAAGTAACCACTGGTATTCCGGTTTCAACTGCACGGTTAATATGCGGGACCAGTTCTGCATCTGATGCAATAACACCGATACCATCATATTTTTCCTGGATAAGTTTTTTGAATGCAGGTACAAATACATCTGGACCAAATAGTCCCTTGGTTCTGTTTTCTTCAGGTATAATTAAGTCAACCTGAACATTTTCTTTGGTCTCTAATAACTTTTTGGCAGCGAGAGAACCCTCCTTAACCGGCAACCAGAATTCACAATCAACTCTGCCCATCATTGCAATGCGAATAGGTTTGGAAGGTTTCTTGTCTACCGGTTTTGCCAGCCTATCCAGACTATCCTGAGACTGAATTAATTTTTTTTCTTCATTCCAGTATTTATGATAATTCTTTTGGGTTACAAACTTCATATCAGTGAGCAGTCGTGGAACGTGAGGTTCCCAATCATCTACAAGATGATTAAAAAGATGAATAACCGGATTAAATCCCTGAGCATATGGGTTTTCATCAAGTACTGCGGTTATTACACCTTTTTCAATGAACTCAATGATGGTACTGGTCAGGTCATGTGCTATTATTTTTATTTTATCCTTTTTTTCAGCATCAATAACCGCTTGTGCTACAGCATGAGGGGTTGCACCTTCACAAATATATATGCCATTTAAATGTGAATGTTTTTTAATCAATGATGTTGTTTTTTTATAACTTATTTCTGTACTGTCACGACTTTCGATAATATCGACAATATGTATTCCTGGAAATAAGGTCTTAAAAACTGATTCTAATCCCTTACGTCTTAATTCAGTACTTGCATAGCCAAAAACATTTGTTACGACTGCCACCTGACCTTTGCCATTAAGAATTTTACCCATAAATTCACCACATCGCTGCCCTTCCAGAAATGAATCTCCACCCACATAACACAATCTTTTACATGGTTTATCAGTAACTAAATTAAATTCAGCTGCTACTTCATGCAAATTACTGATGATCTGGTTCAGTATACTCAATTGTGTTTTCTTCTGGGTATCTGGTATTTTCACAGGATTGGCTTCAATAGCAAGGCAAGTGGAAAGATCTCCTTGAGAAAGATTGGCCATGGCATTCTTCCAGTTATTCAGATCTTTTAATAATATTTTCCCTTGTTTCAAAATATTCTTATATACATTAGCCATTTTATTTCACCTTAAAGTAATTTATGGTATACTTTTTCATCGTTATACTGCACATTTACCTGTCATTCAATATGAAAGATTTTTCATAAAATAAATTTTCTCATTTTTTCTTGGTATTTTTAACAACTGTTAAAAATTATTACTATCAATCAATGAATTATTTATAACCTTTTTAATAATAAATAATTGTCAATATTTTTTTAAAAAATATACCTGATTATACTATTTTTTTATGCCCATTCTTATTGATCAACCAATTTATATATTATCAAATATTTAACAAGCAAAAATCATACCTATGATGAAATATCTGAGATGGTTTTATGATTGTTTTTTTTGAAATTTTTTATTATTTTACTTTCCTGAATTAATAAAATTGAATGTTAAGTGATAAAAAAAGGAAATTTTCATGAAAACTAAAATATTCTGTATCGGCTTTCACAAAACCGGAACAAAATCTCTTGCAACTGCACTTTCAAAACTCGGCTATAGCATTACGGGTCCCAATGGAGTAAAAGACTCAAAAATTGCTCAGAATGTGTATACCATGGCCCATAATCTGGTTAAACAATATGATGCATTTCAGGATAATCCCTGGCCTATAATTTATAAAGAAATGGACAAATCATATCCTGGCAGTAAATTTATTCTTACAGTAAGAAATACTGATTCATGGATTAAAAGTATGGTAAGCCATTTTGGTAGAAGAAAAACTCCGATGAGAAAATGGATATACGGTGTTGGCTGTCCTAAAGGCAATGAAGAGATATACATTAAAAAATATGAAAATCATAATAAAGACGTTTTAGCTTATTTTAAAAACCGCCCGAATGACTTGTTGATTTTAGATTTAATTAAAGCAGAAGGCTGGCAAAAACTTTGTCCTTTTTTAGAGAAAGAAATCCCGAATATTCTTTTTCCCCATAGAAACAAAGCTGAAGTTCGTAAAAAAGAAGAACGGGTACATCGTAAAATCGCAAAAAAATTAAAAAACATTATTACTGATATAAAAAACAAAGTATAAAATAACGCTCCCAGTGTAAGGATAATTTCATGAAAAAAATAGTGTATATTAGCGGAATGGTACGGAGCGGATCCACTTTAATCAGTAATATTCTGAATGAAAATGATCAGATAATGAGCATAGGGGAATTCTGGTATTTGTGGCATAGGGGATTTAAGGAAAACTGGCAATGTAACTGCGGCTCCGATTTTCATACTTGTACATTCTGGAACAATGTTTTTGAAACTATACATTTACCTGTCAATGATAAGAATGAATTCTATAACAATAAAAAGTATGATATAACAACACACCATACAATACTCAAGATTTTACCATACCTGCCAATTAACAAATTATATATTAACTATGTTAAGAATTATTTTAAAGACTATATTTTATTATTAAATAATATATATAATTCCATAGTGTTTAATTCCGATAAGAAAATAATTGTTGATAGTTCTAAGCACTATTTATATGGTATTCTGCTTAACTATATGCCTGATTTCAAGGTTTATTATTTACACGTCATTAGAAACCCCAGAGGTGCTATCTATTCTGCCAGTTATAAAAAGAAAAAACAGGTTGTTACAAAAGATAGAAGTATTACAATGGGTAACAGACCATTTTTAAAATCCTGTGAAAATTACATCAGACTTAATCTTTTCAGTGAAAAATTTTTCCATAATACAAATTATTATAAACTTTATTTAGAAAAATTTTTAGAGAACCCAAATAAAGAACTTAAACAAGTATTCAATTTTATCGGGATAGATGATACTGTTGATGATATATTGACAAACAGAAAAATTAATTTTAAAAAAGTAAGACATGATCTATCAGGTAATCCTGACAGATTCAAAAATTCTATCGTTATAAAAAAAGACAATCAAATCAATCTTAACAAAACCTTAAAATTTTTAACTTCATTATTAACCTTACCATATACTGTTAAGACAGATTACAAAAAATTTGTTTAAAACTCATAGCCAAAATACGAAATTTCCTGATTGAATAATTGTTTTATTTTATTTCTCTCATTTTCATTTAATACTTCACGATAGCTTCGTCTGTCTTTTCTGTAGGTAGACTTGGCTCTGGGCAGATCTAACTTTTCAGGTAATCCTATCCGGATCCTCACTTCTTCTAAATCCTCTTTCAGGTTTTCAAAAAAACAAACTTTATCCACAGCAATCTTTCCATTAATGGTGTAGACTTCAAATCCTCGTCTCTTGAGTATTAAGGGAACTTTTGAGTTGACAAAATCCAAAATTGTCGGACGCGGTTCAGACTGATTGATCCAGTAATAAAATGACAGAAAACGATCCCAGGGATTCCGTTCAATACAAAATTTAAAATAATTATTCCAAATTTCTTCTCCGATTAATTTTTTTACCTTAACAGCAGAAATATGATTATAATAGGTAAGTTTTCTTCTTGCTTTTACAATTAAACGGATCCAGTCTCTCAAACCATAATCTGTTACAGGCGCCAGACAATTTTGCGGACCAGGATAACCAAATTTTTTTCTTGTTTTCTCATCTTCTCTGGTAACAGGTGTAATAATATCATTTGGACCACAAAATTTTGATAAAGCAATTTCAACACTTGTGCCCGCTGTTTTGTTTGTCTTAAGAAAGATAAATTTATATTTATGAGATATAATCATACTCTTTACTCTTAAATAATAACATTAACATCACATATTTATTGATACGATGAGTTTACAGATACATCCGCTGGTGGTTGAGGAGCTGTATTATCGCCTTCATAATCCAGGGTAAACCTGAAATACACCACATCATCATTTATATAATCAGAAGACCAAATCCAGTGTACAGGATAAGATGTTGAAATACCTTCAACATCTGTATACTTTGCCCAGGGCTCAGCTGAGCCGTGTAGCCCCCAGCTTGTAGCATATTCCCATAACGCATCTTCAAAGGATAATGTCTCCCATCCAGCTTCTTCGAATGTTGTAATTTTCCAATTCTCGTTTGTAACAAACTGCTCATTTCCAAATTCAATTTCTGCCAGGATTGCCGCTTCTCCTCCTCTGTCAGTTGCCTGAATTGCGATCAGATTCGTACCACCAATGGTTGGTATTTCATAAGTCTCGGCATCACTCCACCCGTCTGCTTCAGCAATATAATAACCATTTACATATAACTTATAAACATTATCCGCTGTAATGGTAATTCTTAAGGAATCACCGGTAATACCGATATATTCCACAGTTTTACTGGGATCTATCTTGTTCGGGGTTGAAGCCAGGTCCACAATATCACGTCCTGAAACACTGTAATGAACCCCGACTACATGTTTACTGGTGGTTAAATAATACATAGTTGAATCTGCAATGTCCATTTCCACACTATCTACTATAATTCCATTGTCAACATCATAATTTGAAGGAGTTTCAGCACTTGTCTGGTCGACCTTTTCACTGAAAAGAATTTCCAGTTTAGTGTCATTTATTAAGCGAGCATGAACGATTTCAGGAGGAACATAATCTGTATATGTTTTAAAAACATCCTGAATATTTGAGGAGCTTCTGTTACCTACATTATCTATGGAGTATACTTCATAGGTATAATTGGTATTTTCATATAATCCTTCATCAATAAAGGTAGTATCAAAAGGCCTTCCGACCAAATGTCCGTTACGGAAAACCTGATAAGCTGCAGCACCGTCTCCGTCACTTGCAGCTCCGGGAGCATCCCAGGTTAGAGTTATAGTATGCTCTGAATGGTCAGTCATCTGTAAATTTTCCGGAGGATTAGGTGGTACAGTGTCATCAGGATCATCTCCTTTATAGACAAATTTAAATGCATCTGCCATAACTTGTCCGTCGGCATCATTGGTTATCTTAACCCCTCCGCTTGTGCCTTTAGTAAAATAATACGTACCTAAACTATTCCACTGTTTATAATCTTTGGATTGATCAATAAAGCCTTCTGCAACTTCATTATCGGCAAATTTAATAATAACAGGAACATTGGTTGCTTCCTGTATAGTCTCCTCATTACTTCCCAGGAATCCATGCCATTCAAAAACTTCATAATTGCCCGGTACTCCAATAGTGGGGATGTATTCTGCATATGCTTCTCCCCGTCCGGGTTGAATTTTAGCATAATTATACAGATTACGGTAAGCTCTTCCGCCCACCCCCCAGAATGCATAATTATTATCCGCTGAATTTGTCCAGGTTCCTTTAAATTTGGCCGCATTACTCCCAGGAGAAGTGCCGGCATCAATATCATCAATAATGATATCAGATACCACAGTATCAGGTTCTTTCAATAAAATTATTGCATCACCGACAAAACCCAGTGGATCTAAAGATCGTGCTTCTCCTCTAAGGGTTACTTCCGTAAACAATTCTCCGTTATTAAATTCAGGATCCTGCCCGCCTAAGAACCGATAATATGGTCCGTCATAATAATCAAGTGTCTGTAGTTGAGCATCAGTTATTGTATTGTTATAATTATCCATGTTAATAATAACTGCTCCATTATCATAAAATTTTGCCCATATACCCTGCTCATTTTTGATCTCACTATAGGTTACCTGCCGTACACTATCTGTGGAAAATCCTAGATTAATGTCATATTCATCATAATATTTAGTATAGTGATGTTCTCCGGATGCATAATCAGTATAACTGGAATAGGCATTATACATCAGAGCTTTACCAATGAAATACCTCATATTATAAAAATCATTCTTAGATGGTCCACAGGAATTAAAGAAAAAAGTATGTGGATAGGGAGCAGAACTCTCCCACCGGTAAAACTTATTTAATTCCCATTTTACATTAAAAGTTTTATTACAACGTTCTTTCATCAGACCGTTAGAATGATACCATGCAAATGTATGAAAATTCCCGGAATTTAAAAAAATAATTTTATCATCACCAATTATATTGCGTAACACTTCTACAGCTTTTTCAACTCCCTGAGTCCATACATTAATAAGCCAGTTTTTCCCATGTTCCTCCCAGTCATTTACTCCATTACCATCTATATCAACATCATCGGTATTATAAGGATGATTCCATACTCCCTGTGAACAAATGCCATCATAAATGGAATAATCGACAAGAGTACTCATATATACTGGTAAAAATTCATTGTACTTTTTACCGCCATGCGCAGGGCTTTTTGAACAGTACTCAGTGATATCTATTAAATTACTTCGACCTCCATAAGCTCGTACCGGATTACCATTTGAATCTCTAAGAAGCCATTCTTCCGGTATATCCATTAACTCATCGACATTCCAGTCTCTGGAGGCAAGAACATAACAATCCGGATTGATTGCATGAACAGACTGAGCAAACCCGTCATGAGTAAGCGGAGTAATAACCATATCAAAACGTGCATACCACTCGGGCTGCCGGCCACTGAAATGGAACACTGCAGACCGCGGATGTGAATGCCCCTGATGAGCTAAATGCTGAGCTAACATATTTGCATTAAGTAAAAGAAAAATGGATGATGTGATAACTGCATATTTAAAAAACTTTCTTCTATAAAAAGATGTATATTGTACCATACCCTTTAACTCCTTAAATTTTTAATAAAATATTTTTCATATAAATCTTCAAAACTTTTCACCTGTTGTTCCAGTGAAAAATACTCTTCCGCTCTTTTTCTGCTTTTTCCCCCATAATCCAGTGCTTTCTGAGGGTTATCCAGGAGATCAATTAATGCTGCTGACAGCTTCTCCGGATCTTTTAGGGGTACCAGTAAACCGGTCTGGCCATGTATCACCGCCTCTTTTGTCCCGTCAACTGCGGTTGCAACAATTGGTTTCCCCGAAGCCATGGCTTCTAATACAACATTTGGGAGCCCTTCGAAAAGAGAAGGTAACGTGAATATATCTATGACTTTCAGTAAATCAGGTACATCGTCACGGGATCCCAGAAAAATAAAATTATTATCCAATTTTCTGTCCTTCACTCTTTTTTCTAAATCTGAACGCAACTCACCTTCACCAATTATTAGAAATCTTACATCCGGATATTCTTTTACTATTCTTTCTGCAGCATCAATTAAATAAATATGACCTTTCTGGGTAACTAAACGGCCCACCATTCCTATTATTTTATCTTTTTCGCTGATATCTAATTTTTCCCTTATCTTATGACCTTTCCCACTACTGTATTTCTTCAGATCCACACCATAAGGTATGATTTTAATTTTATCAGGATGTATCTTTCTGTCCTCAACTAAAAAATCAGCCGTTCTCTGAGATACTGATACTACTTTATCACAAAACTTCACTGCTGCTCTGTAAGAAATAAATCTTCTGCGAACAAGCCATTCTGGAGAAGAAATTGTTTCCCAGAAAAAGACCGCTTTCACTCCTCCGAGTGTTCCGGTTACTGCACCCATAATATCAGCATAATACAGAGTAGTCATGATAACATCAATCCGTCTGCTTTTTATTATCTGCAGTAATTTATATAATAAATCAAAATCAATACGATGTTTTCGGGGAATTTCAAACACTTCAATACCATATTCTTTTAATTTTTCAAAATCCTTTGAAATATTACCACTTGATCCTTCCAAACCAAGACTACAGATTACAGTCTTAAAGCGGTTATTGTCCATTCGTTTAACTAATTCAAGTAATTTCTTCTCTGCTCCTCCCAGACCAAATCCTTCCACCAATTGAAAAACATTAATTTTTCTGTTGATATCCGTCATCACATAACTCCATATTTGTTGCCCATAATATCCTGTTCAATAATGTGCTTAAGTTTTTCTGCTGTATGTTTCCAGGTATAATTCTTCTCAATTGTCATTCTTGCTGCTTTTCCGATGCGTTCCCGGAGAGAATTATTTTTTAACAACAAGGTGGATTTTTCTAACATCTCTTTATAATTCCCTGCCTGAAAAAGCATCCCGTTAACCCCATCTTCAATTATTTCCTTAATTTGTCCGATAGAAGATGCTACAACACTCTTGCCTGCAGCCATATATTCAAATAATTTTATTGGTGAAAAATAAAAAATTCTATGTCTGGGATAAGGAGCAAGCACTATATCCATAGCAGAAAGATATTCCGGAATGTCATTATAAGTAACATATCCGGGCAAAACAACCCTATCTGTTATTCTGTGTTCTTTGATAAAATCTTCCATATTTTGTTTTAAAGGTCCGTCTCCTACCAATAAAAACATTGTCTGATCATAGTTAAAAAGTATATCCATCAGCAATGATTGAAGCTGTTCAATACCATGCCAATAATGAAAAGAACCAACAAAACCCAATACTTTTTTCCCCTGTAAATTATATTTCATTCTTACTTTCTTAGAAGAAACAGACGGGCTTATTTTTGTCTCATCAACTCCGTTAAAGATAACATGAAGTTTTTCAGAATCTATATTTCTTTCAATATAATACTGCTTTAATTGATTGGAAACCACATATACAGTTGCAGCAAAATGAATCATTAACCTTTCCAGAAACCATCCAATCAGGATCATATCAATAACAGATCTTCTAAAAACTTTTTTCTCATAAACCATTGGAGAGTTAATCTCCAGTATAAACGGAATCTTTAGAATTTTACAAACAATTGCAATAGAAAAATTAAAAATATTATACCGTACAAGAAGTATATCCGGTCTTTCTTTCATAATGAGTTTCCATTCGCGTAAGAAATAATATATATTTGAGTATAGTGCATGTAGGTTACTTACATACCTGCCTAAGTACTGCTTTAACAATGTTCTCAAAGTTCTTTTTTCTGACTTTTCTACTCCTGTAAACCGGTTTAAAAAACAAACCTTAACATCATAATGTAATGTACTCAATGCTTCAGCCAGTTCTTTTACATGTACAGCTGCACCAACAGAGCTGAGTGTAACGTCATAAAGATAATTTACATATAAAATTTTCATTCTATCTACAATAATATTAAAATATTACCTATAATTCATCGCTTTACAAACTAATTAATGAATTATTGCAAATATTATACCTTAATTACTTGATCCTGCTTCTGTTTTTTACTCTTAAGAATAAATTTTTGAAGAAATCGAATTCTTTTTTATTAAAATAAGAAGTGATAAATATCATAGCTATATTAACAAATATTGCCAGGAAAAATGATATAAAAAACCCAAATCTTTTAAAAATAAATACTGATAAAACCATAACGGCATTGATTAATAACACCTTGGGAAGAAATCTAAATACTGGAGGCCGGAAAAGATAACCGCTCAGATATATATAATGGACTGTAAAAACAAATAATTCTGTTATTAATGTTGTTGCTGCAGCTCCGACTACTCCATAGCGTGGCATTAATAATATATTAAGCCCAATATTGATCACTGTTCCTATCATAACAATTTTGGCAGTAAATCGTTGTCTGTCTGTTGCTCTGGTTGTATTGGTAAAAATAAGGGTAATAAAAATAAGTCCGGTTGACCATACTAAGATACGCAAGGCTTTTGCACCAATAATATACTCATTTCCATATATCAGCATAATTAAATCATCAGAAAATAGAAATAATAATGTTGATAATGATAGTGAAATTAAAAGAAGAAATTTTAACAATCTGTTAAATAAACCTTTTAAATCATCAATAGAGGTGACAAAATATTTTGAAAGAACCGGGAAAGCTGCCTTTACCAATTCATTAGGAATTACCATCATGGTAAAGACAAACTGATAAGCAGCCCTATACCAGCCTACTGCTTCATCACTGCAGATATACGAAAGCATAATCTGATCAATTAAAGTATATATGGTAGCAAGAATAAGATTAACACCTATAGGTATCCCTTCTTTAAGAATAAATTTTATTACATTATAATCATATGAAATTTTAATTTTTATAAATTTTTTAAGAGTTATAAATATACAATAACAAAGTTTTACAAAAGCTCCGGCAGCAAATATCATTGCAAGTATTACATGATCTCCTCCCATAAGTAATATTCCGATTCCGCCAATAGAACTTATTGAAATCGCTATCATATTAGAATACGCTACATATTTCATTTTCTGCCGTGCCTGAAATATTGACTGAAAAACTAAAGAAAAAGAAGCAAAAATATTACTCACTGTAAAATAATATACAGTATACATAACATCTGCTGGTTTATTGGATAAATTGATAATGACAATAATGGCAATAGTTGTAATCAGGCATAATACTATCTTTATAAGGATAGCATTTCCTATATATTTTTGTTGATATTTTTTAAACCGGGCTAACTCTCTTACCAGAAGCTGATGTATTCCTGCATCGGAAAAAATTAAAAAGAATTTCACCAGAACCATTGCAAATGCAAATTTTCCGTAATTTGCATCACCTAAAAGACGAGCAGCAAAAATAACCAAAGCAACTCTAACAATTCTCCGGTAAATCTCAGCCCCGTAGAGAAATGTTGAATTAATTATTATTTTTTTAATATTATTACTGTTGTCATTCATGTTTGAAAATCAACCTATTATATATTTCAATCAATTTTTGATAATGAACTTCAGGACTGAATTCTTTTTCAGCTCTGTGTCGAGCTTTTTTACCAAAATTTAATCGTCGCCTCCGAGACTGTAACAAATAATTGATTTTCTCAATTAACATTTCAGAATTACCAGGTTCAAAAATCAATCCACATTCCTGATCATTAATTAATTCCGGTATTCCCCCGATATCGGATCCAATCACAGGTTTCCCCAAAGCAAAGGATTCATAAGCAGTCAAGGGAGAGTTATCATAACACTCAGAAGGCTGCACAACAAACTTTGAGTTCGAAATCAAATTTTTCAATTCACCACTGGATTTATAACCAGCAAAAAAAACATTTTGTAAACCATTCTCTACAGCAAACCTTTCCAATTCTTCCCGCTGAGGCCCGTCACCAACCAGTATCAGCTGAGAGCTGCTGATCTTCTTCATCGCCTTTAATAAGGTAATAACTCCTTTTTCTATGGACAGACGGCCACAATAAACAAAATAATCATCAGATTTATAGCTGGGAATATAATCATTAATATTTATAGAATAGAATAAATGCTCAATCTTTCTTTTATTCACTCCTCCCTGTACTAATTTTTTCCCCATAAAAGAGCTGGGAACATGAAAGATATTAATATTTTTTTCATACAGTTGTAACTTTTTGTGAATCGTACTTTCAATGGCCAGCATCAATCCTGCCACTGCTGAATTTTTATGACATCTTTCAACAATAGGATGGTAAAAATGTCCGTCAAGGCATTTTTCGCATACTTTCTTTGTCCTGTTGTTAAAAAAAAGGTAGCTCGGACATACTAATTTATACTGATGAACTGTCTGTATTACAGGAATACCATAATCGTGCAAGGCATCAAGTATGGAAGGCGACAATTGATGATCAATCATATGAACATGAGCAATATCAGGCCGTACTTTATCTATTAATTTTTTGATTTTCTTTTTTGCTTGTCTTGAATAAATCATTCTCAATAAAGCTGATAATCCCTGAACTGGATTCTTATCAGCAGAAATCTGATCATAATCAATATAATCAACAAAGGAGGAACTATAGGGAGTAGAAAAATTATCTGGATGATGCATAGAAAACGGGATAACCTCATGTCCGTGTGCTTTTAAAATATCCGTTAGTTCAAAATAGTATCTCTCTGAACCTCCTTTTACAAAATAAAATTTATTAGCCATTAAGATTTTCATTTATTCAAACCTGTCAATACTCGAAAAATTAACATATATTACTTCTTAAAAAAATTTTCTTCTAATTGTTTTTTTACCAGAGAAATTCCTTCTTCAATTGAAGAAAAACAGACACCAAATTCCTTATTTATTTTATCAGTTCTTAATCCGGAATGAAGCGGTCTGGGAGCATCCTGATTTAGCTGTTTTGTGGATATCGAAGCTAAATCAACATTTTCGAAATTAAAAATATCTATAACCTTCCCGGCAATTTCATACCGGTTAACCAGATCTCCTCCGGCTGTATGATAAATACCTCTGGCATTGTTCGTATACAAGGTAAATAATGCATTTGCACAATCATCTGCTAAAGTCGGGGTGCCGTACTGGTCATTTACAATTCGTAAATTATTGCCTTTTTTTAGTTCTTCAATTAACCAGGTCACAAAATTTTTACGCACTCCGGGGAAATAGCCATATAATACCATTGTCCTGGCAATAATATAATCAGCCAGATCATTTTTTACTCTCTTTTCGCCTTCAAGTTTTGTTTTTCCATAAACACTAATAGGATCCGGTTGATCATTCTCACTGTAGGGGCCGTCTTTACCATTAAAAACATAATCCGTGGAAAGATGAATAAAAGTACAGGGAAATGCCTGACAGGCCTGAATAAGATTTTCAGTGCCTCCAACATTAATATTCCAGGCCTTGTCTTGCTCCCGTTCGCAGGCATCAACATCAGTCAGTGCGGCAGTATGAAAAATACAATCTGGTTTTTCATTTCTGATTACAGTAGTTATCTTTTTTTTATCAGTTATATCTGCTTGAATATAATCCAGATTATCTGCAGTATACAAAGGCGATTCAGCCAAATCAATACTGATTATTCTATACTGGCCCTGGGCTGCCACTATTAATTTACTGCCTAAAAGTCCGTTACCGCCAGTGATACAAATTGTTTTCATATACGTTTTCCCCGAACAATTTTCCGGAATAATCTTTCATAATCAGATGTTACTTTTTCCCAGGTATACAGTTTTGATACCCGGTGTTGTGCTTTTTTACCAAATTCCTCAACTTTTCCTGGATTCTGTAATACAAACTGCATTTTTTTTATAAGGGTTGAGATATCTTCAGCATTAAAGTACAATCCGGATTCACCCAAAACCTCTCTGTGTTCCGGAACATCATTAGCTATAATACAATTCCCATGTCCCATTGCTTCTACTAAAGCCGGGTGTGTACCTCCAACTTCTGTTGCCTGTATATAACAATAAGCATGAGACTGAAATTCATTATACCCTTTATCAAAAACATATCCTGTAAATATCACCCTGTCGTCTTTTATTTTTTTCAGACTCTGAATATAATCTTTGCTGTAAGGGGCATCTCCTACAACCACTAAAGGAAAGTCAGTATCTATATTTGTATAGGCCTTAATAACAACATGAGCGTTATTCTCAGGCTCCAGGCGGCTGACATAAAGAAAATATTTTCTTTTTTTCAGGTTATATTTATCTAAAACAGTTGTGGATGTAACTTTGTTCACAGTAGATCCATAGGGAATATATGTGCTCTTTTTATTAAATTTTTTCCGGTAGTATTTCTGAATTTCTTTTGCATCTGTAACAATGTTATTGGGAATAAAAGTGGCAAGCCATTCCGAAATTCTGTATACCGACTTGCCAAAAACCGACCATTTCGCCCGTTTCCATTCCAGACCATCCACATTAAGGACAACAGGTCTAGCCAATAGACGAGGAATAAGAGCACAAAAACTGTTCGCACTGTTACAAATAAATATTATATCATACTTACAGACAATTGTATGCAGAGAAGATAAAAAAGTATTTACTGGTGTATCCAGATATTTATGACTGATAGTAGGTAAGACTTTAATCCGCACTCCTTTATAACATGTCTGATTTTTATCTATATAAGAAGAACGACCATACACAGTCACACTGTGTCCGCGCTTCACCAGACGAGTGGATAGATTTTCAGCAAATGTTTCAAAACCTCCATAATTTGCAGGAATTCCCCGGGTTCCTAATAAAGCTATTTTCATACATTTCCTTTAATTATTTAAAATCTTTTATTGGTATAATTTCTTTTAACCGGCGAAAATCAATTTCTGTAAGTTCACCAATTACCCACAGCAGTAAAAAATAAACAGCCGGTACACTTAATATTTTTATGACTACCCAGATTCCCTGTTCCGGAATAAATAAAGAAAGTATAAAAACAACCGCAGCCACTCCACTTATACGCAAGAAAGAAAGAAAAGGAAAAAAAACTTTCAAATCCCAAAACACATTAATACCGCTGAGCAGGGTCCCTATAACTGCTGCTATGGAAGTCGAAACAGCTGCTCCCATTAAATGATATCTGGGTACTAAAATATAATTACACACAACATCAATAATAATGACAAAGAAAGTAATGATAAATATATTTTTCATTCGATTACGAGCCATTAAAATAGTATTCATCACAGCAAAAAATGTTAAAAATGAAAGTCCTATTCCCAATATTGGCAGTACCTCAGCAGCCCCGGAATATTCAGCACCAAAAACTATATGTATTAGCGAAGACGGCATGGTTATAAAAAAAATATTTATAATCACCAGCCCCATAAAAATATACCGTAATGACTGTTGTACTAATGCATGAACCCGTTGCCTGTCCTGTTTTTTGGTAGCAAATGAGACTGATGGTAGCAAGGCCGCAGATAATGCTATAGAAGTAAAGTAAGGCACTTTTGATAATGCTGAAGCAGAAACATAATACCCGACTTCTAATTTATCTAAAAAATACTTTACAAACCAAAGGTCAATACAAAAGAATAAAAATAAACCTACAAAATATAAAATATTGGGTATTATAAATTCACAATAAGGAATATGGCCCCATTTACCTTCAACCCTGGGCAAACGAGTTATAATGATTCCCAGAATAAGACCGCCTACAGAACCTAAAGCATTACCTATCAGGGCACCTGTCAGTGATAATCCTGATAAAACCAGTCCAAAAACAGCGCATACTTTTGAAACTGAATATGTAATGGCCATCAATGCATGATGATTGAAACGATGCAGTCCATTCTGCATCCCCAGATAAAATTTATATAAACCATAAAATATAATATCGAAAGATGCAATGCGCAAATAGAATGTAAGGGTTTTATCTGCAAAAAATTTCGAGACCAGGGGCGTCACCAGCCAGAAAACACCAAAAATTATAACACTATAAAAAAGCTGTCTGAGGAACATTTTCTGTTGAAGGATATACATGCTCTCAGGTCTTTCACCGCCATACTTCTGCATCATTTCAGGTATTCCGGTTACCACTAACCGTTCTATTGCTACTAAAATAGACATAACCAGACCAAAAGTGCCGTAATGAATAGGACCCAGTAAACGTGCCAGCCCGAAATTAATTGCAAAGGACGCAAGCATAAAAGATGCCTGGCCTATGACCATCAAAAATGTTCCACGAATTAACATTTAATGTGGTGCCAGATTTTATCCATTATTTCCATAGATCGAAGCCCCTCTTCTCCGGATACAGGTACTTGCTCATCCAGTAAAATACTTCGATAAAAAAGCTGTATTAACCGGTCAATCCCCGTACAAAGACTGAATTTACCAGTTAATCCCTGGAACAAATTTTTTCTTGCACTTGATTTTAATAGTGAACCAAGTTTTCGGCTGGTCATACAGCGATTGATGGTCTTGGGTAACATAGAGATGCCTTTATCAACAAAAGTAAACTTATTCAGAAAGTCAATTTTTAACGTGCCCTCTGTTCCATAAATATGTAAAAACTGATACCGGGGAGAAACGGCATTGGATAAATGCAAAGTTCCGAATTGTTCTTTATTTTCCAAAGTAACAATCAGCTCATCGCTGTCCATATAAGGAACTGAACGGATATATTTGGATGAAACATTCTTACACTCAGCTTCACCCATTATATCCAGTAAGAGATAGAGAGGATGGACAATAAAATCTTGATATAATAACCCCGGGAGTTCATATACCCAATGATCTTTATTCCCGTAGGGTCCGTAAGGATTAAATTCAGTTCCAAACCAGCATTCCACATAAGCAATATCCCCAATAATATTATCTGCCAGTATTTTCCGGGCATCAATCATCACCTCATCATAAAGGATATTATGATCAACACATAATTTTACATTATTTTCTCTGGCAGCTTGCATCATTGTACGTGCTTGCTCAGCATCAACTGCCATAGGTTTCTCAACGAATACATGACATTTTTTATTCATAGCTTTAATTGCTATGTCTTTATGAGTTTGAGGAGGTGTAATAATATGTACGGCATCCAGCTTCATTGTGGAAAGCATCTTATCAACATTAGCAAAGGTATTACTGACATTAAACTTTTTTGCCATGTACTCGCGAACTTCCTGATTCACATCAACAAGAGCAGTTAATTGAGCATTTTTCATTTTATGGAGTGCAGATAAATGTTCAATGGATATTCCCCCACATCCTACTATTCCGATTTTTAGCTTTTTTGTGGTGGGAATATCAACTTTATAGTGTTCCGCCAGTCCGGTTGAACGCTTGGGTGTCCGTTTGCTCTTATACCAATGTAAAGTTCTGTTAATACTCTCATCAAAAGCTATATAAGGTCTGCTTCGTATATCACTCTTAAATCTGTCTGTAGAAAAATTTAATCTCATAGAATAAGTTTTTAAATTTAAATCACTTAATGGCGCCTTCCTGCCCATTAGACCAAAAACAGTTCTGAGTGAAAATTTTAATATTGACCATAAGATATAGGGCATTTTAATAACTGATAAATCCGGATCAACTTTTTCTCTTATGGCATTAAGATATTCCTTACGAGTAAGTAAGGTATCTTCAACCAGATTATAAATCTTGGTGTCAGTATTTTCTTTTTCGATGCAATGCAAAACAGCATCTGCAACATTTTCAACATAGGATAAAGGAACAGGATTTTTACCTCTTCCAATCAGGGCAATTCGACTGTTCCCTAAAGCAAGACCGGTCATAGCTGGGAACAGTGGTCCTCTGGGTCCATAAATAGAACCCGGACGAATGATTGAATACTTTATTCCATATTCTTTATGATATTCTTTTACAATCTTTTCCTGTTCAATTTTAGATCTTGAATAATTGTTCAGATCTTTTTCTTCATATCCCATATCCTCAGATATACCCTGCCCTTTTTTTATGGTTGATAACGGGTATATACTAATGGAACTAATAAGGATAACTTTTTTAACTCCTGCCAGACGTGCCTTTTCCAACAGAGTTCTGGTTGCCTTGACATTTATTTCATAATGATTATCCCAATCACCCACAAATGTAGCTGCAGCATGAACAATAGTATCAACTCCTTTTACAGCTTGTGATAATATTATTTCATCACGAATATCGCCAGTAATCATATGAATGCCAGGTTTTTTCAGATTTTTGATATCACTGGTAGGTCGTACTAATACTACAATTTCATAGCCTTCATCCACAAGCCGGTCAACAATATGTGATCCAACAAAACCAGATGCACCGGTAACAAACACTTTTCCTTTTCTTTTTTTCAATTTATTATTCATGTAAAATATTTCCTATTATTTTTATTCCGAATTTGGTTTCCATAAATAGATTAAAATTGTTCCTTTTTTTGTCCTATATGCTACGTTAAATTCTGTTTCTATGTATTCTCTTACCTCCTCAGGAATTACTTTAGTATGTTCAAAATGATATTGAGTAATAATAATCCATCCCCGTTCATTTGATTCCACAATTTGTTTTAATTCATCCAAAGATGCTATACATGGTATACCTGCATAAATATCAATGTAGTGACCTGTATCATTTTTAAAAGACTGAATTTCAGCACGATTAAGATTGATCCAGTTCAAACCATAATCTGATTTTACATTATAATAATATGCAACCTGAGGGAGACTCGTTATTACTATATCATCCATTTTCATATTATACTTAACTATTCCAGCTGCTTCCTTCCATTCATCCGTGGTGACGGCTCCGTTTGTAACACCATCACCTTGAAATGGAATCTTCAAACTGAATCGAAACCAGGGAGATATCAAGAATATTATAAAAAAGGCAAAGATAATACAGTATTGTAACCATTTGTATTTAAAAATTAAATCTTTTTTCAGTATTTCGAACTCATTTTGTACAATATTAATAAATCCGTAACTGCTTATAATAAGAAAAAACGGATAAACAAAAAATAAATATCTGGGTGCTCTATGAGTAAATACCAAGGATAACAAAAAAAGCGGCACTATAAATACCCACAATAATATCCAGCCTAAACGATTTCTGTGACTCATCAGCTGTACGCAGCCAAGGAAAAAAAATACAGCTATAGGAAATTTCATACTGGATATTAAAAAATTAAATAAATACAAATTGTCAGTTACTGGTGATGATTCTACTGCCCAGGGAGGAGTATATCCCAGAAAAAAATTGATGTCATTCTGTAGACCCTGAGAAAACAAAAAATAAATCACTCCAAGCAGAATAATTACTGCAGAACAAACAGAATATTTATTTATAATTTTTTTATACCTTTCTTTCCAATACAATCCCACTAAACTCATAAAAAAAATATAAACACAAAAACCACCTGCAACAAATACCATTAAATCATTGATTTCTAAATATGAATAGCCCAAAACAGCAATAAATAGTAATAACCAGAGAGGGGAAATTTGTAAATGTGCCAGTGAACTTCTTAACTGATTAAATTTATTTTGCTTCGAAATTACATTGTTAAAATTTTTTCGATTATATTTTGGATTCTCAAATCCTTTAATAAAAAATATCACTACCAATAATGTAAAAACCTGCAACAAGGTGTATGGTCTTGAAACTCTGGACCATCCTATTTCAAAATGAGAAAATGTCATTAAAAATACTGAAAATAACCCTACACTCCTGTTAAAAACAGTTTTTGCGCAATAAAAAACCAAAATAATTGCAAGAATCCCGAAAATTGCTGAAGGTATGCGTGAAGAAGCCTCATCAACTTCCAATACCTGATAGATTAATGATACACACTTAGTAAACAAGGGAGTTATGTTATATATCACACCGGATGGATGTTCAGGCACACCTGTATCTTTCATTGACTGAGCAGCAAATACGGTGTTTACTTCATCAACCCATAAACTACGTTCACCTAAATTCCATAATCTCAAGAATCCACCAATCAACAGTAATAGTATTAAAAGTATTATTGAAAAATGTTTATATGTTACTTTTTTGTCTTTTAACATGTTTTTAACCCCCTTTAATCGATCAAGATATTAAGCTATTGCCTTCTTTTGATACTCAATAATCAAATCTAAAGCTTTATCTAAATTAACTTTAGGTTCAAAACCAAATTCTTTTTTTATCTTTGATATATCCGGTCTTCTTCTGTTCATATCCTCAAATCCTTGCTCATAGGCTTTTTCATAGGGTATATAAACAATTTCAGATTTGGAGCGAATTTTTTTCTTGATTTTCTCAGCTAACTCATTAATTGATATTTCATCTTCACTCCCGATATTATATATATTGCCGACACATTCTCTTCTTTTTGGAAATTTTATAACTGTATCAACCAAATCTTGCACATAGGTAAAACACCTGGATTGGGTACCATCTCCATAAACAGTAATAGGCATACCTGAAAGTGCCTGTCTGATAAATGTTGGTACAACCATTCCGTATACTCCGGTTTGTCGTGGACCAATCATATTAAAAACACGAATAATAATTACCGGAAGACCCTGCTCTTTATGATATGCCAGTCCCAGAAATTCATCCACCGCTTTACTGCATCCATAACTCCATCTGCTCATCATAGTTGTTCCGAATATACAATCATCAGTCTCTTTAAATGGAAGATTTTGATTTTTCCCATACACTTCAGAAGTAGAAAATAGAATCACTTCCCGGTTATATTTTGCTGCTAAACTGAATACAGCATGGCTTCCCAGAACATTAGTTTCAATAGTATCCACAGGTTTCGATACAATCCGTTTTACTCCCACTGAAGCCGCCAAATGATATATTATATCACAATCCTGAATTAATGTTTCCAGAGTTTCAATATTTAATATTGAATCTACAATGAATCTAAAATTCTTACGATCTACTAATTGTCTGATATTGTCATATCTTCCTGTGGACAAATTATCAATGACCGTAACATTTTCTTCCTTTTCAACCAATGATTCTGAAAGATGAGAACCTATAAAACCTGCTCCGCCTGTTATTAATATTTTCAATGTAAACACCTCCATACTATAATAAATGAATATAAATATTGAATTTATAACCCAGGTAACTTATCCTGCAAAGCCTGATTCTTTTTTCTTTTCTTGAATTCTAAGTATGCTTCATGTAATCCAATTCTTTTAACAGACACAGCCAATCCCATTAAAAACCAAAATAAAAATTTATGACGATAAGACTGAAATTGAGGATTAAACAAAGCCGCAAGCAGAAATGCCAGTAATCCACCCATTATTCCTAATGTTATATATTCTAAATATCTGTTTTTGAATTTTAATGTCATTAAACAATTTTTGAAATTTTTATATAACATAGATAAAAATATTAGTAATCCTGGAATTCCTATTTCTGCACCCAGACGTAAAATCATATTATGTACCGCATGCCAGTATCTGAACTCTCCATACGAATGGAACTGATAATTCCATAATCCAACCCCAAATACAGGATGGGAACCCATTAACTCAACAGCCTTTCTCATCATTATCCATCTATAGGGCTGGTCGCCGGTCATCTCGATCCTTCCCATAACGTGATCTGCAAAATAAATAATAACTGTAGAAATAATTGCTACCATAACCAACAGCAGTAAAAATGATTTTAAATTCACCTTCGATGCTTTGGTCATAAAAATAAATATTATTACCAAAGCACCGACTAATCCTATCCAGGCAGACCGTGATAAAGAAAAGATCCACCCCATACTTGATAAAATAATAATAAGTGAATACCATATTTTTTTTATCCCTTTTTCTGAATATATAAACATAGTAACTGTGAGAGGCATCAGCATAATCATATAGGCAGCATATTTATTAGGAAATCCCAATGTACCTCTGGCACGTGCCTGGGTAAACCCCCTTAAATAAACACTTGATCTTTCCCCTAAAAAACCTAATCCTAAGGTATGCCCTAATATCTTCTGTAAAGTACCTATCAACGCCTGTATAAACAGCATAATAATCAGCATATCAATAATGGCTTTTAAATGCTCCATTGTTTTCACTCTGTTGGAAACATAAAAGAAAAGTAATAAACATTTTATCCACATAAAAGCAGCAAACAGTAAACTTGACGGTGAAATGACAATAACTGTAGGAAGTAATATCCATATAATGACAGCAGTATATAAATAAAATATTTTATCAAAATATATTTTTTGAGATTTAAATCCATCTGTTTCCCAAAACCAGTAAATATAAAGAAAAAGGAGTATCACATCGCAGGCATTAATTGCATCTTCTTCCCTCGATACTGCAATATAATAAAACCCAATTGCAAAGGGCATGACAAAAATCAATGCTCTGGTTAAAAAGATTTCCTTTTTCCGGCTGAAGGCAAAAAATATTGTGCCTACAATTAAGATAATTACAGCAATTAACCATCTAACATCAAAATTCATTTAACAACTCATTTATCATGCATTAATTTATAAATAACTACTCTCAAATCTGCTTTGCTTTCAAAATGATACACAACCTTTAATTTCTCAGGTATATTTTTCATATAAAAAAGATTTTCAATGAGAGGAAACAGTCTTACATATCTTTCAGATAAAACAAGATAGTCTACGTTTCTATATTCAGCATATTCCAGCACCCTATCAATAGTGTTGAAAGGGATACTAACCGATTCAGTTATATCATAATTCCCGGCATAGTAACTTACGATTTGATAATGGCTCATTACAACAGGTGTTGTTGTACAGTTATTCTTTAACCATAAACCAGCTCTTTTATATTCAACCGGCTTTGCCCATCTGGTGGCAGCAGCAGTATTGTCAGTAAAAAATTTTATATAATCAGGTACATACGACAAAGAAATAAAAAGAAATACTGATAATAAAGATATCATTTGAATAAATAACTTCTTATTTTTCCATATGATAAGATTATGAAATAAATTCTTCACCCAGGAATAAAAAACAACCACGCCTTTACCAATCCAGATGAAACATATTGGTAATATTGGTAAAAAATATCGGTAATTAATATGAAAAAGCGGGATAACAATACCCCAAAAAAAGATTATAAAGCTCAGAAGATACAAATCAAACAATATTTTCTCTTTTCCCCCTGTCCGACAGAAAAGACCCAGAATTAAGAATACAGCCAGTGTAAGCGGAATTACGGTAGGAACTATCATATTAATTAATTCATGGAAATTTTTAATATATTTCTGGACCATTAAAAATAACGTCACCTGAACTACAGGCTCTCCTCTTTCTTCTTCTGCTGTAATAAAATTTCCAAGATGAAACATTTGATCAATAAGAAGTGATTTATTATCAGCAGAAAGTTTTCTGAATTGATAGTCTTCTTTTTCATGTTTAAATACATCAGCCTCTGCCTGCTGTAAAGACTTTTGCTTTGCGCTTATGGTCCATTCACCTGTTTTATGATGCAAGAATAATAAATATGGTGAAGAAGTTATTATAAATCCTAATACAGAAAAAATCACCAATTGAATATACTTATTTTTCTTTCTCTGAAACATACTGTTAATTAAAAGAATAAGATTGATCATTATCACAATAATAATAAATCCTATCCCCTCAGGACGAGTCAAGTAGGTCATCCCAAAAACAACTCCGCCACAAAACGATAATCCAAGCGATTTTTTCGTAAGAGAATTCCAGATAACCAATACTCCGGATATTCCCAAAAATATGTAGAGAGATTCTGTTAATATTTTAGCACTCAATGAAGACAAAGCAGGGTACAGGGCTATCATAGCAATAGTGATTACAGAAGTTTTTTTTGTCAGTCGATATCGTGCAAGCTTGTACAAAGGCAATATCACCAGGCTGCCGCAGAATACTGAAATAAGTCTGGCAATGATCTCATAGTTTGACGAAATCTTGGAGAATAAAGCAATAATAAATGGATAAAAGGGTGACCAATATGTATGCATAACATTCATTATGCCATGTATCGCTCCGTAAACAGCTAATTTAAGATAATTTACTTCATCATATGACACAACTTCCTGATATCTTGTCAAGAATAAACGAATCACAAAACCAATAATTAAAAACATGAGCATTTCCCAATGCTCAATTATTTTGTGATAAATCTTAGAAAAATATTTATTATATATTATCCGGTTCATTATGTATTTGGTTTTTATCTTAAATTAAGTATTTTTAAAAAAATAATCCTTTCTTTGTGATGCAAAATATTAATAGTAGCTTGGGAAAGATAATAATATGATAGATGTTCATATAATATATATTTAAAAATATAAACTTTTTCTAATAGTAACCTTTATCCTACCTGGGGAAATCCCCATTAATGGTCTTTTTTCATGCACTGCAATCAGTCTCAGACATATAAATAATTTAAAATATACTAAAATATCAGCATAAAATCAAGTATCTGAAATAACAATTTTTTTGTCCATATCCAGTATATAATGACGTCTTTCAGGATATTTCATCATTATTTCATCTTTTTTCTCTGGTAAATAATGAACAAATATAACATTTCCTTTCCAGATTGGAGAATTTAGTTGAAAACCAGCCAAATACGGTATCATACGTTCTTTATCAGAACTTTTTATTGAGACGATTGCAGGAGGTATAACCTTTTTTTGTACAGTATCTTTAATGTTATAATATTCCCCCCTGTTGACAAATACTGAAACTCTCCACGGTACTATACCCAGAAAAGAAATAACAGGAACTGTAATAAATAATGTAATAATAATTGCATTTTTAGATAAAGATGAAAATAATCCGGTTAATTTCCTCTTTGGAAAAGTACATTTTTTCAACAATACCTGTACAGAACCAATAAGTAAGAGGGGAACCAGCTCGAAATAAAACCGGGGTCCGTAACTCAATCCGTGATACGGGTATATACTGTATGCTATACAGTACATAACACTGAAAATCAAAAACAATTTTGAATATTGACAGCGGGAAATAAAAAATAAAATAACAGGAATCAAAGATATTAAGGGTAATCCCAATAAATCAACTGAAAGTCCCGTTACATTAATTAAAGTATTTTTTAATGAATGAATTCCAAACCGCATGGTTTCATTGGGTAACGCTAATTGATGAGGTGTGGTAAAATATTGACCGGTTAAATAATAATTATATCCTAACAACAATATAATCCCCGGCAACAATCCGATACCGAACAGAATCAGAAAATTGATACCAACCTTAACATTGAAATCTTTATTTTTTATAACTTGGAATACAATATAAAATAAAAAAAATACAATTATGACAAATGCCGATAGTGGACGAAAGAGAAAAAGCATTCCTGTTATTAATCCGCTGATAATACATTTTTTATGAGTAAACTCTCCAAACCTTGCAATCCATACCAGTAATACAGTAATAATTATTGCCGGGAGAATATGTGAAAAATAACTTGCCCCCTGAAACAATACAAAAGGAGAGCACAGCAAAAAAAATCCTGCTATTATCCCGGTATGTGCCGAATAAATTTTTTGACCTGCCCAAACTGTGGTTATTAAAAGAACAGCTGTAAGAAAAGGATTGATCAGAAAAGGCATTTTTAACAGTATCCCTAAAGCCAGCAGTAAGCTTTGACCTGGAAAGAATGAACCGTACCATTTATCCGGAGTCTGGACAAAATAAAGAAGGTGAAAGAATTCTTTGGAAAGTTCGGGAGGTTGTGCCCATAACCTTCCTGATGCAAAAACCTTTGCCTGAAAAAGATAATTTGCTTCATCCACAATATGAGCACAGGTCTTATAGACAAATATATTTAATAATAAACACAGGCAGAAAATTATCACAGCCATTATAAATGTTATTATCCGTTTTCTCTTCTGAATCCAGTCCAAATAGTTTATTTTCTCAGAGACTATGGAATCAACATGTATAAACAGTGTGTAAGTTAATATTAAACTAGCTGGAAAAACAAACACTATATCTCTCAGATATATCAGGCCCTTGAAATCATCCGGATTCACCGGAGCCACATATTCCCATGCTGCCCGAAGTAAAAGAAGAAGTACAACAATAATAAAGGGAACCGTATTTTTGAAAGGCTTTACAAATAATCTCATATATGATCCCCAATCTAAACATTATAAATTGTATATATAATATTAAAATTCTTCCCTTTCTTGTGAACCTACAGTTGAAAGTTAACATTATAATAATTAATGTCAAGAAAATACTGAAATCATACTTGATTTTTCTACTCTGTTTATTTATATTAAATTAAAATTTTTATAAATAAATATATGAAAAACAAACAATCAATCCTTTTTTATCTTATTTTAGGTTTAGCAATTTTCCTCAGACTATATAACTTAGGAAAAGAATGTCTGTGGTTTGATGAAGCCATTACTTTTTACAGAGCGGTTTTAGGTTTTTCTGAAATCATAAAAAACTCTTATGGGTGGGATGTTCACCCCCCAACCTATTATTTAATTATTCACTTTATAGTTAAACTGAGTAAATCTGAATTTGCACTTCGCTTCTTTTCTGCTTTATGTGGTATTGCAGCTGTTCCATTATTTTATTCTCTCACTCATCGTATCATCGGGAAAAAAGAAGCAATAATAGCAGCCCTTCTGCTTACTGTATCAGTTTTTCATATTCGTTATTCTCAGGAAGCACGCGTTTATTCACTTTTTCTTTTGATATCTCTTGTATCTTTTGTATTCCTTTACAAAGCTGTGATATATCAGAAAAAACATGACTGGCTGATGTGGGCAGGAGTCAGCATAGTTAATTTTTACATCCACTATTTTTCCCTGATTCTGCTTGCCTCGCAAATATCCTTATATATTTTTTATTTACTCTTTACAAAAAACATAAAATCATCTTTTAAATATCAAAAATGGTTCTTTTATTCCTTGTTAATTATCTTTATTGGCCATATACCGCAATCATTCTTTTTCTTTCAACAAACCTCTGCTAAGCTTAGTGCATCTACTTCATATCGTCACAGTATACATCCGCTTCATTTTATATTAATATTTGGTAAAAACTTAATAAATCCAGTAGATCTTCCCCATTGCTTCTTAGACAGATATATTAAATATTTTATGGGATTATTTATCATATCAGGCATGATAACCGGATGGAACAAATACAAAAAAATATTTATTTTTAACGGTTATATAATACTTTTTTCTTTACTGCTGAGCTGGATGAGTACATTCGTTATCTATTTCGGCAGTGGTTACAGATTCCTGATATTTCTCCTTATTCCTTATCTTTTATTGTTAACCTGCTCTGCAGTCTCTTTAGGCAACATAATCTCACATTTTTGGGGGAAAACAGCCGGTTTTAAAAAAACTAAGATACATCATGCTTCTCACACAAACTCTATAAAAGTAATTGTAATACTATTAACCGCAATTAATTCTTATATTCTTTATTATTATTATATAAATCAAAAAAAACCTGACTGGGAAAAGGGAATATCATATATATCTGAATATAATTCTGAGAACACAACCATTATTTCCATCCCTGAATGGGGAGACTACAGTATTCGGTATTACTTATCCAAACTTTCCTTTAATAATCCAACAGTGCGAAGAATACAGATAGAATCCACCTCTGAAATGGACTCACTGTCTGCTCAATTTAAAAACCTTATTTTTACTACAGACGGACTGTTACCAGATTCACCATTTAAAGAAAATATTAATACATGGCTGAAAAATAATGCATCTTTATTATGGCAGGATTCCTGTTTTACTGGTTCTACTATATGGCTGGTAAATAAAACTGATACTATATCATTTGATGATAAGAATAAATAAGAGCTTAATAAATTATATATTATACATTATACTTTAATTTTTGTAGGCTTAAACTTATCTTTTCCCATATATCCAATTGCCCAGCAAAATACTGCTAAAATATAAAGAGGAGAGATAACAATAAAGATTATAAATAATATAAAATCCTGCTTTAAAAGCCTTATAAAAGCCCTAACATAACGAACAAAAGGAACACCTAATATTAAAATTTTATATTTGCTGATTATATTCCCAAACATATTTTTATCCCGCCTGGCTTTGGCAGAAGCATTGCCGAGCACATACTGATGTCTTAAAACATGTGATAAATCAGTATTATTCACATGATATACAATTAATTCCGGAATAAATATTATTTTCTCTCCCTTTGCAATAAGATCCTGAGCAAAGATCGTATCCTCGGAAGGAAAAATATCAGTATAAGAAAGACTGTGTTTCATAATAATCTCCTTCTTATAACTGACATTACCGCCCAGAATATAATCTATTTCACGTTTCTTAGTTTTTGGTGTCCATTCATTAAATTCTATTAAATAAGAAGCAGTCCCTACTAAATTATAAGGAGTACCATTGCCTATACTTCCTACTACTGCTGCATAGTCGGGGTGAGTAAGATGAGTTTCAACTATTATATCCAGCCATTCTTTAATAACAGTGCAATCGGAATCCAGAAATGCAATAATATTTCCCCGGGAATGTCTTATACCCAAATTCCTGGCTGATCCAGGATAGGTTTGTTCTTCAAGATGTATTAATTTTACCCAGGGATACTTTTTTTTAATAATATCCGGCGTTTCATCAGCAGAAGAATCCACCACAATTATTTCATGCGCATGTTCAGTTTCCATCTCTTTCAAAGCGTCAAGTGTCTTACAGATCTTGTTTTTGGAATTATAACTGGGGATGATTACAGAACAGAATATTTCTTGTTTATGAAGCATATTACGGCATTCCTCACTTTTATTAAGACTTTTATCTAATTATTTCTATACATAAAACTCTATGTATGTATTATACTTCAAATTCTCAGCTCATTAAAGCATTCGGTTTTACTTATGTGACAAAAAAAATTATTTAAACCATCTCTGTTTATCTTCGGATATTAGCACTTCAATTACTGTCTTTAATTTTTGAGAAAACACTTTCAATGAACAGTTCTTCTTAAAAACAACATGGCCATTTTCTGCAATTTTTTTTCTTAATGATGGATTTTCTTTTAACCGTAAAATTGCCTCTGCTAATGCCCCAGGATCACCTCTATTAATAAGTAAAGCATTTTTATTATGCTCCAGTAATTCCTGTACAGGCTGATTATGCCCGGTGATAAGCGGTTTACCCACTGCTAAGGTTTCAATCACTTTATTGGTTAATATTCTTTCAGCTCTGGGATTAATACCAAAGAATCCCAAGCAGCAATCAGCTTCAGACATTTTAACCGATAACAATTCATAAGGAACCCCATCTATAAATTCAACATTAGTAAGTTTCAACCTGGCCGCCAATTCCATATTCTTTTGATAGGTTATGCCAGTACCAATTATTCTGAAACAGACGTTTTCGTTACGTAATAAATCTGCAGCTTCAAGGATATACTCTACTCCGTGGAAAGGCGCATACTCACCATGAAAATGAACCAGGAAACTACTTTTTTTCTTTTTAGCCTTTTTATCCTGAATAAATAAACTCTCATTTAATCCCAGAAATATATGAAAGAATTTTTCTTTAGAAACTTTAAATTTTTCAGCATAATTATCAATATGATCCCTGGTTTCCAGAATAATTTTATCAGCCAGTCTCATTGATAAGCGATCAGAAAAACGAAACCATTTAGCTAAAAGTGTATTGGAGGCAGTGACTCTTCGATCATACACCATGGTATCATAGGTTGATACATAAAGATCAAACAGTATTTTCTTATTAGTAAAAAGTTTTACCCAGGGCAGAAGCAACTGGCCATAAAAACCAACAATAATAAGCTGACAATCTTTATGTTTCCAAAAAAAATGCCACAGAAGCAAAGGATAATGAAAAAAAGACTTATCAACAGGCAAGCAGGAGATAACATCATATCCATTATTTTTAAGTGCTTCTAATATCGTCCTGGTTCTTGTATACGTGGCTTCCCTGCCTGCAATATAACATATTTTAATTATATTTTTATTTTTCTTTTTTTTCATTCCTCTTCTTCATGGATAAATTTATCTTTCTAACTTGATAAATTATATCCTCTAAAAATTTTCTGTTGGTAGCTATTAACTCAGCCATTAGCCCAATAACAAAAATCTGAAACCCTACAATCATAAATACAGCAGAAAGAATTAAAGACTGAATATGCCCGCTGCTGTCACCTGTAATATAAAAATATAGGAACCGTATAGAAATAATCAATCCAATGCCGAAAATTACACTTCCAATGATGGAAAAAACTTTTAATGGTGTATAAAGTGTATATACTTTAAGAATTGTTCCCAGAGATCGTTTTAAATAGACAGGGATAGTGCTGAAGAGTCGGGAAGGTCGTAATTTTTCATTGGTTTTGACTGGAATATGCGTTATTGACATATTTTTCTTTCCGGCCTGTATTATTGTTTCCAGAGTATAGGTAAATTTTGACAAAATACTAATCTGTAATGCTGCTTCTCTGCTTATTGCTCGAAATCCGCTGGTAACATCCGGTATATTTGTGCCGGAAAGCTGACGGACCACCCAACTGCCCATACGCTGAAGCCACTTTTTAATAAATGAAAAATGTTCAACAGACATGACTTCTCGGTCACCAATAACGATATCAGCCTTTCCGGTTATAATGGGATCAATTAATTTTTGAATGTCTTTCCCTGCATATTGATTATCTCCATCAGTATTAACAATAATATCAGCATCCCGGAGCAGGCTTTCTTTTAAACCGGTAGCAAAACTTTGAGCTAATCCTTTATTATGTGTATGCTGAACAATATGATCAACCCCTGCTTTTCTGGCAGCTTCGAAAGTATTATCTGTACTGCCATCATCAATGACTAGTATTTCAACAGTGTCTATCCCTTTAAACGTACGGGGAATGTCTTTTAACGTCAAAGGCAGCGTCTCTTCTTCATTAAAACAAGGTATTTGAATAATTAACTTCATAATATTGTCCTACATATTTAATTTAATATAGCTTTATCTCTACTATTTTAAATATTCATGTAAATTATTTTTATAAAATGCATATGTCTTTCCTATACCCTCTCTTAAATCTGTTGTCGGTTCCCATTCAACAAATTTCTTGAGTTTTTCATAAGTTACAACAAATTTATTGATATCTATCTTTTCTCTGGACTCAGGAAAGGGAATATGTTTAATTTCACCTTTTCCGACCGTTCGGATGATCTCATTGACCATATCAATAAATACTGTCTCAACCCCGGAACCAACATAGAAAATCTCACCATTCGTCTTATCACTCAGACTCACTCGGATAAAAGCATCTACAGTATCATCAATATATACATAATCTCTGGTTTGAGTTCCTTTGCCATATACTGTGATTGGTTTATCCTGCATACAATTCGACATGAACCAGTTTAATATACCGTAAAAACCTGCGTGCATCTGACATCGGGGACCATAGACATTATTCAACCGTAAAGACACTGCCGGAATATCATATACCCAGTGATACAGCATAATATATTTTTCTGCTGCTAATTTATTTATTCCATAAATATCAGTGGGATTATCAGGATGTTTTTCATCTACCGGCAGATACCTTGGTTCTCCTACCTGTCCGCGTGAGCCGGCATAAATTACTTTAGGGGGGTGTGACATGTTTCGTATAGATTCCAGAAGATTCAATGTACCAAAACAATTAATGGCAGTATCTTTCCTAGGCTCTTCCATAGAAATTTCCCTGCCCACCTGAGCTGCCATATGAAATATTAAATCCTTATCTGCTGTCAATTTTTCAACCTGCTCTTGGTCTCTTATATCAGCTTTAATAAAATCTACCTCGTCTGTGATATCTTCAATATTGGCAAAATTCCATCCATAGGGTTCCAGACAGGCATCCAGAATCGTGACTTCAGCCCCTAACTCCCTGCAACGGAGAGCTATACTGCTTCCGATAAATCCAAGTCCGCCTGTTATTAAAACCTTTTTTCGCTCAAGGAGGTGATAAGGGAAATCTGACATTATTTAACTCTCTTTTTTTATAGTTAATATACTGACTTTTATTGGCTATAGTGTAAAAACGTATGAATTACTCAATAATCTCTTCGATATTATATTCTTTTATTTCCCCTGCATGAGTAAATATTATCATTTCACCAATTAATCCGATAGAGATCATCTGAATTCCAATAACCAATAACAGAGCACCTAAAATTAACAGCGGTCTGCCTGCGATGGGGCCAATTAGAAAAATTCGGTAAAAGAAAAGATAGAGTTCGATTATCATACCTAATACAATAAAAATAGTTCCTACGAAACCAAGGAAATGGATTGGTTTTTTAGAGTATTTTGTTAAAAAGAACACTGTTACTATATCCAATACCCTGCGTAAATATTCTTTGGGATTTCGTGAAGTCCGGTAGGATCCAGGAACCTGTTCTACTTTTTCTTCCGAAATCTTATATCCCTGCTGCAGTGAGAGAACAGGTATAAAATTGTAGAGATTTCCATAATAAGATATATTATCAAATACATACCGGTAAGAGACAAAGATTCCACTATTTATATCATGTATTCTGCAACCGGAAAAAAGACCAACCAATTTATTAAATAAAAATGAAACCAACCGATTTAACAGGGAATCTTCTCTGGGAGAACGCCACCCCACCACCAGATCATATCCCGAAGAATGCTTTTTAACAAGTTTTTCAATATCATCAATATTAATATTTACCCGGCCACTATAAAAAATTATTCTTCCCCCTACAGAATACTTTATTCCGGCATCCAGAGCGCAGGCTTCCCCGAATGATGAACGCATACGTATAATCTTTACATTCTTGTCATTTTCCGAGATAGACTGCAAATGTTGACAAGTTTCATCACTGCTTCCGTCATCCACAAAAATCATCTCATAGTTAACATTCATATTTTCAAGCATTTTTTTGGAAGAATCATACAGATTATTCACTTTATCTTCAATATTATAAACAGAAACAATATAAGAAATTTTCTCTTCCTTAATTATTTTATTTTTTATCTTCATTCTTGTCCTCATCTATATTCAAAACAAAAGGACTTAAGGTAAAACCACTTCTCTCCCCGGTTTTTACAATTAGACTGGCGATAAGTCCTAAAAAAATAAATTGAAATCCAGCAACTAAGAGTAGAAAAACTACTGTCAGAGGTACATTAAGATTAATAATACTTATATTTTTACCAATTATTTGAAATCCACACCATACAGCACCAATCAACGCCGCCATAGTTATCAGCATGCCGATCTTACCAAAAAACCCCAACGGACTGCGTAAATGTTTAATAAAAAAACGTAATGACACCATATCCATCAATACTCTGAAAGTTCTGGTTAAATTATATTTTGACCTTCCGAACCTTCTGGGATGATGTCTCACTGTAACCTCAGTAATTGTAGCTCCTTCCACTCTGGTTAAAGCAGGTAAAAACCGATGCAGTTCGCCGTACAGCCGTATCCCGTCAATTACTTCTTTCTTGTACCCCTTCAATGCACAACCTGTATCATGAAGTTTGATTTTGGTAATTGAACATATTATCTTATTAGCAATTATAGACGGTATTTTTCTGAAAAGAAGCTTGTCTTTTCTGTCCTTTCTCCAACCACTGACAACATCATACCCTTGTTCAATTTTTCCTATAATCATAGGAATATCTTCCGGATCATTCTGGAGATCACCATCCATAGTCACTACAATTTCTCCGCTGCTGATTCTAAATCCGGCATCCAGGGCAGCTGACTGACCAAAATTTTTCCGTAAAAAAATAACTTTCACTATATTTTCTTTCTGTGCTATCTCTCTTAAAACCTCTCTGGTTCCGTCTTTACTGCCGTCATCCACAAAAATTATTTCCACCTCTCTTTTCATATTCAGCAACACCTTTTTTAAGGCTTTAAAAAGAGGAACAACATTTTTTTTCTCATTATAGAGAGGAATAACTACTGAGAGAGATTTTTTTTTATACTCATTTTTTCTTTTCATATAGTGAACTATAGTTAATAATGATTTCTGAACATTTATTTCTCATGTTTAAATTTTGGACTATTAATGTTCAAGAGACTTCAGCCAGAGTTCCAGAACAGCCAGGGCCCAGAGGCGATGCGAATTATTTCGTACTCTGTTGAGATGATCCTCCTTCATTCTATTAATATATTCAGGATTAAAATAATTACGCGATCTGATGGTATTCTCAGAAATCAAATCATACACAAATTCCTTAACTTGAGCATTGTCAATCAACCAATTTTTCAAAGGGATGCTGTGCCCCAGTTTATCCTTCCGGTATACAACTTCTCTTGGCAACAGTGGTTCAATTGCAATTTTCTCAATATACTTTACATCTGAAAAGCCTTTTATTTTCAATTTTGAGGGTACAGTCGCACAATAGCTCACCAGATCAGGATCAAGCATGGGCATCCTGGGTTGTAATCCCATGCGTCTGGCTATAGTCATTCTTCTTAAATAAAACTGTACAACAGTCTGATAGTCTGAAGCAAGGGATCTGCTCAGTATATCTTTCCCATCTGTCTGCTTATTAAACTGTATTATATCTTCAAATATATTCTCCGGGTTTTCACCATGCCACCACCCCTGTACTAAAAGTCTTTTTAGATCTGAAGGGTTATAATATACTCTCCATCGATGTGTACCCAGCTCTTCGGGATATCGGTAACTTTCAGAAAATCTCTTAAATTTCACCCGTACATCTTTTTTCTTCTCAGAATCCTTTAAACTTCTTCCAAACCTGAAAAACGAATTTAATATTGCCTCCGGTATCCAATGAATCATTTTAGTTACTTTATCAGCAACATAAACAGGATGCCCGGCGAATAATTCATCCCCTCCGTCTCCGGTAAAAATACTGGAAATCTTTCCTGCTGCATTTTCACTTAAAAGATATGTTGCTATATTAATACCAACATCACAGAAAGGTTCATCCATTAACTCTACCATGTTCTCAGCTTTTAGTACATCTTCAGGAGAGTACTCAATTAAATTAAATCGAGCTTTACAGTGATCTGAAACCATCCTGGCATAATAAGATTCATCAAAGGATTTACCCTTACACCGGAAGGAATAGGTAGGAATATTCTGTTTAGTATAGGAAGAAAGCAGAGAAACTATACTGGAAGAATCTAACCCGCCGCTCAAGAATGCACCAATTTTTTTTCTTCGATCTGCTCGTATTCTGACTGCCTCAGTAAGTTTCTCCCGTATAGTCTCCCCCACTTTTTCTGTTTTTTCCTCTGTCTGGGAACTAAAGGACAAACTCCAGTATTTCTTTTTTTGTCCTCCTTCCTTGCTCCAGAAAAGAAAATAACCCGGGAGTAAACGCTGAATACCCTGAAAAAATGTCTGACTTCCGGGATTATAACAGAACGTTAAATATTTCATAAGCGCCAAAGGTTCAATATGTACAGTTCTTTGTAAAAAATGAGCTAAAAATTTTAAATCAGAAGAAAAAATCAGGCCATCTTCCTCAAAACTGTAAAATATAGATTGCGTATTCATCTTATCAGAAGCTATAATGACCTGCTTATTACGAGCATCAGATAGTGCCAGTATATATGAACCATTTAATGATTCTAAGAAAGAAATCCCCTTTTTCTTATATAAACTCAATACTCCTTTAGTAGTATTTTCTGTTCCCTTACACTTGTAAAGCTCTCCATTAATAACTAAACCAGTATCTTTCTGTTTCACCTGCTGCATATCGTTACCAGAGTCATTACCTTTATAATAAATATCCATTTCTGAAAAGCTGATTCTGGAGATTTCAGTATCTTTTTCTGAAAGTAACCTGTTGACTCTGTCTTTATATTTATTTTTCAGCAAATTTCCAGTAACACCAAAAATCATCTTGACTGTCTCTTTTTTATTAGTTTATTTGTGATAAATTCTTTAAATACAGCAATTTCTTCAGAATCAAAAAACTTCAATACAAGAACCACAGCACCATAGACTACTATCATTATTAATGCTTTTAATATATCATTTAATGAATCTAAAACAAAATATAAAGGAATCACTGTCAATACTGCAACAAAAGGTTTATAAATAAATTTCAGCTGACCAATATGTATAATATTCTCCTGCTTTAAATATACTATAAATATGACTAAAGACAAGTATTCTGTACTCACTGTTGCAATTGCTGCTCCTATAAAACCATAGAGACCTATAAAGATTAAATTCAGAACTATGTTTGAAATGCTTCTGAAAATAATGATTATCATAACTAATTTTTGTTTATTTATGGCTATTAAGGTAGTGCCAAAGAGAAATCGTAAATAAGAGGGAAGAATTGCAATTCCTAAAAGTATGAGAACAATGACTGAATTAACATATTCTTTTCCCACAAGACCGATAATTACTATTTCGGATAATAATACCACACCCATGGTAATCAAAATAGCAATCATTAAAATATATTTAAAAGATCTGTCAAATAACCTGCATACCAGTCTTCTGGAAACCAAATGCCGCGAACTTAATTCAGGATATACTGCTGAAGTAATAATATCCGGTACAAACCAGGATACTTTTAGTATCCTTCTGGCTAAACTGTACCATCCTACTTCCTCAAATTTTCTCATTAAAGAAATCATTACAACATCAGCATGTTCATATATTTTAGTGATACCAGTCTGAGTAATAAAAATTATACTTTCCTTAATCAGCATAGTACAGGTAGCCCATTCCAGACGCGGTGACCTCCATTTTTCAGACTTGCCAAGAAATCCCACTAGTATACTAAAACTGATCACTCTTCCGGCCAGAAGTATAGCAGCAGCAGTAAACAATCCTGCTCCCTTTATTAACAAAAATCCCCCAACCAGCATTAAGAATGAACGTTCAGAAACAACTGCAATCACATCATAGTTGAATTTTCCCAATGCTTTAAACGAAGTGCGCAATGTAAAATTAAATGATCTGAAGGTTTCCGCTGCAAAAACAATCATTATCACGTAACGAACCTTTAATGGATACTTGGTTTTTAAAAAATATGCTACTAAAATACAGATCCCAAAAACAACAAACCCTACAAGCAGTTGTATGAATAAGGCATTAACAACATATTTAGGCATTTGTTCTCTGTCACGTACCACAACTTTGGTGATAGAATAATTGAAGCCAAAGACTACCAGAAATACAAATAATCCTACAAATTCAATAGCTGTATTGAACATTCCCAGAAGAGTATCACCCAGAAAACGAGCCGCCAGTATAAAGAATACCGAACTAAAAACCAATGACATCTCGGATATACTGCTCAATAAAGTATTGCCAACCAGTTTCTGACTGTTTGAGATATTTCTGTTATTATCATTCATTATTTTGATACATGTCCATAATAAGATTCTGATAGTTAACTATCATTTTTTGTAATGAAAAATGCTCCTTTACAAACATCTGCCCTTTTTTAGCAAACATTTTTGCTTCTTTTTTATTTGTCAGTAATCTGATTATATGCTGACTCAGTTCATTTGATTTTCCTGCTGAAAAAAGAAGACCATTTTCTTCATGTTGAACTATTTCCGGTATTCCTCCAACTGCAGGAGCAATAACAGGAACGCCACATGCCATAATTTCTAACAATGCCACCGGATGTATTTCACTCATGGAACACAGTACACCTATATCAAATATTGATATTAACTGTGCAGTATCGGATCTGTATCCCAGAAATATAATATGATCTTCAAGATTTAACTGTGAAACCAACTGCCTCAGTTCATCATCCTGGGGACCTTCACCAATGATTAACAATTTTGTCTGTGGGCGCTTTTTAACAACCGCAGGAAAAGCATGTATAAGGATCTTATGTGATTTTACCGGAGTGAGATTCGCAATAATGCCTATTATATTATATTGTTTATCAATACCTAATTCATTCCTGATCTGACTGGTTTTTTGTTCTTTCGAAAATACTGACAGATCCACTCCGTTGTAAATTCTGGTAAGTTTACTTTCCTCAATATCAAAATTTTTCATATATTCATTTTTTAAATAGTCTGCCGGAAAAACAATTTTATCAACATATTTTAATAATAGATTATCTAATGGTTTAAAAACCGGAGGATATAATCCATGAAGTAGATTTGCATCAGTTCTGATAAGTACCTGAATACGGGCAATAATACCGGCTATCGGTGCAATAAAGGTTCCCATCCCTAATGCAAAAAAAAATAATACATCTATTTTTTGCTGCTTCAGAATGTTTACCAGTCTTAATATAACATGTATATGAAAAGGAGATCTTATCTTAATTACATATCTTTTTACATCTTTCCAATCTAAAAATCTGAAATACTTTTCCCTCATCCTTGCAGATAAATTTTTTGAAGTATATAAGGGATAACAAAGAACGGCAGTGATATTGAATTCTTTTTTGTCAAAATTATCAACTAAATTTTTCAGAACTCCTTCATATCCTCCCAATCCATAACTGGAAATAAAAAACATCACATTTATTTTACCGCTATTTGTTACTTTATGAACCATTTCGCTCCCAGCCAATATATTTTCATAGTAATGTTTAATAGTTTTATTGCTATTCGAACATACAATTTATCTCCGGCTTCTCCAACCATATTTATTCCCCTGCCCCGAAGAGTTCTTTTATCCGGTCTGCTTTTGATTTTCATGATTTTTTGACGTTTTTTAAGTATACCAGGCAATCCTTTACATACTGAAAATATTCCTTTTATATAATCAAGCCCTTTCCCCTGTATTAGAAAGAAACCGAATACCCATATCTGATAGAATATGATAGCCGGTAATAAAATTATAATTGTCCTCCAGTTATAATTTTTAAAAATAAACCATATCCGGTTTCTCACCTGATACTTTACCCAGCGAATACCTTTTTTCCCCTGCCTGTGATACACATGAACTTTAGATACAACCAGACAAGGATACCCGCATATAGTCATTCTGAAACTGAAGTCTCCGTCTTCCCAGCCAAAAATAAAATCCTCATCAAAATATCCTATCTCTTCTGCTTTCTTCCTATCTACCATCATTATTCCGCCCGGAGAAGCTCCTACACGAAAAGGTTTTTCAAGCTCATAGGGATTTGCAATTGCTCCTCCTACAAAATGAATATTACTTCCATTGTATTGAATATGAGTATGATCTTCATAACTTCTGATTTGAGCTGTTGCGATCCCTGCATCCGGATACAATCGAAAAGCATCTATTAATTCTGATACTGTATTCTCAGACAACACAATATCTCCATCAATTAATAGGACTAATTCTGAATCTGACTCTTTCAGAATTTTATTCCGGGCAGGATTGGGCCCTCTGTTGCTCTTGGTTGTAAGTATCCGAAGATCAGGATATTTTTTCCTGACAAGATTGATACTATTATCTGTTGAACAATTATCCACTATAACAACTTCATCTATGGCGTTATAGTTCTGTTTTAAGACAGATTCAATAGTCTCAAAAATCACATTTTCATTGTTGTAGTTAATTATACCAACTGTTACCTTCTTCTTTATGGATGGAATTTCCTCAACTCTCCTTTTGTTTATTATAGTAACCGGATTACCTCCTGCAATACAATAATCCGGAAGTTTCCTGGATACTACTGAACCAGCACCTACGACGACATTTTTACCCAGCCGTACTCCGTCAAATACAGTTACATGAGCTCCAAGCCATCCTCCTGGTCCGATTTCAATTCCCTGTGAGCTGCGCCCCTGATCCAGTACAGGCAGACGGGGATCCTGAAAATTATGTGTACCTCCTACCAGATAACAATACGCTGCCAGTAAATTCTTTTCTCCCACATTAACTCTGCTGGCAGAAAAAATCATACAATTTGATCCGATATTAACTCCATTATCAAGAATTATATCTCCATTCTGACAGTTAAATACTGTATTTCTTCCTATAAAGACTCCATCCCCGATAAAAATGCCTCTGTTGTCACTCCCCTTAGCATCAAGTACACAATTATCATCAATAACAACATTATCTCCTATAAAAATTTTATGAGGATGTCTGATCACAATTCCGGAACCAAAAGTAACATTATCGCCCACCAATCCTAACAGCTTCGGATACAGTTTGCTTCTCAGCCATAATCCCACAGCTCCGGGCAGTGATTGAGTGAAAGAAGTAATAAGTTCATATTTTAATAAGATCAGAATATTCTTTCGGCCAAGGATAAGATCCTGATATTTCTTTACTTTTCCACCCTTTTTAATAAGTTCTTTCTGGATGTCAATGGTCTTTTTTTTCATTTTTTTCACATTATATTAAAGAGTAGTACATGGTTCTTAAATGATACTATATCATTATCAGGTCAATAATCCCTGAGATGTATACCATTCCGCAGTACGCTTAAGTCCGGTATGCAAATCTACTTTGGGATCGTATTCTAAAAGGCTTTTTGCTTTGGTAATATCAAAAGCACGGTCTTTTAAAAAGAAATCCACCCTTCGTCTGTAAATGGGGGGATTAATGTTAAAAGGTTTACATAAAAATTCACAGACTGCGCCTGCCAGCCAGACCGGCCATACCGGAATATGCGTCTTGGAAGATTTCACTCCAAGTACATCTGCAATGATTTCTACCAATTCATTCAGGGTTGTATACCTTGCTCCAGCCAGAGTGATGACTTCACCTTCAATATTTGGGGTTTTTCCCATTAATATGATGCCCTCCACCAGATCATCTATATAGGTAAGGTGATAGAGAACTTCTCCGGAACCAAGCATACGGAAAGTTCCTTTATTTATATGTTTAAAAAGTTTAAGAAAACGAGTATCTCCGGGACCGTAAATTCCCACCGGACGGAATACCACTCCTGGGAGACCCTGCTCTTTGAAAAAATTGAGGGCAAGAATTTCACCTTTCATTTTAGATTCCTGATAGTAATCCCCGGGATTATAGGGATGTTCCTCTGTTGCAGGAGGATTATCAATTTCTCCCTGAACCCCTGCAGTACTGCAGTGAATAAACCGTTGGACTCCTTCAGATTTTGACACTTCTAGAAGATTCCTGGTCCCATCTACATTAACTTTAAAAAAAAGCTGTTCTGGAATATTCTGCTCCCGGTATACAGCTGCTATATGATACACCTTCTCCACTCCTTTAAGTGCAGGAACCAAACTGTCTTTATCACATAAATCCCCTATGACAATTTCCACTCCGCTCTTTTCCAGATCCTCTGTATTAATATCTGGCAGTACCAGACCTTTGACTGTATACCCTTTATTTATCAAAGCCTTACATAAGTATCCTCCGGTGAACCCTGATGCCCCTGTTACTAATACTTGTTTCTTCATATCATAATCTCTTACTCTGTTTTATACATATTTTTTACTTGTTCAGTTTCTTGTTCTTTTCTGCTTTTATCCCAATTTAATTCGTTACCCATAAGTTGGAGACAGTCGTTTAGAACTCCATCTCCGGGATTTCCGGCTGTTCCTAGATCAGTACGTCTGAAAATCACATCGGATAGTTTGTGAGCCATTTCTTCTCTTACAGCATAAAGAACTTCAGCCAGTATAACTTCATCTGATCCTTTGATCAGTCTTCCCGATTCTGAATCTGCAGTACATATATTACATATCTTTTCATACGCTGAACCGTAATTCAGAACCAGGTGTTTTATTGTTTTTTCACTGAAATCTGACCCATATGAATTTATGGCAGAGGCCAAAAAATCATCAAACCTGTCAATATTGCCTCCGGAAAGTCTCATATTGAAATGATCAATTGATGTGGGCTTTTTATTTAGCTTCTTTAACACCTGTTTTATACTCTTCTCAGCTACATCCCGGGCAGTAGTATATTTCACTCCTGATACACTGATTATTCCTCCTGTTCCATTTTCCTTCTCATGATCAAACAGTGAATAATGCTTTGTAAGTATTACTTCCCCGGTTTTTGTGTCAATACCATCCATGGGAAGAAATCCCTTTAAAACAAAGCTCACCTCATCCCTGGTTATTTTCTCTTTATGCAGGGCAGTATTAGCTTCTTTCAAAGCCTCTTGTATCTCTTTTTCACTGACCTGCATACTGTCCGGACTATTCTGAAATGGCCGATGAAATGTTCCTATGATGGTATGATCTCTCCAGGGAGTCATAAACAGCACCCGTCTGATTTTTTTCCTGTTTCCATCCGGCAAGGTATATTGATAATTACTGTACACCCCTGCTGCGTTTTTTTTAAGTAATTTCTTTTTCACTACCAAATTCAGAGCTGTGGACAGCTGAACCGGAGGCAGCTTGTCAAAAACATTAGATTTACTTAGAAATTCACTTACCCATCCGCCGCAGGTATTCAACAGCATTTTGCATGAAATTGAAAACTCTTTGCCTGTGAGTTGATCCTTTACCTTCACACCTTTTATCTGATCATCTGTTTGATGTAACTGGATCCCTTTTAGATAATTTGCCACCTCAGCACCCATTTCAACGGCTGAGCTGATAAACGCCAGTGTAAGACGTTCAGTATTATACACCTGGCCATCAGTCCACAAAGCTCCCCCATTGTATTTATCCGGATCAACAAAAGGCACCATCTCCAGACATTTCTTTTTGGAAATAACTTTCCCCATGGGTATTTTCTTTTCCGGATCATCAAGACGGTTCCGGTCAAAGCTGATTATATCATTCATCAGCATCCCTGCAGTCATCACCTCTCTGCCTTTCATAAAATGACCAAAAGTAGGCATGACACAGGTAAGCGGATGAACTAAATGAGGTGCCAGCTGCATCAGTAACCGCCGTTCCCGTATGGATTCTCTCATACGGATGATATCAAACTGCTGAAGATAACGCAACCCGCCATGAATAATTTTCAAACTGTTGGCAGAAGTTGCCCCACCAAAATCATTCTGCTCGATCAAGGCCACAGAAAGGCCCTGAAGGGAAGCTTCCCAGGCAGCTGCTGCACCATAAATACCGCCTCCCATGATAAGCAAATCATAGGTCTTGTCTGACAACTTTTCTAAGTCTCTCTTCATATACTCACTTCTGTTTAAAATTCATTTTTATTTATTTTTATTAATGTAATGAATATAACAAATATTTTATCAAAAAAAAAGCAGTATGATCATTTAATACAAAAGGCCATTATATGCCATCCCCACGGTCTAACCAGACTTCGGGGAATAAGATTAAACATATTAACAAATATTGTATTAAAAAGAAATGCTTTTATGCCTTTATGCAGACGGGTCTTGACCGGAAACCGTTCTGGCACTATCTTTATTTCGCTGAATTCAGACAGCATTTTTTTAAATTCATCTATAGTATACATGTCAAGCACCGGGGCATCTTCGTGTTCCAGGCCAACTTTCATCAACTTTGATAAAGTATTAAGCCATCCTTTACGATTATACACCATCCCTATAAATTCCCCGCCCTTTTTTAACACTCTAAATGATTCTTCAGCCATTTTTCTGCTGTCTGCTGTATACTGAAGAACCCCGTGAACATAAACCAGATCAAAACTATTATCTTTGAAATCAAGTGCTTCCCCGTTCATCACCTGCAGATCTGCTTTTAGTCCGTTAATTTTAAAATTCTTTTTTGCCAGATCTATAGCAGTCTCTGAAATATCAACACCTGTCACCTGCGCACCTCCCCTGGCAAACCGTATCAGATCAATACCTGCCCCACATCCGATTTCAAGAACTTTCTTTCCCTTGTATCCATTAAAATCAACAACCTGGGGAAGATATCGGAGTTTATCAAATCTGTACTCATCCAGATCTTCAAAAAAACCTTTAGATCCAATCTGATGCTTAACGATCTCTAAATCATGAATATGCTCATTCCAGTATTTTCTGATCTCATTGAGTAATGTACTGTTTTCCTCTGCTTTCATTATTACCTCTTTTTTATTATTGTAATACTTCTCATCAAAAATTATTTACCGTATAGATCATACCACTGTTGAAAAAACATCAATGCCCATAATATATGACTATGATTTTCTTTACCTTTTATGTGTTCATCCATTAAACCAGCAACATGTTCTGGTTTAAAAAAACCCTGTTGTTTTATTCTGGACTCACTGAGTAAATCAGTCATCATGGGTTTTAGATCTCCCCGTATCCAATTTTTTATCGGAATACTGAACCCCTGTTTATCTCTGTTTTGTACTTCTTTGGGAAGATAATTCCAGAAAGTTTTATTTAAAATATACTTGGTTTTAAACAGTTTCATTTTTAAGTGCGGAGGAAGTGAGAATGCAAATTCAACCATTCGATGATCCAGAAAAGGCACTCTGGTTTCAAGTGAATTTGCCATGGACATTCGGTCAACCTTTACCAGAATATTGTCTACCAGATAGGTTTTTAAATCTATAAACCCGGTTCTGGTGATATCATCGGTATCCTCATCTAGCTGATCAGCATACCGATATATAAAATCATAAGGTTGATATTCAGAAATCTCATTTAAAATATCACTGCTCAAAAGTCGATCTCTTTCCTGCTGGTGCAGAAATATCATCCAGCGGGTATGATATAAATTCTGCGGAAGCCATGTGCCCTGGACAAACCGTTTAAAACTGTTGATCACTCCTTTTTTCTTTTCTGTAGGAGGGATTTTCTTTGCCAGGGAATTAAATAAGCCCTTTCCCGGTATCCATTTATAAATATTCTGAGCAAAGATATGGGCTCGATAGGTATCATACCCGGCAAATAACTCATCTCCGCCATCTCCGGAAAGGGTTACTTTTACAAAATCTCTGGCTATTTTTGAGACCAGATATGTAGGAAAAATAGAAAAATCACCAAACGGTTCATCAAATTGCTTTACCAGCTTTTCCGTCAATTCCAAAGCATTGGCTTCCAGGGTAAATTCATGATGTTCGGTGTTATACTTTTCAGCCACAGCCCTGGCATACTTTAATTCATTATAGGAGGATTCCTTAAAACCTATGGAAAATGTTTTTACTGGTGTATCCATAAGCTGAGCCATATTGGCCACTGTAATAGAGGAATCAATGCCTCCTGACAAAAAAGCACCCAGCGGAACATCTGATATCAGCCGCAACCGGACAGAATCTTTCATGATCTCCTGCAGTCTTTGCTGAGCACTTCTCTCATCCCAGGATTTTTGTTGAGGGGTAAAATCCCAATAGGATTTATTTATTATGTTTCTCCTGTTCCAGGTTAACCAGTGTCCTGGTTCTAATTTACGGATATGTTTAAAAATTGATCTGGGAGAAGGTATATATTCGAATGTTAAAAAATTATTTACAGCAACCCAATCTATGGTTTTGTTAATCTCAGGGCATTGCAGGATCGTTTTGATTTCAGAACCAAAAACCAGTTTCTCATTATCCTGATAATAATAAAGCGGTTTAATCCCAATTCTGTCCCGCGCCAGCATTAATTTATTTTTTTTCTTATCCCAGATAGCAAAAGCAAACATCCCGTTCATCTTTTCACATACATCCTCCCCCCATTCTTCATATCCATGTATAATTACTTCTGTATCAGTTGAAGTTCTAAACCTATGGCCAAGTTGCTGCAGCTGCTTCTTTAACACTAAAAAATTATAAATTTCACCATTAAAAACCACTGTTGCAGTATCATCTTCATTACTCAAGGGCTGATGTCCGGTTTTAAGATCTATAATGGACAGACGGCGCATTGCAAGTCCCACAGAAGAGAACATCTTCATACCTTCATCATCAGGCCCCCTGTGAATAATTGTATTGTTCATAGCCTGCAAAGTCTGCTTTTGCGGGGCTCTTTGTCCATCCTTATAGAGAATTCCACAAATACCACACATTAAGCAGCCCTTTCTATAGCCTCAGATAATGCACGCTTTAACTTTTCTTTATATACCTGGTAACTATAATTTTCTTCTGCAAGCTTTACAGCATTCATCGCAATAAGTTCTGCCCGGGAAGATTCTCTTAATGCATGTATGATCCCTTTAGCAAAATTATCAGGATCAGGGTCACAGAGAAAGGCAACATCTGAATTCAAAACCTGGGTATGAGTAAGTAAATTGGTTGCTACTACAGGTACACCTGAACGAAGATAACTATAAATCTTTAAGGGAGTGTTGGTCCCTTTAGTCCTCGGTGACAATAAAATATCAGCAAAACGGATATAACTGTTCACCTGATTCGGGGTTACCTGTCCGGTAAAAATAAAGTGATCATCCAATCCCATTTTTTGTACCATCCTCTTATAGAATGCCACCTGTTCTTTATGTCCTCCTACCAATAGAAACAATACATTTTTTTTTATTGCAACTACCTTTTCGGCACTCTTAATTAAAAGATCAAGACCCTGATACGGTTCAAAGGTTCCGGTATAGAGAAGTATCTTCTTTTTATCCAATTCCAGCTGATTTTTAATTTGCCAGCTCACATCATCTTCTCCAAAAATCATACTGTAGTCAATAACATTTTCAATTAACACAGAACTCTGTTCCGGAAAATTTTTTTTAACCAGCTCATAAAGATCAGGACATATTGTAATCACTCTGCTGGAATACCGTAAAACCCAGCGTTCAATGGCTATAAATATTTGCATGATTATATTTGAATTTGTAAAATGAAAATTCTTTAATTGCTGGGGAAGACTGGAGTGCATATCATAAATATGAGGAAGTCTGAATACTCTGGCTAAAAATGTCCCCCAGAATCCTGCTTCCTCATGAGTGTGAATTAGCTGATAGTTATATCTAAATAAATGTATACATGTTTTAATAAACAAAAGAAAATCCAGAGGGATTTTCTTAAAAGAAGGTCCAATTTTTATTTTACTGATACCTGGTATTTTAGGAATACGAAATATACTCACACCAGGAATAACAACATCTTCTCCTATGGAGTATGTTAATAAATCAACTTTATGACCTAAATCAGATAATGTTTTAAGGCGCCCGACCACACTCAGAGGTGTACCTCTTGGTTCAAAAATTGGCTCAGGAGCAATCATCAATATTTTCATATATCAGCATCACAACTATTTATTATGCTGCACCATAACCGGTAATAACAACAAAAAAAGTACGAATTAAAATTTTAAAATCCAACCATAAAGAAAAATTATCAATATATTTCAGATCCATTTCCATCCATTCTTCAAAATCCACTTCATTTCTTCCACTTACCTGCCATATACAGGTTAAACCCGGCTTCATACTCAAACGTCGTCTCTGCCAGGTTTCATAATTATTTACTTCTGAAGGAATGGGAGGACGAGGTCCTACCAGACTCATATCACCTTTTAGAATATTAAAAAACTGAGGTAACTCATCTATACTGAATCTTCTCATGAATTTCCCAAATTTCGTACAACGAGGATCTTTTTTCATTTTAAATACGGGTCCGTTCATTTCATTTTTTTTATCCAATAATTCTCTCTGATTCTCAGCTCCGACATACATTGACCTGAATTTATACAGTATAAATTTTCTGCCGTATTTTCCACTCCGTATCTGACGAAAAAATACAGGACCTTTTGAGGTTAACTTAATGATGACCGAAATGAGAATGAATAATGGGAACATAAGTATGAGAAATATAAAAGATATAATTAAATCAATAGATCTCTTGAAAAATAACTGCCATTCTTTTGCGATGGAGGTATGAAAGATCAACAGAGGAACTTCAGCTAAGCTTGATATCCGCATTTGAGCAAACTTAGGATTATAGAGATCCAGTGAAACTGCTGTGCTTACTCCCTCATTCTCACAATGAAAAATAATTTTTTCAATACGATTGAGCCACATCCTGGGAACCACAAAAACCACCTGATCCACAACTAATTCTCTTAATAACCGGGGAATATCTCTTATTCTGCCTATAATCTCATAATTCATGATTTTTTTACCTAAAAATTTAGGATCATCATCTATAAGACCGACAATCTGCAATCCCCAGTTTTTATGTTCATTGACAATACTAATAAATCCCCGGGCTCTTCTTCCGGTCCCAACAATAAGTAAATTTATAAGATTATGACCACTGCGATATATAACATTTAATATTTTTCTGATTATAAATTTTTCTAAAGTCAATAATACTCCAGTAATAATAACATATCCAGCAATATAGGATCGACTGGCAAATTCCATTTTGATTATAAATGTTATGCTCCCGAGAAAAACAAGTGTTAATACACTTGATTTTATAAGATTCCATATGACAATAGAAAATGATATGGTACGAAAATTTTTATAAACCCGGTAATAGGACATAGTAATAATCCATATTGGTATCGACAAAATCCCGACTAAAAGAAAATTCTGAACAAAACTGCCAAAATTCATCCAATAAGATAGCCCTAAAGATTTTCGGAGCTCAGTAGTTATCACATAAGAAATTAAAAATGAAAAAACTATAATTAGTCCGTCAACAAACTTCATTAACCGTATTAAAAATATTTCTTTTTCTCTAATCATGGTCTAATAATACACTCAATAAATGTTCATTTTTTTTTTGCAACACATACTATATTTTTTTTTAACCAACGAAGGAAAAATAAATTTGTAATTAAATCACCAATCTTCCCCATACCATACAATAATGGAGAAAAGGTGAGATATTCACTTGCTGTTCCCTGATAATATATATCAACAATTTCAAATCCTGAGTTTTTCAGGTATTTTTGTAATCGGTACTTAGTATTTGCGTAATAATAAGTAGGAACATTATCAGCATTCCCATTTTCTTGCTTACTGTTCAAATTACGAAAAAAATTATGAAATCTAACTGATGTTATATATGATAACAATATAGCATAATTAAAAATATTTGGAGTACGAAATATAAAATATCCACCCCTGTCAATGGTCCTGTTGATTTCTTCAATAGTCATCTTAGGATTTTTTACATGTTCTAAAACCCAGTTACAGGTTACTGCCTGAAAAATATTTTTTTTAAAACATAACTTTTCAATTGAACAACAAACCCAGAAATCAAGATATTTTTTACTTGCTAAATTTTTGTCAATATCACAACCAATTTTTTCTATTGATTTAAATTTTCTCAATGCTGATCCAAAACCAGTACCGCAGCCAGCATCTAAGATCAACAAATTTTCTTTATCGTGAATATACTTTTTATTACATTCTATCCATTTCCCCCAGGCATTATCTTCATATTGAGGATCAAAAAAATTTTTAATCTGTGTCCATTTCATGAACATCCCTGTACCAAGTAATGAATTCATTTATTCCATTTTCAATAGAAAAAGAAGGTATATATCCCAGTTCTTTTGTGGCTTTAGTTATATCTGCATATGTTTTTTTCATGTCCCCCGCTTGTTCAGATAACCGTTCAATTTTTGCTTTCTTGTTTAATCCATCCTCGATCAGCTTGATCAGGTTATTTAATTCAATTGTCTGCGATTCTCCTAAATTAAATATATTAAACCCTTTACACTTTTCGATTGAAAGCAGGATACCTGATATTATATCATCAATATACGTATAATCTCTTCGGCTTTTACCATTACCATAAACTGGTATTGTTTTCCCTTTATCAATTAATCTGGTAAATTTATGTATTGCCATATCTGGACGTTGTCTTGGCCCATATACAGTAAAAAATCTCAAACAGGTAACCGGTAAATCATATAAAGAAGAAAAGGTATGAGCAATAAGCTCGCCTGCTTTCTTAGTGGCAGCATAGGGAGAAATGGGATGATCCACTGGATCATTTTCTGAAAAAGGTACTTTTGTATTATTTCCATATACTGAAGATGAAGAAGCAAAAATAAATTTACCGACCGTATATTGACAGCTTAACTCCAGGAGATTAACAGTTCCCTCAATATTCACTTTCTGATATAACCTTGGATTTTGAATGGAAGGAAGAACACCTGCTCTTGCTGCCAGATGCACAACAACATCAAATTTATTACCTTTAAATAATTGATCTAATAATTTCCAATCTAATATATCACCCTCTACTAATCTAAAATTCGGGTGACATTTTATCTTTTTTATATTCTCATACTTAATTTTTGGATCATAAAAGGGATCAAAATTATCCAGACATACAACACTATTAGTATCTTTTATCAGATGCTCATTAAGATGTGATCCTATGAATCCAGCTCCACCAGTTACCAAAAATTTCATATATTAAATTCCTAATATCTATAATAACTATATCCTTCGTGGGCTAATTCAACTCCAGCACAATTTAGTATTACACCAATTACATTAGCATGGACCTTGTTAAAAAGACTGATTTTGTTATTGATGCTATCCCGATCTGTTTCATTAGCACGTACTATTACTGCAACACCTTCAACAAAAGATCCTAATACAACGGCATCAGTAGCTGCATTTAAAGGACAGGTGTCAAATATTATATGATCAAAATGTTCACGTAAATTCTTAATAAAATTCTTCATTTTCCCTGAACCTAATAATTCAGAAGGATTCGGTATCAATGAGCCACAGGTTATTAATGAAAGATTTGGGATATAGGTCTCCTTTAACACTTCTTTTACTGTACTCACTCCGGTAAGATAGTTGGTTAAGCCAGGTTTTTTAGGAACTTTAAATATATTATGAAGCACACCTCTTCTTAAATCTGCATCAATAAGTAATGTATGAGATCTTTGCTGTGCCAGGGCAATAGCTAAGTTTGTGGCTGTAAATGATTTCCCTTCCCCAGGAGAAGCACTGGCAAGGATAAGGCTTTTTAAAAATCCATATTTCCTGGAAAAAAGAATATTAGTTCTTAAAGAACGATATGCTTCACCAACTGGAGTAGGTGAATAATCATGGGTTACTATTTGCGAACTGATACTTTTAGCTTTTTCTGAATCCTCCAGATATCTATCATCAAACTTTACCTGAGGAATAATCCCTAATATATCCAATTTTAAATAATTAGCCACGTCTTCCTTGGTTTTAATGTTCCTGTTAAGCTCTTCTATGAGCAATACTGTTCCTAAACCCAAAGCTAACCCCAACATTAATCCCATAGCTACTTTTTTCATACTGTCCTGTCTTCTCGGACTTGAGGGAGGCACAGCTGGCTCCAGTACTACCACACTTTCTGATTCTACGGCTTGATTAATCTGCGCTTCGCGGGTTCTTTTAAGAAGCATTCTATAAATATCTTCAGAAGCACTTCTCTCTCTCTCCAACTTTATCGCCCTAAGCTGTTCATCTGGAATATAACCTAATTTATTTTCCTGTTCCAGTCTTTCCAGTTTCTTTTCACCTAATTCATTTTTTAATTCTTCAATTTCTTTCTGGGCTATTATATGAACCTTCCCCTCTAAACGGGATATTTCGTTATTTAATTCAATGACATCAGGATTTTCTCTAGGACGGCCACTGGCTAACAATCTTGCTTTCTCTTCATCTAATGTAGTCAACTGTCTTTTAATTAAACCTAATGCAGTATTATCCCCGAGACTTCTCTGATTTGTTATCTGCCTATAAATATTATGAGCAGAAATTGAAGGATCGAAATCTTCATGAGCAGGATCCAGCCGGTTCAGAAAAGTCTGTAACATATCAATATCTAATTCAATATTTCTTATTTCAGTTTCAAGCTGATCTAATTCATTTAAAACCTTCTGAGTTTCTTCATTCAGCCCTTCCGGGTACTTATTACGAAAAGATCTTAATTGATAATCATATTGATTTAATTTTTCCTGGGCCATATCACACTGTTGTTGAAGATAACCAAGGACAAAATCATCCTGCTGTTTATTGATCCTCCGGCTCTTTTCCGAAAAGATATTAGAAATCATATTTATAGTTCTGCTGATGATGATAGGATCTCTCCCTTTAAGGAGTATCACTAACATATTCCCCACTCCGACAGGTCTGAATTGTAAACGGGATCGTAACGAATTCACTGTAGCATCAAAATAATTAATAAAAAAATCAAGTGTTTCCATTCTTCTAACTTCTGGATTCAAAACAAAGGTCATTCCGTTATAACGCAATGTATCCTGCAAGGATTTTTTATTTAAACTATCCAATCTGTTGGTTGCATGATATATCGAAAAAGATCCATTTGAATAAAATTTAATCAAATATTTCCCGGATTTAACATCTTCGTCAGTGGTAAAATATTGAAAAACTTGTTCTCTTGTCAACTGAACCCCTTTTTCACTGGGCAGTTCCAAGGTTAAACCCAATTCTGCAACCACTTCTTCCATTACTGGACGGCTTTCCAGTCTTATTATCCTGCTTTGTAAAGAGATATCTTCTCTGACATTTTTAAATTCAATTAAAGATTTTGCCTGATATACAGGAGGTTGGTTTCTAATATGTAAATACCATGGTATTGCTATAACTGCAGTAAATAAAATTATTAACCACCATTTTTCTTTAACCGCCCTGAAGTACTTACCTAAATTTAAAGATTGTCCCTCATTTAAATATTCTTCTGCAAATTCATTCATTTCTACACCATTTTTAGATTATTGTTAATATCCTCTTTGTATTCTTAAATAAAGCAATACTAATGTTCCACAAAGATGTATTATCGAAATAATAAAACGAAACGTTATTTGCTCTCTTCCTGGAAGTATAACCTGATCTCCTGATTCTACACCAATTTCCTCCAGAGAATATCCCTTTTCATAAGCATTTAGCAACCCTTTAATTATTACATCTCCCCCTCTTTTAACTTGCAATCTTTCTAAATCCGCACCGGCATCTGGCCCTCCGGCCAGTGCAACAAGATCCCATAATGAGCTTGATGGATCAATCCTATATACTCCGGGTTTTACAAATGCTCCCTGCATGGTTACTCTGATCAAGGGACGTACATAAACATAAGGGTTTCTTAAATAGTCAGAGTATTTCGCTGTAATCAATTTGGTAACTTCATCCAGGGTTAATGCCTTAATTCTAACCTCACCGACTAAAGGCAAAGCCACATATCCTTCAGGGTTTATAGGATATACTCCACTGAAATCTAAATTTCTTCTTTCTTCATATAAATACTCCCATACGACCACATTAATGGCATCACCTGGACGAAATATTGTCAATGAACGCATAGATTGACCATATGAACTATTAATAAATAAGATTATAAAAAGAAATACTACTAATGCAACCTTAGTATTATCAATAAAATAGCACTTTTCTTTTGATTTCATCCCACCATTCTCCTTTTATTTTCCTCTTAAGTATGGTATTCAAGCAAATAACATACCATAAACAAAAAAAAAGGGCTGTTTAACTCAACAACTCTTAATATACTATAAATTTAAAGGGAAAAGATACAATTTAGCTAAAAAGCATAAATATAATCTCATGTCTCCATAATTATCTTGATCTATAAAATCTATACCTTTTTTCTTTTGTTTCAAGACTCATATTCTTTAAAAGTGAACGCATCTGAAACCAACCAATTTTTATTTTCCCGTATTCTTCGGAATTCATTCTTTTACATATCTTGCTTATGCTGTACATTGGATTTTCTAAAATTATCGTTTTAATTTTTTCATTAACAGGCAATTGTAAATTCTGATGCTTATATTCTGAAGCTAAAGAATCAATCTGTATACCCTCACCTTCAAAAAGGTTCTCTACTCTGGGATCATAATCGATTAAAGGGTTTACTTCTTTTGTATTACCTGTTACTGCTCCAGCACTTGTAATATCTATTCCCCTGATTATTTCAAAATCATTTAATGCTTCTTCAATAGAATCATAATTTCTTAAAATTTTATCAAATTCCAGCATTTCAAAAATTTCAAAAACTTCCTGACTCATTTGTACGATCTTGATATCACCGCCCTGATCACGAATATTCTTCAGTTTACTCATAAATGCTCCCCACCCTGCACTGCTTACATAGGTTACCCCACCAAGATCAGCTATAATCTGAATTTGATTCTTATTTAATAAATCATTAATTATATTTTCCAACTCCTGACAACTGGAAGTATCAATATAACCAGTAATAGAAAGAAGAGTAACATCAAGTCTTGTACCAATAGTATTTACTGAAATATCTATACCGTGCATTTACTACCCTGAATTTACAAAATTAATTAATGTATTTTTTTTATACATTTATAATATAATTTCTCATATTTTCTAATTGTATCCTGCTTTATATAATCTCCGGTTATTGCGTTGTTTATAATATTTTTCCAGACTTCTGTTTTTTTATATGAATCCAAAACATTTTTTACACAGGCAACTAATGATTCTTTATTAAAATCACCAAATACAAATCCATTCCCAATTTTTTTCTTACTATCATACTGTGTAATATGTTCTATGCTTTCCCCTGAATTATATACAACAGGAACGGTCCCGTACATGAGACTATAAACAGGAGATAAACCAGTGGAATCATATTTTATAGGTAATAATATAATATCAGATCCGGCCACAGCCATATGTTCTAATGAAACTTCATAATATTCCTGTAATCCCATACGATTTTTATGTTTTTTCTCCATTTTTTTGAAAAAATCATAGTATTTATCGTCTTTGGAAGTAATGATGATTACATATATATCCATTTTAAGGAGAGCCTCGATACTTTCCTTAATCAGTTTAACGCCAAATTCATCAATAAAAGAGCTGATAACAGAAAAGACCGGTTTTTCATTATCATATTTTAAATTAAACACTTCTAAAAGATTTTTTTTATTTTTTTCTTTATTTTCCAATTCTTCAGCATCATAGTTTTCCGGGATATAAGGATCTTTTACTGGACTCCATACCGTATAATCTATCTGATCCTTGATATGATTTATTTTGTCTTTTCTGAATTCAAAAAATTCTTTATACTTTGCATTTGTTTCTAACTGTTTAACATATTTACTGCTGGTAAAATTAACACAATCAGCTGTAGACATACCTGCTTTTAAAAAATTAAAAGTCCCATTAGTAAGAAATTTATCTTTTAGTTCAGTGACCTCTTTAATACCAGACAATGAAAAACATTTTGAATTAAATCTTCCCTGATTTGTAAAATCTCTTATAGTTAAAAGAGTACTTACTTGCTGAAAAAAAGTACTCTTTTTATACATGTATTCAATAAGAAAAGGGATCAGACCTGTCTGCCAATCATTACAGTGAATTACATCAGGCTGCCACTGTAATTTTTTTAACGTCTCCATGACAGACTTAGAAAATAAAATAAAACGCTTATCATTATCTGAATATGCCTCATTTTTATCAGGATCCCTATATAAACCTTCTCTGAAAAAATAAGGTTTATAATCAATAAAATATACCTGGACTTTAGAATCAGGAAGAAAAGATGACTTAACATTTATCTGTAAAACATCACTGCCAACTGAAACATCAATATCTTTCAGTCTGATTACATCCCGTAAAGTATATTTCCTCTCATTAACAACTCGGTATTGAGGTGTTATAATACGGACATCATGACCAATGTCTTTTAAATTTTTGGAATATGAACCATTAACTTCAGCAAGGTTATTAGTCTTAGAAAATGGGGCTATTTCAGATGAAACAATTAAAATTTTCAATTTTTTTTTCATTAATTATATTTATTTAAATAACTTCTGGCAATACTCACATATTCACTATCCGGATAGTAGGTAATCAATCTTTGAAATTCTTCTTTAGCTTTTTCTTTTCTGTTTAATCTATGGTAACAAATCCCGATTTTTAATTGTGCATCAGCATCTTTATTGGAATTAGTAAATGAAAATACTTTTTCAAAACTGACAATTGCTTGTTCAAAATTACCCATATCATAATAGCATTCACCGATCCAGTATTGACAATTATCTGCTAATTTGTGATTACTTTCCTCTAATATTAATTTATTAAATTTTTCGATTGCTTCAAGATGTTTACGATCTTCATAAAGTTGAAATGCTTCATTATACTTCTGAACATAACTTCTTGTATCCATTTCTGCTCTGACAGTTCGTTCCGGCTTATCAGAAGCAGTAGTTCTGGAATCATCCTTGTAATCATATCTGTTATAGTCTGTTTTTTTTTCTTCAGACTGTGTTATTTTCTGAGTGTCCGATCTGTCTCCGCCTTCATCAACTACTCCTAATAATTTAAGCACATCATCTTCGGTAATGTCCTTATCTTCCTTACCAGATTCATCCTTACTATCAGACAACCCTAATAATGCATCAATATCTTCTGCATCACCGGTGGCGTGAGTTTCTCTTCTCATAGTACTCCCTGACCCCCCACATCCATTAATCAAAATCAAACCTATGATTATTATGGCTGTTATGACTATAGTCAAACATTTTTTTCCCATAACCGCCTCCTAAAAATTTTTTATTCTTAATAATTTATAATAATTTATTCTAAAAATCAAGCTTTTCTAAATCTCCTGCTGTTTTTCTTCTGTAATACAATCAATAAAATAATCCCGAACAGAATCATACCACTACTAATCAGCTGATTAATAGTGATTTCAGTAAAACCCAACGAAACCATATCAGTTTCCTCGTAATATCTGACAAAATCAACTAAAAACCTGAAAATTCCATACATTATAAAAGCCAATGAAGTTAAAAATCCATCTACATGTTTTTTCTTATCGACAATAACAAGTACTACCATTAGGATTAATCCGTACAAAGAAGAATATAATTGAGTTGGATGAATAGCTGTATCGTAAAAATGATACCCTGCGGCACCTATAAAAGGAAATTTTACTGCCCAGGGAAGATCAGAAGGTATTCCATAGCAGCATCCATTAAAAAAACATCCGATACGGGTCAAGAACACTCCCAATCCAAATACCGGAGCAAGGACATCAAATAATTTTAAAAGAGGTATGTTCTTCCACCGACAATAAATTATAATTACAATTATTGATAAGAAAACCCCTCCCAGTAAAGTTAATCCTGCTATACCAAACTGACCCGTACTCTGAAAAGGATTAAAAGTATCAGTCCAGTGTCCTCTGAACTCACCCAGATGAGTTATAACATAAAGAATCCGGGACCCGATAATTGCGCTTAAAAGTATAAGCAATGATAAATCAACTACCTGATTCGGATTTAATCCTCTATTTTTAGCCCGTTTAGAAGCCCAAAATATTCCAATTAAAAAAGACAGTGCCAGCATGGCACCGTAAGCACGAATTTCCAGTCTGCCAATATTAAAAAGAATCGGATGCATTTTTTTCTCCCTGAATTAGTAATATTATCACTAGTAAAAAATATATTACGATACATCTAAGATATTCAACATCTTAATGTCGAAAATGCCTCATTCCGGTAAAAGCCATGCTGATGCCTTTTTCGTTACAGACCTTAATGGAATCACTATCTCTTTTTGACCCGCCAGGCTGAATAATAAATTTAATGCCAAATTCATCTGCTACTCTGACTGTATCATCAAAGGGAAAAAAAGCATCCGAAGCAAGCACCATGTGATTAAATTGTTCCTCCAAATAATCATTGAAATTCTGATCAGGTTTTAATAAATCGTACTCTATCTGCAGATTTTCCTTTGCTTTAGTAATTGCCAATTTGCGTAAAGAATCCACTCTGTTCGGCTGACCTGCGCCCATTCCAATAACCTGATAGTATCCTAATTTATACTCTCTGCCCAGGACAATAGCATTTGACTTTGTATGCTTACATGCTTTGTAAGTAAATTCGGCAAGCTTTTTTTTCTCTTCATTGAACTGTGCTTCAGTGACAACATCAAAATTTTCCATTAAAGATAAATCTCTGTCCATCGCTAATAATCCAGCAGTAATTTTACGGTATGTTTCTTTCTCTGTGTTTTCTGTGTTCAATTCTCCGGTTTTAAGCAGTCGAAGTGATTTGGCCTTGGATAATAATGAATATGCGTCTTCATTAAAATCAGGAGCGAGTATTACCTCTATAAATTTTTTGGGCACTTTCTGAGAAACCAACTTTTCACCTTCGATAACATAGCCTGTATGCTCAACATTTTTCCCCTTTAAAAATTCAGCAAATTCTAAATCCACCTTCTTATTACAAGCAATAACTGAGCCAAAAGCTGAAACAGGATCCCCAAACCAGGCACGCTCTAAAGCTTCCCGTGGATTTTCTCCAGTCGCATAACCACATGGATTTGTGTGCTTTATGACAGCAACACCGGTAGATTCCCTCAACTCCTTTACAGCTTCCAGGGCCGCATCACAATCAACATAATTGTTATAGGACATTTTCTTACCATGGATTATTTCCGCCCCTGCTGCAGAAGGTTCCTTACTGTTCGGATCCTGGAAAAAAACTGCATTCTGATGGTTGTTTTCACCGTACCGTAGACTTAATCCATTATAATAATTCATATGCAGAGTTTTTTCACTGAAAAATTTCTCAGATAAATACCTATCAATACCTGCATCATAGTCAGCTGTTCTGCGAAAGACTTTTACGGCAAGTTTTTTTCTTGTATCAAGGGATACTTCCCCGGTATCTTTAATTTCCTTTAGTATGGAATTATAATCAGAGACATCAGTGACAACGGTAACATATTTATAATTTTTAGCAGAACTTCGCAGTATTGTGGGGCCACCAATATCAATATTTTCAATAACATCATCGATATCAATATCTTCTTTCTGAATAACAGATTCAAATGGATAAAGGTTAACCACTACAAGATCGATCCACTCTATTCCATGCTTTTCTGCCTGGGATGAATGTTCCTTATTATCCCTCACTCCCAATAATGCTCCGTGAATTTTCGGATGAAGTGTTTTCACCCTCCCGTCCATCATTTGAGGAAATCCGGTTACTTCCTCTATTGATATGGTTTTTATTCCATTTTCTGAAAGATATTTCCTGGTTCCCCCGGTTGAAATAATGTCTATATGTAAGCCTGACAGTTCTTTTGCAAAAGAAACTATGTTTGTCTTATCAGAAACACTGATTAATGCTCTTTTAATCATATAGACTCTCTTAATTTAATAAAGGATTATTAACAGGTAATGCTCAAAAAAACATACAAATAAACAGCATCACTGTTACTAATTCTCTTCATCATAAATATCTATTTATATTTAAATTATCCTGCTGTTTCATTTTTTAAACATTCATGGATCCCCAAATCCCCGCCCGTTAAACCACACCTGAATATTCTATAATTCATACAGCTCTAAATTTAATCATAAAAATTCTTATTTGCAAACATTTTTTCAGAATTGGAATTTAATGATTTTTCTCTTGATTAAATCATTATAAATAATTATTATTTATATAACTATTAACCATTTTCAAAAAAGGAGATAACCCTTGAAATTTTTTTCTTATACACTTGATGAAAAAAAATTTTACATCGGAGCTGAAATAGAAGAGGAAAATTATAATCTGACCGAAGCCCTAAATATCTATCAGAAGTCTAAAGGTGTCAGTAAAAAATTCTCTATTCAATTCTTACAAATGCTGATTGAATTGGGGTACTGTTCAGGATCAATAATCAATCAAATATTTAATAATCCCTGGGTTCAATCGAAAATAAAAGAATTAGTGATTACATCAGAATTTAAGTACAGCATTCCTGTGCCCCGCCCTTCAAAAATTATATGTCTGGGCAGGAACTACCGGGCACATGTAAAAGAACTAAAACATACAGTACCGGATGAACCTATACTTTTTTCCAAAGCAACTTCGACTCTCATAGCCCATAATGAAGAAATTATCATTCCTTCCTGGCTGGAAGGCAGAATAGATCACGAAGCTGAACTGGCCGTAATTATAGGCAAAATAGGTAAAAATATTTCAGAAGACGAAGCCTTGAACTACCTGGCCGGATATACCATCATCAATGATGTTACTGCCAGAGACATGCAGAAAAAAGATCTTAAAAACAGCAATCCCTGGTTCCGCTCTAAAAGTTTAGACACCTTCTCCCCCCTGGGACCATTTGTAGTACCTGCCGATGAAATTGATGATCCTCACAATCTTAACATTAAATTAAAACTGAATAACAAAATAAGACAAAATGCAAACACAGCTGATATGATATTCAGGATCCCTGAAATAATTGCCTATATTTCAAAATACATGACCCTCCAGCCTGGTGATATTATCGCAACCGGAACTCCTGAAGGGGTATCTGAGATCAAAGACGGGGATAACATTGAAATCACACTTTCAAAAATTGGTGTTCTGAAAAATACAGTAATAAAAGAAAAATAAGGAGATACACGTTGAAAATACTGGTTACAGGCGGTGCCGGATTTATTGGCTCCCATATTGCTGATAGTTTTATTGAACAAGGACATGAAGTAGTTATTCTGGATAATCTGTCCATGGGACGTATGGAAAATATCAATCCAAAGGCAAAATTCTACCTTCTGGATATAGGTGCAAAAGAGGTGAAAAAAGTTTTTCAGCAGGAAGAATTTGATGCTGTTTGTCATCAGGCAGCTCAGATGGATGTGCGCAAATCAGTTGAAGATCCACTTTTTGACGCAGAAGTAAATGTAAAAGGAAGTCTGAATCTGCTTGAAAACTGTGTAAAATATCATGTGAATAAATTTGTTTTTGCTTCTACTGGTGGTGCAATCTATGGTGAACAGGAACAGTTCCCCTGTGATGAGTCACACCCCTTAAGACCTGTATCTCCCTATGGTATAACCAAACTGACTATGGAAAAATACCTATACTACTATTCGATCCAATTCGGACTCAAATATATTATTCTCCGTTATTCCAATGTATACGGTCCCCGTCAGAATCCGAAAGGGGAAGCCGGGGTTGTGGCTATATTTTCAAATAAGCTGATCAATGATGAACAACCTGTTATCAATGGTGACGGCAAGCAAACCAGAGATTATATATATGTTGGTGATGTGGTACAGGCAAATATGAAAGCTCTTACTTACAGCAAAAACGATATTTTTAATATCGGAACCGGTATTGAAACAGATGTAAACACAATTTTCCACATCTTAAATAGATATACTGATACTAATATTCCTGAAAAACACGGCCCTGCTAAACCCGGGGAACAACAGAAAAGTGTCATCAGTTATAAAAAAGCTGAGAAACTGTTATCCTGGCAGCCTCAGATCAACCTGGAACAGGGATTAAAAAAAACAGTAGAATTTTTTAGGAATAAATCCACATGAAGATAACTGTACTGGGTTCGGGGTCAGCAGTTCCAGTCCCTGGACGACATTCATCTGCCTATATTGTTCAATCTCAGAATAATCAGTATTTAATCGATGCCGGAGATGGTGTTACCCAGCAGTTAATTCAGTATAAATTCAGACTTGATAACATCAAAGCCGTTTTTATAAGTCATACTCATGCTGATCATGCTGCCGGTATCATCATGTTAGTCCAGACCATGCAGCAGATTAAAAGAACTGCTCCTCTTGAAATGTATATTCCTGACTCTGTATTACTGAATTTTAATTCTGTTTTTCCTTATTTTCAGATATATAAAGAAAATTTATTATTTCCTGTTATACTTAAAGGAATCTCATCTCAAACCTTGTTTGAGGATAATGATTTTCAGATCAGAGCTGTACAAAATGACCATCTTCAGAAAAATAAAACTTATGCCGCTGAGTACGAGCTTGACGTCAGCAGTTTCAGTTTTCTGATAACAGAAAAAACTACCCACACTATCTATACTTCTGATATTAATAATTTTAAACATTTACGAAAATATACTGATAACACTGAACTCCTTATCTCTGAGTGCACTCATGTTTCCATCGCTTCAGTAAAAAAATTTGCTGAAACCTATAATATTAAAAATGTTATTCTTTCCCATGTTCCGCCGGAAATTGATAATCAGCATCTGACCACCAAAAATGTATCCTCAGACAAGGTAAATATGATTATTTCACACGACGGACAAGTATTTGAGGTGTAAATGAATTTTCAAATAAAAAAAGAAAACCATCCTCTGGCTGAAAGTATGGGACTTATCGGCAGATCTGAATCGTTTCTCCAGGTTCTGGAAAGCATTAAACAGGTCGCCCCCACCAATATTACCGTTCTCATAACCGGTGAGAGCGGTACAGGCAAAGAAATGGTTGCCAGGGCTATCCATGAAAACAATGAACGAAAAGATAATCCCATCATCAGTGTTAATTGCGGTGCTATTCCGGAGGGAATTCTGGAAAGTGAACTTTTCGGACATGAAAAAGGGTCATTTACCGGGGCCGAAACCAGCAGGAAAGGATATTTTGAAGCTGCAAATCAGGGTACTATTTTTCTTGACGAGATCGGTGAGCTGCCCATAGCTACACAGGTAAAACTGTTAAGAGTCCTGGAACAAAAAGAATTCATGAAAGTAGGAGGGACAAAATCCATACGGGTTGATGTACGGGTTATTGCAGCTACTAATAAAAATCTGGAAGCTGAAGTAAATAAAGGTAACTTCCGTAAAGATCTCTTTTACCGCCTGAATGCAGTAAAGATTGATATCCCTCCTCTGAGAAAACGCAAAGAAGATATTGCACTTTTTGCAAAATATTATTCCCAGAAGGTAAGTAAAGAAAATAATATAGATTTTAAAGGATTTACCAAGGAAGCGATACAAGAGTTGGAAAATTATTCCTGGCCCGGCAATATAAGAGAGATAAGAAACCTCATTGAACGCTTAATTATTCTAAAAAAGGGGGAACTTATTGATAAATCTGATATTACTTCTCATCTTGGGCAAAAATCCGGCATTGACACTAACCTGCCGGTTATCACCAAGTTATCCCCGGAACAGGCTGAACGGGAACTTATTTATCGGGTACTACTGGATCTGAAAATGAGCATAGAAGAAATACGCAATTATCTTCTGGGAACCCGCTCTGAACATAAACCATATCCTGACATAAAAACTCCTTTAATGGCTGAAATATTAAATGAACAGGAAAGTGAAGGTGAAGGCGAATCTGACACTGAAACTGTTCTCCCTATAAAAGAGATGGAAAAAAAACAGATCCAAAAAGCGCTTAAAATTACCAACGGGAATAAGAAAAAAGCCGCTAAATTATTAAATATCGGAGAAAGAACACTCTATAGAAAAATAAAGGAATATAATATTGAAAGTTAAAACTCAATTTATAAACAATTTGTTACTTTTAACAGTTATTCATAGTTCAATAACTGTTATAATCTTCGGATGCGGGATATATTCATTTTCAGGGTCTTCTCTGCCCAGACATATCAAAACTGTAGCCGTTCCCTTATTTGAGAATACCACTGCTGAGTATGGGGTCAGTCAGCCGCTGACAGACGGCATTATCAATGCTTTAACTCAGGATAATACGCTCAAGATTGCTTCTCCAAAAAATTCGGATTCCATTCTCAATGGATCGATAATGAATATCAGAGAACAGGCAGGCCAGTATGACCGGAACGAACAAGCTTCGGATTTCAAAGTCTATTTAACGGTGAAAGTCATCTTTGAAGACAGAGTAAAAAAAGAAAATCTCTGGGAAGAAACCTGGACAGAATGGGGTGAATATGAAAGCAATATGGATGACGGCATCAAAGAAGCTGCACAAAAGCTTTCTGAAAAAATTTTAAACAGAATGGTGTCCGGGTGGTAGGATACTGTGGTATATGGGAGGTGGACATATAATTAAGGAAGCACAAAAGAAACAAAGATAAAAGATAAAGGAAAAAGGATAAAACAGAACATTAGAACGTGAGAACTTTAGAGTGTTAGTAATGAGGGGTATAAACTCTTATTGAATATATTTCACATACTATAACAATAAAAATAATTATCTACAGACATCAGTAAAACTTAATCATAGTAATTATTTGCTAAAACCCGCAGAGGTCGTAAATATGAGTATAGATCAAAATCAAAAAGCATATGAAATTGAAATTTTTATTAAACCTGAAAATATTGATCAACTGGGTCATGTCAACAATGTGGTATACGTACAGTGGATACAGGATGCTGCGGTTGCTCACTGGTATACCCTTGTCAATGAAAAAGAAAGAAAAAATTTACTATGGGTAGTCATCAGACACGAGATTGACTATAAACGCCCGGCTTTTGCAAAGGATACAATTATGGCACGTACATGGGTGGGAGCTGCATCCAGACGAGCCTTTGAACGGCATACAGAAATAATCCGCACATCTGATATGAAACTGCTGGCCAAGGGCCGTACTTTCTGGTGTCCGATAGACGCCAAAACCAGAAAACTGATACAAGTCAGTGATGATGTATATGAAAAATTCTCCACTCATAAAATAAAAAATTTCTGATCAAAGAAGGATCATATAACCTAAAATATTCAATTGAAAACGCATGCATTACCAAGGCAACATCATCCGTCCTCCCAGTGAAGCTGACAGTATCATTCTGCAGGCAACTGTGGGGTGCTCTCATAATAAATGCACCTTCTGCGGAGCTTATAAAAGCAAACAATTTACCATTAAAGATGACTCTATAATTGATACAGACATCTCCTATGCAGCAACCCATTTAAAACATACACGCAGGCTTTTTATTTGTGACGGTGATGCACTGATCATCCCCCACCCCAGAATCACTTCACTCCTCAGTAAAATACAAAAACACCTTCCCTGGCTTACCAGAGTAGGGATCTATGCCAATGCAAAGAGTCTTAAACGCAAATCACTCAAGGACCTGCAGGAACTTAAAAAACTGGGTCTAGGAATAATTTATATGGGACTGGAGTCCGGTGATGATATGACGCTAAAAGCAGTGAAGAAAAATTCCCTGTCAGCTGAAATGATTGCGCAAGGTAAAAAAGTAAAACAGGCAGGGATAAAACTGTCTGTTACTGTTCTTTTGGGATTAGCAGGACCGGAACGTTCTTATATTCACGCCAGAGAAACCGGGAAAGTGTTATCTGAAATTGACCCCGAATTCATAGGTGCACTTACCTTAATGCTTGTGCCCGGAACTCCACTGTTTAATGATTACCAGAAGGGAACATTTACCTTATTGGCACCGAAGCACATGCTTCAGGAACTGAGATCCATGATTGCACACACTAATGTATCCAAGGGACTGTTCCTCTCCAACCATGCCTCAAACTTCCTTCCTCTGAAGATCCGCATGCCCAGAGACAAGCAGACTGCCATCCGAAAAATAGACCAGGCGTTACAGGGCAATATTCCTCTGAAACCTGAATGGATGCGGGGATTGTGAGTATACATTTCTATGATCGTCCTGGGCTGTGCCCCTGGACGGACAAATAAAAATGCAGCTCAACCCCATTAATGATCAAACGATTTTTGAATGGTATGAGATCACCCATCGACCTTTAGGCTTATCAGATCAGTAAATCAAAAATAGATCAAAGATCTTACATCGTTAATCCTTGTTCTGAGATCAAAAAAGGGATGACAGAAGAGGTACATATGTACTTATTAACGACCATCCTCCTTTTCCTGTCATCCCCGAATGCTTCTGTCGGGGATCCACCCAGAAACCTCCTCCTCTGGATTCCCGATACAAACATTCGGGAATGTCTATTAAGAAAAAAGTCAAGAGAAAATACATCTCCTGTTAACAAAAAT
>CAZETW010000002.1:66726-89103 GCA_964515295.1 uncultured bacterium | reverse complement strand
AATGATTTCACAATCCTGGTATCCACTTTTCAGCATTATATCTGAAAATCTTTGCCACCACATTTTTAGGTACGTTAAGCCCCTGAAATTCACCATCCAACTCCGGTGCAGTCATACTATCCTCAGTAGCAAAATATCTCCAGGCTTCCACCCATCTTTTATGCATATGTTCCATTAACACATCGATATCATCGACCCCGCTTACACTCAATCCGGAACCAAAATCTGAACCGTAAAGAATTCTGTCCTGATATTTGATAATAAAATCCCGTACTCTTTTTCGATCCTGCTGACTCTGTACCTGCAAATGACAAATCCGCTCAGCCAGATCCACTGCTAAATTAGGGAATGTATCAAATCTTTCAGCCAGCTCATCCACACTCCATTCCAGGCTGGCAAGATGACATCCGATAAACTTTAAATCAGGATTTTTACGCAGCATTGCGTCTCTGGCATCAATTATTGCCTGATAGGAAGGATATTCCGGATGTTTATACATATGATATTCAGGATGCATCTTAAAATAAGCCTGATCGCTCTTGACAGTCATCTTTTCAATCGGAAGCCAGCAGTTTTTAGGTTCTCCGATATGACCGAATAAAGGTATATTATGTTCTGCAAGATATGAAAATATCGGATCGAATTTCGGATCATCTATCATGACAAAATTTCCTTCTTCGTCCTTCACCGTCATGCCAATATTTTTCCAGACTTTAACAGCGAGGGCACCTTTTTTAAATGAATCCTTTAAATAATCCAGCACTTTTTCCTGCCAATGAGGTTTATTAAAGCCCTCCATAGTGAATGATGTTGCATAGTTAATACTGTCTCCATATTTCTTTTTTAATTTGAGTACAATTTCCTGCTGTTCCTGGAGACTCACAAAATTGGGAACATCAGTATTAAGTGAAAACAGTCGAAAATTATCCTGTTTTGCTGGTTCCAGCCAGGCTGGATCATCTGTCCGTAAATGCATATGAGCATCGATTTTCTCAAATGTTCTGAAATCTTCCATAGTAAAGTTTTTATTCGCATCAGTACAATAAGAAATAATAGCTGAGATAATAATCATACTGTATATCCAAATATATTTTCCAGCATTATCTTTGTTCCATTTCATAAATTACTTCCTTTCACATATATTTACATATATAATGTATTGATGTTAATAAATTCATTGGTCACTGCACATCATAGCCAAGTTCAGCAAGCTGTTTTTGTACATGGGGGTATATTCTTGCAGCATTTTTATAATAAATTTTTTCCAGAACATTACGCGGAAGCAACAACCCTTTTGTTGGATTCATACTAAAAAACCCGCCTTCAACCTTTTCATTTGTTTCCAGTATCCGAAATGTCCTGATATATTGTTCTGTACGCGGCTCTGCTTCTTCCGGATCAGTAAAAGCACTGATATCAGTTCCATATAAGATCCTGTCTGCCCATTCTATTATGAATGCACGGAGATTTTCCCGATCCAGAAGATAAAAATACTGGAAGGTAGCAGCAAGATCAATATTAAGATTCGGAAAAGTTGCCAGCATATTGCGTAAATAGTCAAGCTGTGCATCCTGACAGACCAGCCAGTCACCATGTGCTGCCACTGCATGTAAATCCGGATGTCTTTCTAATACATGTCTCCAGGAAGTAATTTCACGCCAGAATTCTATGGGTTCTGAAAGCCATTTAGTACGATTCCCGTACGGCCCATTTGGATCTGCAATATGAATAGAAGCTGCAACCATGCCAATCCTTTCCATTTCAGCAAAAGTCGGTTCATGCACCATATTATCAATATATCTGAATCCCTCTTCTCCTTCTTCCAGTTTACGGTAATAAGGACCTGCCCAGATTTTATAACCGATATATCCTTTTTCCAACCAGGTATGCAGATCTTTGGGCGGATTATCAAGACCATCATGTGCAGAAAAGTCTGATATACAGGTAAGCACCCGCCCTTTACTGACCTGTAAAGATTTATGTAAATCTGGAATCTGGTTTTCACTTGTCCCAAGATCAATCCACATAGTAAGATCCGCATCATATGCATCCTGCAATATCTCCCGCATTTTTAAGAAATTTACAATACCTGCAGTATCACCACCAATATGTGTGTGGACGTCAATTCTGGGGATATCCGGATATATAGTTTCCTGTTGAGCATATATATGCATGGAATTGATTAATACAAACAATACTAATTGTACAGTGATTCTCAGTAATGTCACACTATTTTCCTTGTTTTTCATTTTTTCATTCTCCTTATTTTTATTATTATATTCTATATATTTTCTCTTTAAATAACCATTATTTCTCAAATTTCAATATTCCGAACTTGGAAGGAACATGGAAATGAGATCCGGTAGGAGACCAGGCATACCAGCCGGGGCGTTCATTTCGGTCTTTGTTAATGCGGTAATAGTTGATTTTCCATTGAATATCTTTAAAGTTTAATTTTTTTGAATTTTCAATCAAATCTTTAAAAGGAATCGCAATCTCAACAGTCCATCTTTTATCTCTTTCTGTTTTATTGTTAAGCGTTCCTTTTATATGTACTGCCGTCATAATACCTGAGAGGTTGAATTGTGCTGTCTGATCTATATCAATATCTGCAGGCTTTACAATATAGCTGTCAAAAAGTACATTACGGGGTGACACTTCGATTTCCATATAAGTATCCGGATCATTATCTGTATCAATAAAAACCTCCACAGCTTCCTGCTTCCAGAGCGGTTGATCCCGTTTTGTATATGTACTCCATATATCAGGATCATTACATTCAAATGCTATATAGAAATTCTGTCTGTTATAACAGGATTTAGCCCATGTTATTATGGTTGAATCTTCAACCTGCTTACCGGTTTTATTGTTTCTGAGTATTACTGTTTCTGCCTCACTCCATACAGTTTCATCAAGTATTCCGTCAATGTTAATTTCCTTATCACATGGAACTGCAACATACGTATAGTCTGACCCTGTATTTTTTTGAATACAGTTGAAAATAACAAGATAATACAGTAAACAAATAAATGTTAAAATATGCAGTCGCATAGGTTACTGTTCCCCATTAAAACTTTTTATTAAATAAGCATTAATTATCTGTTTCTGACATCTTTATCAGAGCTTCTTTTCTATCTCCCATCCTCTCAAGCTCAAGTGTATAATAATATACATCATGTTTCTGCTTAGATAACTTAATAATCCGGATTGAATTGGAATTAAATACCAACTTTACAGGACTTTTGATTTTAAGTGTTACCTGACAGCATCCTAAATTTCCAGGCAAAGTATCAACCTGTTTAAAATTGAGTCTGATTGATTTTCCAGCAATATCCGCATCTGAACAAACATGCTGTACTAACTGATGCCTGAACCATAAGGAATCTGGAGCTAATATAGTATTAAACTTACTGTTGTTAGACTTTAGCAGCTTTATCCATTCATCTACAATTTCAGAATTACGACGAGGATCCGGATGCAGAAGATTTGGCCAGTGCATTCCACAAGTAGAACCATGTATCTGTCCTTTGGGCTTTGTACCAATTGCATTCCAGGGAAGCAAATCTCTGCCGCGATCCACTGTAATAACTTCAGCGTCAATACCAAATACATCATACTGTATACTTTTGGCATTAAACATGTCCTCAAATGGAGTATTGATATATTCCACACCGTGCTGAGCCAGTACTGCTGCCATACTCAGTTCATGATTCCCTGTAGGACCGAACCCATGCAGAAACGCAGTAGGGACAAATGATGTCGGGAATGGACCAAGATTATGCTGCTGCAGCAATTTTTCAAAAAAATTTAAGTGGGCATTAACCTGGTCAAGAGGACGCATTGTCCCGTTTTTGTCAGCCCATTCAGCGCGGGTAAAAGTACCTTCAGTCCAGTATTCATGTCCTATACCATGTAAAGTTAATTCATAATGGTCCTGATTTCTCCTGATAATATCTGCAGCTTCCTCCAGCCAGGGACCAACCCATTTTTTATTATCCCAGTCAGTCCCCATCCAGGTACTGGTAGGCAATTTTCGCAAAATATTCTCTTTATCCCATTCACACATTACTGTTGCAGCCTGGGGACGAATCCCCAGGGCACGGCCTAAATATACAATGGCTTCATAATCAGCTGGTACATGATTACGATGTATACCAGTCCTGTAGGGTTCCTGAAATTGACTGCCATCTTTACCGGACCACCATCCAACATCATCTATAACTACCTGAATAGGCATTGGTATGAGAGCAGTGATATTTAAAGGATTTTTATTAAATGTACTTCCGAAAATACCTGACACTGTGCTTCCAAGGGCAAATCCTGTACTTAATTGAGTAGATTTTTTTATAAATTCTCTTCTCTTCATTTTCATTCTAAAAACTAATTACTAATTTATACTATACTGTTTTTTTATTTACATTGTTTTTTTAATAGGTTGTTTCTATTCCTTCCTGGTCAAAGTTTCTTCCAGTGTTCCTCTTAAAATAATATTTAACGCAGTCCAGGAATACCAGTTTTGGGCATCCCCCCCGCTGACTGCCAGTTTTATTACCGGCTTTTTGGTATAAGGATCCAGCATTGCAAAGTACACTATATAACGCCCCGGTTTAGCATTATCCGGAATAGCAAGAGATGTTTTCAATCTATGCCGTCCCGGAAGCCACTTGAGCACATCCCAGTCAATCTCCTTTCGTGTTAGCACTGCTTTACCCCCTCTTCTGCCAGCTCTGCGGATTTCGAATACTGGAATATATGCCCGGTACGGAGGCGCAACACCTATGTTATCCATGATCATTTCTATGTCCAGATTATTACCAGGTTCCAGCCATTTCTGGTGGCGGAACAGCCGAACCACAAACCGATACCCTATGCGCTTAAGAAATTTTTCTGTAGCCGGCCACCATTCCGGAGGAATATTAGTGGATTTATTATTGAGTATTGAAGTATGCAGTTCCAGACAAACACTGTAAATATATTCAATATCTCTTTCTGCTTCCAACCAGCTTTCAAAAGTACCGCAGGTTTCAAACGCTACAGGTCGTGTTTTCCACGCTTCACCCACTGAAGGATATTTTCTGGGAAGCTGTAAATAACGGGTCATAAGATTCCAGTGATTTGGCGGACCGTAATCCCCCATACAATCCGCTCTCCAGCCAGTACCATTTTTAGTCGCATAGATCAACCCATCCTCTGCATCTTCCGGAATTACCAGAGGAGTCTTTTTGAAACCTTCCAGATACCAGTCAATAATCATCTTTTTAATATCAAAAGAATACCGTTCTTTTTCCTTAACAAAACTTAAATGCCATTCTCCCCAGTGACCGTAGGAACCAATGTCAATATGATCAATATCAGGATGTCCGTCATAGCGCTTTGCAAATTCCCTGAGCAATCTTCCCATGTATTTTTTATAAAGCGGATCTGTATGATCAGGCATCCAGCTGGGAGTATCATTGCCGGCATGCTGAGTGCTTTCCGCAATAAATTCCCAGCCTTCAGCTCCGGTTTCACGATACCAGTCAGGGATTCTGGGACGTCCGTTTGCGGGCATAATTCGTGTAGCCAGCCGCTGCCCGCGGGCATGAATCTCTGCCAGAACTGAATCCACCATATCCCAGTTATAGTTCCCTTTTTCCGGTTCCAATTCATCCCAATACCAACGGTAATAGGCAATGGAGCATTCCGGATAACCGGGAACATCCCCGTCTAAGGCCCCGTGAGTGGTAAATCCCATCCCCGGATTAATCAATACTTCTTCTGACTCCGGTGGAGAGACAATTACTACATTTGGCACCCCTTTGGCTTTTATAATATCCTTAAACGGTTCAACTTGAGCATTGCAGACAGACAGCATAACAGCTGCAAGAAAAAATGTAAAAATAATCTGAATTTTCTTCATTCTGAACCTCTTAATATATTTGATCTAAAGAAAAATTACTCATAATATACGGTTACCAGACTGTATACTTCAAAAACCGGCACTGTAAATTCAATAAACTTTTCTTTTTGATTGAATGTAATATTTTTGGTATCATTTATCGGCGATCCTGCAGTAATATGGTGTATCTGTTTGCCTTCCGGAATCATAAGTTTCACCTTTACATTCTCAGCTGGTTGTACTTCACCATCCAGATTCATGTTATAGTTTACCAGATGAACAAACTGCAGATTTTTTTCTTTCTGCTGCATAGTGGTGAATTCAACAGTATAGGGAGCATAAAGCCGGCCTGATAATTCTCCATCCGCTGCCCATTTTACTTCACCAGAGATTGATTCAAAAGCTGCTCTGATTCTTATCGGAAATTTACCTTGTCCGTACATCATATGATCATCCGGGAGAGGAGTATTTCTGGTATTTCCCTTGCCCACTGGCAGAGGATTGAACGGGATAAATACCACTCTCCCTTTTCCGACTTTTTTCCTGGTAACCTCAACCGGTGTATCCTGTAAATCAAATCCTAACAGTTCAGATAAACCAAGATTTTCCCGACGCAGTCCCTTGTCATCTTTTAAAGATGAAAGTCCGAGTACTACCAGCCCTCCGCCTTTATTCACAAATTCTTTTATAATCTCTATCTCAAAATCGCTCATGAGCGGCACATACGGCAAAACCAGCACTTTATATTTTGCCAGTTCCGCAGGAGTAAAATCCCTCTCCACAGTCATAACATGTGCAATACCACTGTCTGCCAATACCCGGGATGCTGGATTAAAATAACTGAACTCATCACTGTAAAACTGATTGATGGAACAAAATATGGCAACATTTGCATCCAGTTTTGCATTGATCAGATTTTCTTCGTTTTCTTTAAAAAATGCATAGATCTGTTCTGCACCGTTGTGTACTTTAGGAGAGATTGGTTCACCGAATGACTCTCTTACGACACTGAACGTATTATGATTGGCAAACGCTTCACCTATATTAAGTTTAATCAGATTAAACAAGGCATTTTCATTGGGAATTGGTTTAGGAGTAGAAGGTTGTATGCAGTACATCCATACAGGCTTATGGTGTGCAGCTGCAGCTAAAAACTTCAAAGGCCCGGAATTACTTATTTTTATTCCATTTTCTGTCCGGGGAACTGACTGCAGACCATGCTGGATTTCCGAATAGAAAAAATCCATGACTGTTCCCATCATTTCCATATCATCACCATTAGTATAAGCCATATTACCGTAAGCTCCTCCGTTTATATTTCCGGATATGGAAAAATCCGGATTTATTTTACGGGCGGCTGTACGAAGTCTTCTCTGAAAATCCATTAATGACCAGCTTCTGAACTGCAGCCATTCCCGCCAAAGTGCCATTGTATTATTAAGCGGAGGTTCAATAGTACTCACATCAGTAATTTTGTATCGTTTTCTTAAATATTCAGAAGATACTTGTTCCTGCAGATATTTTCTGAATGCTTTCTTTGTATGCGGACAAAAACAGGTGCCGCCATGTACTTTGGTCCAGTCAACATAAGCTCCGTCAAAGCCTCCCAAAGCTATAAGCTTTATAACCCCTTTCATATATTGCACATAAGAAGGATTATCCTGACAACCGAACATTTCAAATCTTCCACCAGTACGCGGTGCGTTGGGATGTCTGAAACGATAATATGAATATTTCATATCATGGGTGTGCCGTGCCCATTTTGCCGGTTCTTCAGGCGGTTTGGGACCAAAATATTCTTTATATGCATTCCACAATCCCGTTGTATTGTATACTTTATTTAAATTAAGTTCTTCAGGTTTGGGAATATCTTCATATGATTCACTGCTTCCCCCCATGGCCATGGTGGTATACGCTATAACAAACATACCATCTTTATGGAATTTTTTCACTCTTTCTCTTGAATTTTTAAGCATTTCTTCAAACTCTGACATATCAGTGATGTACTCGCCTGTCTTCTCATCTTTTGGAAAAATAATAGGACCACCGGTCTGATTTACGGTTGCATGTAATCGATTTAATAACTCAAAATTATCATGTGACCGTACGATCCGCAGGTGTCCCCAATCCCAGAGACCTAATTCTGATGATTGATTGCTGTCCTTTGACTGAGACATTACTGAGTTTGTTCCAATCGAAAGGATTAATAATCCCAGAAATAAAATCATCAAGGATGTGATTATTTTTTTAATCATATCTTACTCCTTTTTGTTTAAGTAATATAGATTTATTCCTTTTAAATTCCTTTTCTCCAGCCCTTATCTGCAAAATTTTTGAGGTGGATAGTTAATGAACCGTCAGGGTTTACAGGCTGAGCACAGGCCCATTGAACAGGTCTGCGTATACCTTTAGTTTCAATTTCAGCCCTGATTTTCATTTTTTTTCCTTCCATTCCCTGAGGGAGGATAAAATTACACTGACGTAATTTACCACCGTAAGGATGACCTGCGTCTAATCCTCCGCTCATTTTCATTTTTCCGTCCATACTTTCCACATATACATAGAGTATACCGGGAATAGCTGCAACTCCGTCATTAGCTATTGCCAGAATAATTTCACTGGTGCCGTAGCGTTTCCGCTGCCAGATCCAGGAGGGTCTTACTCTGTAGCCCATTCTCTGGTGCAGCTGCTTAAATCCTTCCGGATACTTTTCATTGTAATCACGTAAATTATCAGCTTCTGTCCACAGTGACCAGTAATTACCACCCAGATCCAGTACATGAAGCATGGATTTTTCCTTATCATTAATACCAGCCTTATCCAGGGGAATTTCATGCACGTCATAATGCCGGTATCTTCCCTGTTCCATAACTACTGCAAGCCAGGGCGGTCTGTTGGAAAGTCGTTCTATCTGAATCGGTTCTTCTATATGTACTATACTGTCAGAACGCAGCCAGCATCCTGAACGAACCGCAAGATCAAGACACTCTCTGTTCCCTGTTTTACTGATATCAGGCTGAGTATTATTGACCAGCGGTACCTTTGTCCAGGTATCTATTTGATGCTCAGTCATAGCAACCATTGTTTTTTCTGCAGTCAGATAATCCGGAAAGGGATTAGAAAGTGCGTTGGTATGACCCTCACCCCAGAACCCGTACATCATCATATCCATAAATTCAACCTGGGGATGATCATTATATTCTGCTGCAAGCAGATCATTTAACTCCCGGAATGCTCTCATAAATTCCGGATGATCATAGCGTGGTTCAATATACTGCCAGTCACCGGTTTTTCGTTCGTTTGTTTCTCCTCTTCGTCTGCCGATTTTCACCAGGGGTATTTTCTTCTGAAGAAAATCCGGCATTGAAAGCTGTTCAGGTTGAAAATTAGGACTGGACAGCTGAACCCGGAATCCGACTTTTAAATTATACTGTTTAGCAGCTTCAAAAGTCAACTTCCACACAGGATGTAAATCCAGTCTGCCGGGACGTTTCTGAACATCTCGCCAGTCACAACGGATATACAGGACATCTACAAAAGGAAGCTGGGCTAATTTTTCCACACTCTTTTCCAATGATTCTTTTCCGTTGCGTACAGCCAGAGAAGGGCCGTTTTCCTCCCAGGTATAAGCTACCAGCCCTGAACCAAAATTTTTAATATGTTCTTTTGAAGGAGAAGTACTTCCAATATTTCGCCAGCCCTGATCCTGATCAATACTGAAAGGGCCCTGGTTTAATCGATTCTCAGGCACAGGAGGTGGTCCGAAATTATAATTATCCCATCGATGCGGCGGGACATCAGCTCTTAATGCTATCGGAACTATACCAGCAGCAACTGCGCCTGCAGCTGTTGTCCTTAAAAAATTTCGTCTTGAGATCATTGGCTTTTCCTTTCATATACATCATATATAAGAACTGTACTCAATTATCATGTTTTTTTAGCTGATTTTAAAGTTATTTTTTAATCCCCTATACTGTTATTAATTGACAATCAGTGCTCTGCCTGAGCAGGCTCAACACACTGACAGCGTCCTCCCACAGCATGCATCAGTTTCCCGTCTTCTTCCAGATACAACATAGCTACGCCACCCACATTGCCTTTTGTGGTGGAAATATGATGACCTCGTTTTTCCAATTCATCAATAACTTCTTTGGGTATACTTTCATGAACACGCAGACTGTTAATTCTTGGATGGCCCTGACCAAAGGAACCGATAAAATGCCGGGTAGAAAATCGTTTGGCTGTATAGGTATTCTTAATATTCATATCAAAATCCACAAAATTTGAAATCAATTGTATGGCTGCCTGATCCTGCATATCACCTCCGGCAACACTTATGGCCAGTACCGGTTTTCCGTCTTTTAATACAAGCGTGGGAGTCAGAGTTGTCCGCGGTCTTTTCCCCGGTTCAATACAGTTGGGATGACCTTTCCAGGTATTAAAAATAACCAGTCTGGAACCATGGATTACTCCAGTAATTCCTCCAAATCCTGCTGTACTTGACAATCCGCTCGGAGTAGCAGCAACTACATTTCCCTGTTTATCAGCAACCACACAGATGGTAGTACCTCCCAGTGCCTGTATTGCTCTTCCTCCACCTTTTCGCAAAGCACGCATTCTGTAAGGATCACCGGGACGGATTTTTCCTGAAGCCGTGTTTTTATCGATCAGAGAACGGCGGGTTTTTGTATATTTATCGGAAAGCAGTGCATCCAATGGTATATCAGCATATTCAGGATCACCATAATATTCATCTCTGTCTGCCAGTGCAAGCTTCATGGCTTCAGTAACTGTATGTATATAATCAGCAGAAGTACGTTCCATAGAGGAAAAATCATATCCTTCTAAAAGACGCATCGTCTGTAACAAATAGGGTCCTTGTGTCCAGGGTCCGCATTTATATAGAGTATATCCACGATACTCTGATGTAACCGGCTCTTCGATACGTGTCTTATGGGCCGCAAGATCACGCTTGCGTAAAAATCCATTCAGCTCTTTATACCAGCTCACCAGATCATCTGCTATATCGCCTCTGTAAAAACGATCTGATACTGCCTGAAGTTTTTCTTTACGGGTTCCTTCTGCATTTTTTTCTGCTTCAACCAATTTACGAAAAGTTCCCGCAAGATCAGCATACCAGTTCCGGTCAGTGCGTATAGTGTCTCCGCTTCCAGTATCCCGATACCATTTTGGTCCTCCGTCATTTAATATTTCCAGAGAGGGATCTACTGCCTGTTCAAAACTAATAGTGCCAAACTTCTGCAACGCTGTAACACAGAGATCCACCACAGCAGGAACTGCTGCAGATTTAATATCACCGCCAGGTATGCCGTTCTCGTAATACCATTCAATCGCTTCTTTTTTTAGAGGAGCACCGCCCTGTCCGTTCAGCACTGTTACTTTTCCGGTTTTTGTATTGTAAAACATAAACGGAACCTCCCCGCCAATACAAAAGGCACCAACAGTCTTTATACTTAATGCCAACAGAGTTGCAACTGAAGCATCAGCTGCATTCCCCCCTTTTTTTAAAATTCTAATTCCTGCTCTGGTTGCCTGTTCATCTCCGGATGCTATTATTCCCTGGGTCCCGGAAGAATACCAGGATAAAGTTTCTGGTTTCGTACAACTTACGATCAAAAGAAAAACAAAACATAACACTATATATGGTTTATACTGTTTCATTCATGACTCCTTTCTAAAACTTCTTTTAAAGTACTCAGTACCTGATCAAAAGAGTTGCTTTATCAGTTACAGGAGGCAGGATTATCCGGTATTTATTATTATTTTCTCTGGTTACAGTGTCAATTTCTTGTTCATTAAGTTTAATGAGCTCAGGAGTTTCAACACAGGTAAAACATAGTGTAGAAGGTGTATCTGTTTCTGTAATAGTCAGCTCCACAGAAGATGCTTTTTCTTTGACATCAAGAATGGTTGCATCTGTATTATTGAGGAACCACTCTTTATTTCTCAGCCCTTTTAATTCCAGATTCCTGTCTGAATTAACATAACCCATTAGAATATTATGTCCTTTTCGGTTCCATTCCTGATAATCAGCATTTATAAGAATTGAAGGATTTTCACTATAGTATGCGGTTTTTGCTTTACTTTTTGTAATCACGTCAGTTATGATACTGTTTCTTTTTTTCTTTATCTCAGGCATTCTTTTGGAGACATATAATAAACGCGGAGTTGAACACGGATTATCTGACAACCATACATGAACAGTATTAGCATCTTTCTTTAAATTGGGTAATATAATAAGATCATCTGTAAATGCAGGATGTTCTTTACCGTTGATATGAACTTTATTTATTTTTTTGCTGGTATTTTCAATACGTAATCCCATACCTCCTGTATAATGAGGGATTGTATCCAGCAATACCTCAGAAAGATCAAGAACTATCTCAATTTCATTGTCTTCGGCTGTCCATTGATAATTCCACTGAGCCATGGCACGGAGTTTATGCCCCAGATCAACCGGATCCGGACAGTAAATATTATGTGTAGCAAATTTTGCCTTCATACCATTGTAAAAGGGTTTGTTGTTCTCATTCACAATCCGCTCTTTTTCTCTCTGGGGCTGAGTAGTAATAGAATAATCATGCCACATTTCATTAAAGATCACCCCCCGTCCGATATTATTGTACATATGGTCAAAAATTGCTTCTTCATATGCGGTAATCTGCTGGGTAGTGTAGCTCCAGGAGGGATCGTAAAACCATTGATAATCCGGTGACGGTGTATTCTCCAGTACCACAAAATTTTTATACGCTCCGGTATACCAGGTAAGATTGCCAAATCCTAAGGGCATATCCTGTTCAAAACCGTGTGTCATGTAAAATGTGAATCTGCCGGCTATCTGATCATAATCATCCATATGTATTGTATTACCGGGATTGATAAAATGATCCACATCTCCAACCGGATATCCAAAATCGGCCATATAAAATTCTATTTCCTGTTTGGACTGATCAAGTTCTTCGGACCATCGTTTTTCATTCATATTTCTGTCAATATGATGATACTTGCTGTGTGTACCAATCTGCCCCCCTATATTTTCAATTTTTTTACCAACCGGTGCCAGATCCTGCCATCCGGCTTTGGTTGCTGAACTGGAAACAAAACCATATAAGGGTACAACCCCGCTTTCTCTGGCAATATCAACCAGATAGTTTATTGTTTTGATCTGCACATCAAGATTGCCGCTTGCATCTGCATCAAGCCTGATAATAGCGGTCACATTGGCATTACTTATTTGCGGTGCTGGAAACGGCTTTTTGATATCACCATAAACAGTCCATTGTAAAGTACGGATCATGATACCGAACAACATATTTTTATAAAACACCTGCGGCTTTACATTGCGGAAAAAAGAAGCTGCTCCTGCCCAGGTACTGAAATCACTTATTGCAACTACCCGATTCCCGGATGTTTCCTGAACAGATAAAAATGGATATGAATGCTCCTCATTAGTTGTCGTAAGTAATACCTTACTTTTATCAGTACCTCTGAGGATATTGAGACCATTAACAAGATGTTGAGTAATATACTGACCTTCTTCACACTGTTGGGTGATGTAGTGCAGATTATCAGCTGTTCTGATCCTATATTCTGAATTGCCGTAAAATCCTCTATAATCAATTCCGAGTATATTGTCCAGGTTTGTATGATCCCTGTCCTCGGTGTTTTCATCACTTACTGCAAGGGGGCCGTCAATAATGATATTCCCGCCGTTTTCAGTATATTGTTTTAATGATTGAACCAAATCTGAATAACGTGACTGTTCTACATATGTACATTGTCCGAATATCAGAGCATCATATACTGTTAAATTCTTTGATTTCACAATATCTGATAAAAATAAACAATCATAAGGAATACCCGCAAGATGAGCTACTGCTGCCCATCCATGAGCAGACATTTGAGTAACTCCCCATCTCTGACTGAAACTCGTTTTACTTATCACAATTCCGATACGCGGATTTTTAAATGAAACCTCTGCAGAGTAAACATTCGTGGTTATTATAAAAATAAAAATTAAAAATAAACTGATCATTTTTTTCATTTACTCCTCCAATAATCTATTCAAACCAGACTACAGCACCTTTATACACAGCCGGCAGAGAACAGGTAAGTCTACCATCTTGATAAAAAGTATTTACTGTCTGCGATTCTCCCAGATAGGGAAGTATATATACCATCTTATCTGCATCTGTTTGTAATGATATTTCAATATCTGTTTCAGGGATTTGTACAGCATTTTCACTTCCCTGCAATCCTTTGAAATTTACCATAAAAATATGCAGTTTATCATCTACTTCAGTGATTTGGGTTGAGATAAAAGGCGATGCGGTAATTTCTATTGACGGTCTGTATTGCAGTTCGGATTTGATTTCCTTAACCACAGACTGACGATATTTATTGAAATGACTTTCTTTGCAGATGCCTGCCCAGGCAGCCTTATTAAACTCATTATTGAGCAAATCAGTATACTTTTTGCCAGGACACTGAGGATAGAACAGCAAAGATGCCTTTTCATTGTTTACTGTCTGCTTAATATTTTTATCAATACCAATTATTTTCCAGACAGGATTATGCTCACGTTTCTGTCGTGAATAATCATAAACGCCGGTCTCATCAGTGACGATCAATGGTACATCTGACTTCACTAATTGACGTAAATAATCAATTTCTTCCTGACTGACACATTTCACATCCGGTAAAATCAGTACTTCTCCCTTAAAATCTGTTAAAGTACGCGGGGTTACAATCTGAAATTCAAGATGTGACTGCAACAGTATATACATCCAGCCTTTAAAAGATGATATAAATTCATCAACAAAATAATTCCGGGTCTTGGGAGAAAAATAAATCCCTATTGGCTGAATGGAATTACGAGGAAGATAAAATTTCTTATTATGATCAGCAATCCAGGAATATACCTTCTTCCTGGTAGGATAATCATTTGATCCTGACATTACATGTCCTCTGGCATCCCAGCAATTAGTACCTGCCATCAGCTGAGATACAAATAAATTTTTCATAGCCTCTTCTGGGTCTACTTCTTTTCCCCCATCCCAGGAATAGCTCAGCATCCAGGAAGCTTTATGTTCAGCAAAAGCGCGGAATGTGTACATTCCGGTCATATAAGAAAACCAGTCCAGAGGTTCTTTGCCTGCTGCATTTCCGCCGCCTCCGCTGAATTCATGAGCAATAACATCAACCGCAGGATACATATCATAGACATCAGCCCCAACCCTTACAGCAGATTCGCCAATACCAGGATAAATCTCTGCTATACACATACATTCAGGATTTACTGATTTTACATTGTCATTAACATCCTGCATAAAATCAGTCAGCGACTGAATTCGAAAATTTATCCATTTGATAAAATTCGGATCATTAAAATTACCCAGCTCCATATCTGTTCTGGGATTTATTCCAGTCTTTTTCTGAAATTCCCCTACAGTATAATTGTCAAAACTTGCCCAGGTATCCCACCAGCCTCTGAAATGGGTCATCCAGTAAGGAATATCAATATAGACTCCGTCAATTCCTGTTTCTGCGATCTGGCGTATTCGTTTCATATAAATATCCCGCCATTCCTGAGCATAGGGTGTGATCCAGGCATCCTCATCGCCTTCTGAAATCCAGAATGCGGCATCGTGCCCAAAAACAGCCGGATTTCCCTGTATATCTCTCTGGACCCAGTCCGGGTGATCTTTGAAAAAAGTGTGTTCCTTTTCATCAGCATTAGAAGTGATGATTTCAAGTCCTTCTGTATAAACATATATCTTATTCCCATTTTCATGAGCTTTGTCAACATAGGCCTTAATCGTTTCTAATTTCTCTTCCGGATGGAGAAAACTTTCATAATATCCGGTAAGACTGTTATCGATTTCAATACCATAAACATTTGTTTCTTTAACCTGCTCAAAAACCTCATCAATATGATCCATACTGGCACCATGACCGGCAGTACGAATAAAATGGGTCCAGTTCTGTTCATATTCTTTTTGAGAACCCACATCGCAGCTGGTAATAAAAGATAACAGCAATACTCCTGTCATTATTTGAAAGAATTTTAATAAATGCATAGTATTCTCCTTTAATAACATTAAATCGTTATTTTTCTGCCTGAATAGATTGATCTGTGTAAAGTACTGAAACAGCTTAGTTAGATTACAGAAGATAATGTAAGAGAACCGTCTTTATTGAGATTTTCCCGACAGGACCACTCAACCGGATACAATTTGTTCTTCACTTCAACCTCAGCCTTTACTTTTAATCCCTTCCAGTCCACCCCCTTGGGCAATATCATCTGAGCCTGCCGTACTCCCCTGGGCTTTGGATATCCCGGATCAAGACATCCGCTTGTCAGAATATTATTATTATTTTTATATACAGTAAGACGCAGTATTCCGGGTACAGGAGCAATCCCGTCATTAACCATGCCAAACACCAGTCCCTGATGACCTGATTTTTCAAATTTCCATATCCAGGAAGGACGTACCCGATAACCAATCTTTCTAGCCAAAAGATCTATCATCTCAGGAAACTGTCTGTAGTAATTGAGTATCCGGTCAGCTCTGATCCTGTGCCAATTCCATAAAGAATAGTAATTAGCTGCCACATCCATAACATGAGATATAACCCGGTCAGTTTCAGGAACACCATTAATCATATTCAAACTGTCTTTAGTCCCGTCTGACATACTTTTTTCAATAACAGCAGCTGTCCAGGCAGGACGATTGCTCAAGGCTTCAATCTGTCGGTTCTCAATGTAAATAGTGTCTGTACGGAGCCAGTTATTAGTTCGTATGGTCCGATCCAAAATTTCGGAGTTTCCTACCCGGCTGTAGTCAGGTTGAGTATTAGTTACAAGAGGTGTTTTGGTCCAATTCTGGCCCTGATACCGAAACATGGTGATAAAAGTTTTCTCAGCAGTAACATAGTCAGGGAACGGATTTCCCTGAAAGGGCCAGGTATGACCTTCTCCCCAGAATCCGTACATACAGGTATCAACATATTCAACCAGAGGGTTATCATTATATAAATCTGCCAGCATGGTATCCATATCTTTAAATGCATCTAAAAAATAGGGATCATCATACCTGGGAGCGTAATGAGTTTTATTTGGATATCCGATCCTTTTTGTTTTTCCCAGCTTGACAAAATCCACCTTCTCAGCCACAAAATCAGGAATTGCATGTCCGGGAATAACCGGATTCATAAGTTGAATACGAAAGCCTATATGTCTGTTGTATTTCTGAGCTGATTTAAAAGCTGCTTCCCAATGTCGGCAGAAATTCAAATCCCCTGGTTTTGCCTGTATGTCTTTCCAGTCCAGTCTGATATATAACTTCTGGGTTATTTCCATAGCAGCTAATTCTTCTATAAGCTTTTCTACATTTACTCCTTTTTTTTGCGGCGGTCCTGCCTCATCACAGATATAAGTAACCAGTCCCATACCATAATTATGTAACACTCTTGGGGACGGAGTTGTTGCCATAACAACATGACTGCCAGAGACAACTTCTTCCGGAGGATATATAGGAAATGGTCCTTGATTCAACCGGTCTGTAACTCCCGGTCCACCTCCGAAATCATAATTTTCCCAGTTATGTGCAGGCACAAATCCATATAAAGACTTTCCCGCTATTCCTGCAGCTGTCACACCGGCAGCAAGATTGAGAAAATCTCTTCTGTTTAAATGCATATTTCAATACTCCTTCCTAATATTGTTGTCTGAGTCTATTGAGGTTTTGCTTCCAAAAGCAAATACTGTTCAAAGGAGACATCAATAACTGAAGAAGAATTCTTTACTTTTCCAAAATTTTTCTTATTCACATAATCATTTACTGAATAGACAATTCCCGGTTTCAGACCTTTCAGCTGAATCTTTCCTTCATAAGAATCTGCATAAAAGGCATAGTATATACGATCATCTTTTTTAATTGCATGTGCCTCCGGCTTGTCAAATCCAATATCATACAGGTGACCGAGATAAAATCCCTCCGGCAGCATTTTATCTTCATATATTCTGAGCCATTTCTTCCATTTTTCTTCACGTTCTGGAGTCAGAGCATGTTTGGAATCTTCTTCTGAACCAACCGGCCAGGTAAATTTAGTACCAACCACCCCACCTACTCCTACTGTGGATGCAAAATCATCACCTCCGTCACTGAGCTCAACATGATCCCCATAGTATGCAGTCCGCGGCCCCATTAACGCTTTAAAGGTTTTTCCTTTCAGTCGTATCTGCCATGAACTTGTGGGATCAGAAGCTACCGGCTGATTCATATACGGCATTGTATGAAAATTATAAGCAGTACCGCAGGGACAAATTTCTACTACTGCCTCCGGATTAATTGACAGTGCTGTGTTGTAAATCATTTTAAAGAAATCAGGAGTAGATTCAACAGATTCTTCCGGACGAGTATGATTATGTTCTGGATTATAACATTGGGGAGCCAGATTAAGATGCTGTCCATCGATCTTCAGCCCATCATATCCCCATTCATCCATTATCTTTTTTACCAATTTCTTTGTATATTGCTGCACTTCGGGGTAAGCAGGACACAAATAATAGGCATTCCACCAGCTGATTTTTCGTCTTGATCCGTCTTCATTAAGAAGCAGATATTCCGGATGATTTTTAATCAGATCTGTACCGGGATCTACTGCCAGCGGAGCCCACCATAATTTTGCTTTCATTCCGTAGGAGTGGATCTTGTCAACTAATGCTTTCATATCAGCATCTCCGCGGGGAAATTTATCTTTCACTAAATACCAGTCCCCCTCGGCAGTCTGCCACCCATCATCCAAAACAGCCCATTCATATCCCATATCAGCTACTTTTGGAAGAGCGTTATATATCTGCTCTATGGTAAAATCCCTTCTGAATCCCCAGGCACACCAGATCGGTTCATAAGCAGTTTCCGGGGGCTGAGTACAATCTATACCTTTTTTCTTCATAAATCGGCTGTACTCAGTCAGGGCATTAAAATAATCACCTGTATGTACTGTAACAAATGTATGCAAAGTATTTAAGCTCATTCCCGGTGATAACGTTTCATTAACTTTTAAAGAAACAGCTAATTCTGCCTGATTCTTATACGGCATAGTAACCGGTATAGATACTAATTTAGGTTCTGTTTCAACATGACCGATTCCGAGTCCGATATCTCTTGTCCACACATCACTTACTGATGTACCGCCTCCGTAATCGGTAGCATTCATTCCCAAATAGTTTTCCTGTTCAAACCCTTTTTTAAGAGGTAACACCCAATCAGGACGGGATTCATATGAACCGCTCTGATATGACCAGAAAACCGGTTTTTCATTTGATTTAGTTGACCGAATCATATAATGATTGTTTGTCCAGGATTCTATTTTCATTTCCTGATTCCATTTATTACTGTACCTCACCTGAAATACTGCCATAGAAGGAAATTCATCATAAAGAGTGATGATAACTTCCTTTTTTAAATGTGAATTACTGCCACTAATAATATGTCTTTCCCCTTCGCCTATTGCATCTGCAAAAGTTTCTTTTTTATGGTCTGAAAAAATAAATTTTTTTACTTCATTTCCATCAACAGTAATTGTTTCCGAAGCAGCAAAATCACCAAGTATAACGGTCTTATCATCAGTTGTTACTATCCTGCTGAATAGATTGTTATCAAAATCAATCTGTATACCCTCATGTTTTATCTGCAGTGCAATTTCATGTTTAGTTTCGCAGGAAATAATAGCTAAAAAAACACTGATAAGTATAATGATTTCTACTGATTTCATTATTTTATTATGCATCATACATTCCTCCTTTAATCAAACCATGCTGATTCTGGATATTTTTGTTTAAAATATACCGGCGGCTTTGGCATAGTATATCTCTCATTTTCAAGATACAGTTGTGTATTTCTTAATCGATTATAATTGTTATGAAAGATTCTTCCGGCATTATCAAGTTTAAAATAATGGATACCCATATTTATTACTTTCTCGTCTACTTCCTCCGGCCAGTGACGCACATTAAAATCCACCATTACACCTTCGTTAATATATAGCTGTCTTTTCCCTTCCCATCGAGAGGTTATTAATCTTCTGTTTGCGTATCCTACATCTACTTCAATTCCCTTTAATACATAAGCACCTGGCTCAACATTTTGTACTGCAAAATAACCATTTTCATCCGTTTTTAAACGATACCCCTGGGTAGTCGTTTCTCCGTCTTTTGTGGATTTACCTACAATAATTACATTAATATTTTTTCTTATGGATTCATATAAATCATCAATCCCAGTATTTTCAACAAGTACAGCTCCTACAACAATTGATTTCTCAGCCTGCGGGTTTTTAGGAACGAAAATAGAATGAGTAGTAGCACAACCAATGATATAAAAAATTATAAGAGTGAATGATATTAGACGAACTATTAATTTCATTATGACCTCCAGTTTATTCTTTAAGCATTGTATAATTGTCTTTCAATTGTTTTGCATCCGGATGTCTTTTTAAACCATCATTAAGAATCTTCAGTGCCTTATCAAAGTCGCCCATTTCCCTGTAACTCAAAGCCAGATTATTGAAATAATCGGGATTGTCCTTATCAATAGAAAGTGCCCGGTCATAGGCTTTTACTGCCCTTTGAAAACTTCCCTGCATCACATAACAATTGCCCAGATTATAAAAAATTTCAGCATTTAAAGAATCCTGACGAAGAGATTGTAGATAATACTGCTCGCTACTCGCAAAATTTTTCTTCAAATAAAATGCATTGCCGACCTTAAATAATATCCGCGCATTGGCAGGTTCCATGTCTAATGCTTTTCTGTAATATTGTATGGAAAGATCTGTGCTACCCAAAGCCAGTAAACAATCCGCAATATCAACAGTAATAGAAGGCTGATACTCCATTATTGAAACAGATTTTTTGAAATCAGACAATGCTCTTTTATAGTTATGTTGAATTTTATAGACTGTCCCCCTTCCATTCAAAGCTTCATACATTCTGGGATCATAACTAAGTGCCTTTGTATATGCATTAAGAGCATTATTATATGCCTTATTTTTTTTGTGTAATTCACCCAGAAAATACCAGCTTCCGGGAAAATCTGTCTTATATTGAATTGATTTTTCTATCATAATTCTGGCTGAATCAACTTTGTTAAGACCAAGATAACATCTGGCCAGCTCAAACTGGATCATATAGTGGTCATCCGTATTCTCTGCCAGACTGTTGAGATAATGCAGTGCTGCCTTGTATTTTTCCAGTCCTAATAAATAGCGGGCATACTGAACAACAGCATTTTTGTTTTTATATACAAGCTTTCTTTCTAATTCCCTGCCTATCATATCTGTCTTTTTAAAAAAATATGATCCGATATCACTTTCAGGAATCATTTTGGAAGCAGTCATTATGGTTTTTAAAGATTTTGAAGTTCTTCCCTGATATGCTGTTAAAATTCCTTCCAGAAGCATATGAGAGGCTGCATAATATCTTTCAACTCTTTTGATCATTTTTTGCTCTTCTGCTTTATCACTGGGAAATCCGGTAAGAAACTGAAATATATCCGGTCGTCGATAAATAATTTTTCCTAAATTCTGATATGAACAATAATCTCGTGAGCGAATAGCATGAGAGGAAAATTCAAGTACAGGATTATCATCACTGTTTATCTCTGCTTCCCGGGCAATTGATTCTATACCCTTTTCATCCAGTAAAATACAGCCAATCAAATCTAACCAGTTATTAATATTTGCAGCGCTTAAATCTTTTTTAACTGAAGAATCATTAAATCGCTGACTGATTTCTTCTATATTAAATGTAAGAGGTCTCTCTGATCCCATAAGTACAATTTGTTTATTAATACAATTAGGAGCCATCCAGAGAAGACAATGGGGAAATACAGAATGAAATGTTTTAAGTACAATGGCAAAATCTTCCGGATCTAAATCAATAGTCATCCAGGTTGAAACTATTCCTTTCGGTTTTAACTTGCTTTTACATAAACTGAAATGTTCACGGGTAAATAAATTAGCACTGGGAGTAGCCACAGCATAATTAGCATCATTCATAATAATATCATAGGTCTTATCAGTATAGTGCACATAATTTCTTCCATCCAAAATATATACTGATAAGTCAGGATTATCCAGAACATTATGATTAAGGTGACTGAAATGTTTTTTGGCCATATTCAGCACATCAGCTGAAATTTCTATTAACTCATAGCTCTTCACAGGATGCAGAAGAGCGGAATAACTGGTTTGTCCTGTTCCAAATCCGATTTGGAGGACATCTTTCGGTTCAGAATGCATCATAGCAGGCAAATGTCCCTGCAGAGTCTGCAATGTACGCAGCATAAAACTTGTCCCGGCTACATTTAATCCGTCGACATCAATCCGTTTAATTTTTTCCCCGGCTTCTTTTTTTTCATGAACAGTAACTGTACCTTCAATACCTTCCTCATAATCTATAAGAGGATATT
>CAZETW010000002.1:6261-66626 GCA_964515295.1 uncultured bacterium | reverse complement strand
ACAATAATTTTTGCAGCAATTGGAAACAGCATACCCATAAAAAATGTAGGTACGAACATAATAAGAAACGCTTCCGCAAACCTAACAAAATTCAATACCCACCAGGAAGAATGAGGTCCGGGTGTAAAGAATGAGTAATGAATCTCTGAAAGGTGCATCAATGTAAATCCTGCTAACAGAGCTCCCACACCTATGCCTAATTCAATGATCCCTGCAGTTTTAATGGGATTCTTAATGTTATCTGCTATTTGTCCGCCCACAGCAGAGCCAAGCGCTATACCAGTCAAAAATGTAGTAAGCATTATAGAAAAAGCATAGACTGAATTCGTAAGCACAAACACAAGTATTCTGTTCCATAATACTTCATAGGAAAGAGCGGCAAAACCGGAAACAGCAACCACTGCAATCAACAGTAAAAATTTTGGGGCTGCAGATGAAGTGATTAACCGAGTCTGTTTTATGCTCTCAACTGTGGTTGTGATTTTTTCTGCCGGGATTGACAGCAGATAAGCTGAAATAGAAATAATAATATTAATTCCGACTGCGAGTATAATACTCTGAGTAACCCCTATATAAGGAATTAATATGAATCCGGTAATCAGAGTCCCCAGCATAGCCCCGAAAGTGTTAATACTATAAAGTCTTCCTGTATTAATACCCAGAGTTGATTCTTCCCGGATTATTTTCTTACTCAGTGCAGGCAAGGTTCCGCCCATCATAAAAGTAGCAGGGAGCATGATAAAGAAACAAATAATAAACTGAATTATATAGAGAATAGGACTGCTGGGACGCAGAAGATTAAAAAATACAGCAAACAGGGAGGGTAAAACAGGACGGATCAGCATTATTATTACAGCAGTAACCCCCACTCCTAACTCAAGACCGGCATACAGTCTCAGGGGTCGGGGATATTTATCTGCATATTTTCCAATAATAATACTGCCAAGAGCAAGACCAAGCATATAAGCTGATAATACAGTGCTCACTGCTAGGGTTGTATTACCAAATATAAGTCCAAAAATACGGGTCCAGACAACTTCATACAGTAATCCAGTAAAACCGGACAGAAAAAAAAGAATAAATAAACTAATAAATAACATATAAAATTATTTCATAATTATGAATTTTCTGACTTCTGAATGTTCTGAATATCGTATACGATAAAAATATATACCGCTTGAAAATCTGGTTACATTCAGATCAAATGAATGTCTGCCGGAAGAAAACATGTGCGGTTCAACTATTTTTTTTACCTGACCAACAATATTATACACTGTTAACCTTACTCTTCCTGCATCAGCAATTGAAAACGGAATAGTTATATACCCATTACAGGGATTCGGAGCACACTGGTAAACCCGGAATTCTATTTCTTCAGGAGTACTATCCTTACTGTCAACAGAACTGACATTATCAAATATATGCGATATGTCTGTCCCGATGCGGACATCATCTATTCTTCCTTCAAAATCTTTAATAGAAGGATGAGAAGCATCGCTTCTGAACCAGGAGCCAATTGCTAAAGGAGCATCATTAGGAAAATAATCCTGCTCAAAACTCACTGTATCAACAGCATCAGACTCCGGATTATTCCAAAAATAAACTTTTCCTTCTTCATAATCATAAAACATACCAATAAAATTCCACTGGTCAACAATTACAGTAAAACTTGAACTTACTTTTTGGGCTTTGTTCTGATCATCACGAATAAGAAATTCAATAGTTTCACTTTTTGAAATACGCAGAGCATAGTTAGTTGTTTTCGGCTCTGTATACTGATCTCCCTTATTGAGTATATAATGCACATCATCTCCTGCTTTCAGAGGATACATCCAGAGGGAAACTGCAATATTCTCATCTTCAAAATCAAGATCATCACTGTCATTAACTTTGAAATAATCATGAACCTGAGAAGAATCCAGCATTAAATAAGCAGAACCTTCCTGCAAAGGCTCCAGGCTCTGAAACGCAGCTTCTCCCTGCAGCTGACCCATATCATCGATTTGATCCCATCCGGCAGTATCATTTCCATTATTCTCAAACTGCCATCTGCCGCCTTTTTGCTGGGCTGTAATCACACTGACAATACAAAAAACAATAGCTATTATCAGTACATAATATCTTAATTTATACATTTCTTATCCTTTCCTAAGAACAATAATGACCGAATACGAAAATACAATCACAGAATCCACAAAATTAAAATCAGAAAATATAATATAAATTTTATTTATATTTTAATGATAATAATGATCTCTTTTCTGTGAATTCTGTGATTTTTATTTTTCACCTATTTAATCTTTCTGAACACTTTATATTATTGTAAACCATAGTTAGGTGCTTGTTCAACACCTACGTAAACACTCATTACTTTACCGACATCAGCCCAGCCAGGATAAACTATATAGAGTTTCTTATTATGGAATGTGAGATATCTCATGGGAGTCATGAGTTGTCCTTCAAAAAGTATTTCACCTGATCCATCCTGTGTCAGTGTATACAATGTTTTCTGCCATGCTTCTGTATAGTAAAGTGTTCCTTCTGCATCAATCTCAAGACCAACCGGTGAACTTCCTTCATATACTATCTCAGGTGAACCAACTCCTCCGTCTGTTATAGAGAGTTTCAGAATCTGGCCGTCCCAGATGTTTGTCACATACACTGCACCGCCATACACCCGGCAGCTTTTCCCGTTGCCAATATCAACGAGATGGGTCACTGCACTGCCGTCATACATTTTTAATCCCGACCAATTGGAGACGATGTACATGTTGCCGTCCTCGTCCCAGTCAAAATCAATGGGGGATTCGACCTCCACCACATCTTCAACAGTGCCGCCGTCGGGTGAGATGCGCACGATTTTTCCTTCCCCCTGCTGGCAAACGTACAAATACCCTTCGGGTCCCCATCCTATGGCCCCGTTGGGTGCGACTTCGGCAAACACCGAACGGCTCCCGTCAGGTGCGAACATGTAAATGACCCCGTCTGTCGCGGAACCGACGTACACGTTCCCTTCATCATCGGCGTCTACGCCCTTAGGCCAGTTTATTTCATCAGTAATAACTGCTAATACACTTTTAAATGTAAACTCAAGTGTATTGCTCCAGAACTCTGAACCCTTAACAGCTGCTTTTACATCAACAGTGGCATCTGCAATATTTGGTGTTTTCACTTCTAATTGTGTTTCAGTAGCACTCAAAACATCAGCTTGTTTTTTACCAAATGCAACAAAATTGTATTCAGGAACAGTATTGAACCCGCTTCCCTGTATGGTTACTATCTGCTTTAAATACCCCTCTTGGGGTGTTATGGAGTTGAGAGTCGGAGCAGGTTCACCAGTAGGATTCGGATCCGGATGATCATCACCATAGGTAGGCTGATCCGGTGCTTCACATGCAATAAACACCATTCCGATCAATAAAAACAGCCCCAGGGTAACATTTAAATATATTTTTTTCATTGCTTATACCTCCAATCAGATAAATTTCCTTGTTTCTTGTTAGAAGGTGTAATTAATAACCTTCAATCATTAAAACTCGAAATCAAATGAAAACATATGAACAGAATCAAAATTGCTAAAATTCAGCATAGAATAATTTAATCCAACGTTCATATTTTGTATATTCAATTTCAAGCCGCCTCCAAAGGAAACATTTTGTTCATCATGATTAGTCTTATATCCGCCTCGGAGGAATAATATATCTTGGAAATTATATTCACCCCCAAAATAAAGTCTTTCAGTAAAATCTCTCGGATGTATTGCATCGACACTCAGTGTTAGTTTATGTTGATCATTCTCCTGTATTAAAGTCATTATATCCATAGCCATACCAAATTTAAAAGTCAGCGGAAGAGGATAGGATTCTGCTCGATATGCTTTTTCCTGAGAAAAATTCTGTAATGCCATTCCAATTCTCAAATCCTTGAATCCAGTATAATAGAGAGTTCCGAAATCAAAAACTATTATATCCATCTCAGCAGTAAATTCCTTAGGATTATCCATAGTACCTTCCAGAGTAGAGCCAAGATTTTCATGAGCATATTTAAGATGTCCTCCAAAAGAAAACTGTTCACTAACTTTAAGAGCATATGCTATTCCTGCAGCCCAGTTTGTTGGTGAAAAAGTGCCTGTTTCAACATAACCTGAAGAAGTAGAAGCTCTTTGTGTACCATGCAGATCACCCCATTGAACAGCAGCTATACTAAAACCTATAACTCCGTAATTACCTGTATTATAAGAAACTGCACCTCCGTTTACCTGAATATCTGCAATCCATCGCGTCTGACTTAAAAATACTGATTTACCATCCACAAAACCCAATGCTCCGGGATTCCAGAACAGAACACTTGGATCTTTGCCAAGGGCTGTGAATGCACCACCCATTGCACTGGCACGGGCTCCAATGGGAATTGACATCCATTTCATACCAGTCTGGGCGATTTTTTTCACACCACCACCATAAACTATAGAAGTCATTAATAAGACAACTATAAGCATTGGGATGATATATTTTATTTTTTTCATTTTATCCTCCCTCAACAATTCATTTCTGTTTTATCTGTTTATTATTACCATAATTTAACATTAACGGACAATCACAAACTTTTCAATTGTTCCCTCTACAGGTTCATGATTAATATCCTCTGCATCATCGACCTGTAAAATATATACTCCGCTGGCAATAATCTGATTTGTCTCCGTTACCTGATCCCAGCTCTCGTCAGCACTTCCGCTTTCATGATGAATAGTTTTAATTAAATCGCCTGTAACTGTATAAATGCGTAAAACACAATACGGGGGCAAATTCACAAATAAAATTCGATCATCATTCCCGGAAAAATTGAACTCATTTGCTCTGGCAATATAGGGATTAGGTACTATACGAACTTGTGATGCATCTTCACTACCCGGTTCAAATGCATACGCAGGAACTTCAGAACGATTAGCATATTTAGAACTTTCAAGTTTTTGTCCGCTTATTAAACCGGATGTATTTTGACTCCCATCATCAACAGCTGTGACAGAATAATGATATGGCTGTCCCCGGACTACATCCGTATCAGTATAACTTGTAGAATTTTTTGGTACAGTAGTAATTAAATTCCAGGTGAGATGTTTGCCATCTTCCCGCAGTTCATTGTATTTATCACATAGAAATTCTCCACGTTTTCTGTAGATTCTGTAATGATCCAGATCCGGTACACCTGTATCCGGATCGCCTACTCCGGATAAGTCCTCCCAGGTAAGCTCAATTTTATTTGGTCCTGAGGTAACGGTTAAATCAGGCGCAGGAAGCGGATCCGGTATATCCAGATTCTGGTTCCAGGCCCATAATGCCCGATCCATGGACTCAAACAGAGAATCTTTTCCTGTGGCAAGAAGTGCATTCTTCTGTTCATCATCAAAAGTAGCACCTTCAACGCCTCTGTACCAGTCACGCCATTCCAGCCCTTTTTCTACTGCCATAGCTCTGGAAATACCATTAGCTCCAACAGCATAGACAATGACCACAGAATCACCTTCCTGCAGATCATACGGTCCAAAAGACTGAAACGGAAATTCAGCTTCTTGTGACGAGGGATCATCCGGCCATCCTGACTGATCTTCTACTGTCTGTTTGTAACCGGATGCAGCCCAATCCCAGACTGTTGAAAAGCCAGGAAAATCAGTATCCCAGACGTTATAAATATTCATATTTGCCATTATTGAGGTAGGCTGAGAAACATCATCCGTAGGATCAGTTGGGGAAGTGTCAACATGCAGAGCAGCAAAACCTCCATACGCTGTGGAAATAAATTCACCTGAAGGAAGTGGAGTGGATCCTCCCGAACCGGTAGCAAAGCGAGGATCTCCGGTGTCATCAAATTCTGGACCACCTGATTCAAACTCTGTTATTTCCGGATGATCTCCGTCCCAGCAATAAGAAATCTGCAGATCTCTTTCATCCGCAGTTAACAGAGAAGGATAGGTATCATAGGTTGCCCAGTCATCTTTTGCCTCTTCATACCAGCGGCTGTAAGTGATATAGGTTCCTTCTGCAGTTTGAAAACTATATCCGGTTAAAAAATAAACATCATTCAAAGTCTGGTTTGGATCAGTATCATATTCACCATCCTGATCCCAATCAAAGGTTACTTTGTACCGGCAATAATGAATAACATAATCATCGTGATTAGGGTTAGAGTAGGAATAAGAACGTTTTAAAACATCAAATCCGGGATATGATTTATATCGGAGTTCTATCATTATATCTGACGGGATGGTAGGATCAACAATACCGTTAAATGTACGGGAAGAACGAATTGTTTTCCCTTCTGAATAGACCCATACTAACGGGGGTTCATATTTTCTGTATTCTTTTATACCATAGGGTTCAGTTTCATTATAACTTACCGGATAAAGATTTGCTTCTTTAGTATGTACTGTACCTGCTGAATCGATCCAGCTTCCGATGGCATGACCTGAATTATAAAATACTATAGTACCGTATCTGTAATAATCCTGTGGCCATACACCGGTAGGATCAACTGAATTTGTATTTAATTGATCATTGGCATCTATCCGCAACATATAATCTCCCAGATCATGAGTTCGAGATTGTGCATTCAAAGACACTTCCCCCAAAAACATGAAAACAACCAGGAGACATAAAACGAAAGGGATAACACCTTTTTTCATTAATGTATACATAGAATATTACCTCCTTAATAATTCAAAACAAAAATTAGAACTGTACCCTTAATCCAAAAAAGATATCCCTGGGATTTACAAAATGCTGCCACGTGTTCCAACCTAACTCAACATAATCTTTATCCCATTCTCCAATTTTATCATTTCCTTTCTGTCCCCCGGTTTCATGAGGAAAATGCAGTGAATCAATATATTTATTCCAGTAAAGCGGTGAGGGATAGCCTCTGTAATTAAAGAGATTTCTTATCTGCATGAAAAACCCTAATCTCATTCTGCCGAAATGAAATCGTTTTTCCACCAGTAAGTCAGTGTTCCACCAGTCAATTGATTCAACATAGTGGCGTTCACTTAATAATGCATCAGGATTTAATAATTGCTCTCCTCCATCTGACCACTCTTGAAATACAGTCATCCGCCAGTTTGCTAAAAGCTTCATTCCCAGTAAAGATGGACCGAAATCCCTCGGAGTTCTGAAAGTAAGATTAGCAGTAAGAGAAGGAACCGGTGTATTTTTAATTTTATTGGTGGTTTCTGCTTCTTCCTCAGCTTTTTGCCGGTTTTCATAAATATACCGTAAGCCGGTAAATCCTTCACTCCGTGCCATATATTCTAATGATATCCAGCCATACCACCATTTTCCAGATCGTTTTTCAAGTTTCAGTTCCAAACCTCTGATATCTTCATAACTGTTGTTAGCCCAGGTTGATACCTGATTTTCAGCATCAATAGCAACTATATCCTGTTGGGAAATTTGATTGGAAACATCTTTATAGTAACCCAGAAAATGAAGGAGTATATGCTGTCCGATACTCTGTTCAACACCAATCTCATACATAACTGTTCTCGGCCACTCTATACCGATATTGGGTATTTGCGCACTTCTTGAATATGGTTTTACTGTATACATTCTATCATAAATCGGCGGTTGATAAAAATGTCCGTAATTAAAAAAGATCTTACTGGTTACTGTAACAGGATGCGAAATACCCAAGCGTGGGCTAAAATAAAGTTTATAATCATCTCCGGAAGTTGTCAGTCCAGAAAAACTGTTGTCCTGATCCCGATAATTAGGTAACGTATAGGGAAGATTTGAGAAAATATATTCCGGGTCCAGGTTATAAGGAGATTTTCCCACTTTCATATAGTCTAATCGCAAACCGATATTAGCGATCATACCACCGTACTCCATTTTATCCTGTATATAGGCACCTAATTTAATCGGTGATTCATTATAATACCACCACTTCCATGGTGCCTCTTCATATGGCTGAGTTGTATAGGTATGATTGATTTCTTTCCGTTCTTTCAGTTCAGTATAACTAAAAGTAAACCCAGCTTTTACTTCATGGTGCTTGAGAATCTGCGATAGTATATCTCCGCTTAAGGTTACACCCCAGTATTTTGAATGATCCTGTCCTCTTCCGCCGCCGGACATCAAAAAATTACCCAGTATATCATACTGCTCCGTAATTGATCCGTATTCACTGCCCACATAGCCAAAAGGTGCTTCGTCATACCAGGTACCTCCGATCTGTTTAATACCTGTGGTATCACGCAGTGCAATTGGCTCCTGAGCCGTCTTATAGGTTGTGTATTCCAAGCGAAGGTCATAGAATGTTTTCGAACTCAGTACATGATTAAGCGTTAAACCACCTCTGTACTGTTGAGTGGTTATTGGATTAAAATTAGCATCATGCCAGATATAACGCCAATAAAATACATCCCGGGCATATTGGGTCCCTTCTCTGCTTCCGTCTATCATTCCGTAGGTATCATCATATATAGAACCGCTTACTCCTTTTTTCAATATATAGGTATTATTAAAACTCAATTTCATATTCGGAGCAAGATGGGCTGTTAATTTAAGCAATGTAGTACTTGCTACAGAGTTATTTCTACTCATTGGATATGCTAACTGCAAATTTTCATAACGTTCAGACAACATAAATGTTACCGGAAGAAATGGAACTTTCCCGCTAAATGAACCATCAACAATGTAATCAGGTGTATCAGCATATTTTCGAAGCCGGTGTTGCCACTTCCATATCTCCAGCAACTCCTGCGGGGTTTTATCATTGGTGGGATCCGGATCAGCTACAAACTGTCGTGCTACTTCATTCCACCCAATAAAAGTAAACGGATATTCCTCATTTTTCACCATTTCCTCAGTTACACCGGTATAAGAATCCGGTCCAGCATACACCTGCCAGAAAGGTCCTTCAATACTGTACGGACTTGGACCAAAGTGTTTCCTGGCTGGAGGGCTGGATCTTACATCTAAATTTAATGAGTAACGGTGCATGCTACCTTCTTTGGTTACTACTGATACCATACCTGATCGTACATTTCCATACTCTGCATTAAATCCACCGGTGAGGACTTCAACTTCCTGTATTGCGGTTAAACTTATATTTGTAGCCGGCTGCTGAGTTCGCAAATCTCTGGTAGAAAGACCATCAACAATAATATCTGTTTCATTAAGCCCACCACCCCTAATTATCAATCCGCTTCCTTCCGAAGATGCTGAAAGATCGATTCCGGCTTCTGTTGAAAGCACCTCTTCCAGGTTACTCATAGGCCGAGATTCTATCGATTCTGCAGATATTACTTTCTGACTGGAAGAAACATCCAGCTGAACAGGTGGTTTCTCTGCCACTACTGTAACAGTTTGTCCAGCTACTGCTTCCTGCTGCATGGGAAAATCAAGTTCCGTTGTCCTGTTAATTCCAACAGTTACATTTTGAATTACATATTCAGCATACCCCATCATCCTTGCAATAACTGTATACTCTCCTGGTAGTACATTCACAATTGTAAATCGGCCTTCACTGTCTGCTGCGGCTCCTCTTTCTGTTCCTTGTACAATAATATTTGCTCCAATAAGTGGCTCTTCTGTTTCTTTATCATATACTTTTCCTGTTATTTTTCCACTTTGTGCGTAAAGATTCATAGAAAAAACCAGGATGAGTAATATTCCAAGTATTAACAAGGAACACATATTATTTTTCTGCATCATTTTCACCTCCTCTAAGTTATCAAACAAAAAAAACTTATCATACTGTTCAATTACTTGATACTTCTGATACTATCTATATTCTCTCCATAAGCAATCCCTCCTTTCAATTAAATTATTTTTTAATAAAACTCTTTATTGATTTCTCATATACTTCTCTCTCCAGTCCGGATCGCTGTATTCATCATACTTTGTTGAATGAACCAGTGAATAAATACCGTCACCTGTCCGGTCAACAAAGACAAATTTTACTTTTCCTTCCAGGGCATAGTACCAGATAATAGCTGACTTAAAATTCCTTATATTGGAATGTTCTCTGTCAATATCCTGAGGTGGACCATTAGTAATATATACCCGACCCATATCGGATTCTATACCGCCTCTGAAATTAGCCTTGGCATATGCTAATCTTTGAAAATGCTCCTGCATAAATTCATTTTCTTTAGTACTTGGATCCGGATCTTTCGATTCCCAGAAATCTAATAAAAAATTTTGTTTGCCTTCTTTATTCAGCTGCTTGAAAACCTCTATCTCTTGATCTGTTGCAATATAGCGTATCTGTTTTATATATCTTTCAATATCAGTTTCTGTCATGGGAAGAATGCCGGCATATTGCTGTTTAGGTGCAGTTATGATAAAATAGGAAATGATAGAAGTAAAATTATCATTATGTACATCTACTGTTTTAATATTGATTTTGTAGATTCCAGACGGTAAATCAGCAACCGAAAAACTCTCAAACCGTCCTATTCCGGATGCACCTGCGACTAACCATTCTTCTGTACCGGATCTGACTTCTTTGTCCTCTATATCCGATATAGAATAATAGGCGTGGTAATAGTTTTTACTCTCTTCATTAAAATCAAGATTATTAATTTCATAATAAATATATAATTGCTCTTGTTCTGTATTTAAATAACTACGCTGGATGTTTGGAATAAGTAGATAGCCATTTCTTTCAAACTTGTTCTTTCTCTTTGATGTTTGCTTTTCAGTTTCCTGAATATCAGCAATAAAATAAATGTCACTGAGAGAGAACCGTTTGGAAAAATCTCTTACAGTGATAAAGTGCTCAGTGATCCCTTTTACATCAGAATGTACAGAATCCTGCATGGTCAACTTTATTTCATATTCTCCGGGGATCAAACTGTACTGAATTATATCAATATAGGTAGAAGCCTGAACTGTATCTTCAGAACCAGGTGTAAATTTTTTACTTCTGGCTGTTTCAGACAGTAAACCTCCTTCACTATCAAAAATACGGCAATGTATATCCAGTAAAAGCAGAGAATCTGGTACTTGTGATTCCTGCCAGTGTTTTGACAAGTTTACTGAATAAATAATATCTATACGGGTCCGATTTTCTCTTCCCTGATATTGCAGAATATCACTGGTAAACCACAAACTGCCCTTGCTTTGTACAGGAAACGTCCCCTTTTTCGCTTGAGGCACATTTGATAATGAACGATCCTGAGTATATGCAAAACCACTTAATATTATTAATAAAGAAATTATTATTTTTCTATATAAAAAAATAGCATTCATATTGTTTCCTTTTTTATTATGGACTATTATGGACCCTCTGGATTTTGTGCTTGCATATCCTGAGCTTCCTCTGCCACAGACATAAATAAGGCTGCAACTATGGCCAGGATCATTCCAATTGCATTTACAGTTTTGGGGAGTGTCTGATAAATTATAAGTGAAATGATAATTGTTATTACCGGTGCTCCGGCATTAGTAAGAGGACTGACAATCATTGCTTTACCGTGTCTGAACGCATAAACCAGAAACAATGCACCAAAAGAATTGAGAACTTGAATCATTGCTGCCAGATATGGTCCACGAAATCCCCAGTTAATCGGCTGACTGAAATCAGTCATAATAAGGGCAACCGGGATAAGCAGTATAGCAGTAAGCATCATATAAAAGAAAATACTTTCTGCTTTCATAGTCTCATTTGCATAAGAAATAATAAATCCTTGAATACCCCAGGCAGCAAATACCAGAAACGCAAAAAGAACCCATATTCCTATGGTAAATCCTGAATCACCATCAGAATAAGAAAGCAGCACTCCGGCAATTAAAGCTAATATTATCCCTATCCATCCTATTATTTTGGTTTTTTCTTTACTAATTATAATTGCTAATATAATGGTGACCAATGGTGAAAGAGATATAAACGGGAAGACCAGATATGCAGGGGCAATTCTGAGAGTTTTAAAAAGGATTAATTGTCCTCCAGCACCTAAAAATCCAACTGCACAGCCAAGTATAACAGAACGAAGCTCATGTTCAATCTTCCAGTTTATTTTTTTAAGTGCAATAAATGCAGGAACAAGCATTGTCAATGCCCAGACGCAGTACCCCAGAGTTTCAGGAAATCCGGCTTCAGCAGTAATATCAATTAAAGCACCCCATACTCCCCAGGCTAAAGTGGTAGTAACTGCATAAACCAACCATAATTTATTAAATTTCATATAATGACTCCTTGTAGTGTATTATTTATATTACAGTTTTTGGAATTGACCTGAAGCCCTGCTATAATCAACAAGTCTCTCTCTGATCCTATCATATACAATATCAATAGGCTTATTTTTAAAATTATCATTTCTTATCTTCAGGTATTGTACCGGAAAATACTGACTTATTAGAGTAAGAGGCGGCGGATATTTTTCAAGATTATCGAAAAGCTGTGATAATGCTTTTTTGACTTTTTTTTGCGACCAATAATATCGGATTCTGTCACTGTAACTGTATCTGCGGAAAAAAGCTTTCTTCTTTTCATCACCGTGATAGTATTTTCCCCAGTATTGAGGATTCTCTTTCATTACTTCATCAATTGTTTGTTTTATTCCTGAAAGTGAATTAATCTTCTTTACTGACAACCATTCTTCCTCTATTAAAGAAAGCGCAACAATTGCCTCCCGGAATGCAAACGTCAGTGCAGGTCCGACCTTTAGTATAGCAAAATGGTCTTCCACCAGTTTTTTTATTGCATCAGGTTTTTGATAATCAGTTGAATGTACTTCGAATACCATATTCGGAATTTTTTCGATAAACCTTGAAAGTTGCACAGCTTTATCTGGTTTATAATCAATTATCTCTTCATTTCCGAATTCCACCCCTGGTTGTACAACCACTGCAATTATTCTCTCCCAGGCATCCACAAGATTCTTACTTTTAAAAGTCTGTCTAAAAATTTCTATAGTTTCCTTTATATCCTCTACTGATGTAACCTTTAATTGAGAAAGTGATTCCTGTGCTCCACCTGGTACAGGCACTTCTGTACCGATTACATATAGCGGAGATATTTTGTTAGAAGAATGTTTCCATGTTTGTTCAGCTACAGAACACAATTCTGCTGCACGATCTGCAACTATTTCATTGTCAAGTGGCTTGGTTCTGTCTCCGGCATCATCTTTACAGAACATACTTGTATCCAGATGTATTTTGGTATAACCAGTTGCAGCATATTCTCTGATAAGCTCTTTTGCTTTCCTCATAGCAGCATCAGCAGTCTGGTCCTGCCAGGGATTTGGACCTAAATGATCACCACCCAGAATAATTTTTTCTTCTGGAAATGAGAATGATTGTATAATATGATCTACAGATTCTTTAAACTTTTTCGGAGTCTGACCAGTATATCCTCCATATTGATTAACCTGATTGGATGTAGATTCAATTAATAAATAGCTATGATCAGACTTTGCCTGCAGTACAGATGCATTCAATACATATGTATTAGCTGAACAAACAGAATAAATACCCACAGGTTTGCCTTGCTTATGAGATTCAATAATGTTAAGAAGCGGATGCTTCATTTTTTAATAATTTTCTCCATATGTCTTTTTTTTAAAAATTCCTGAAGTTCTTTGATAGTGGGAGAAGCTGTAGACCCTCCCATTTTAGTAGTAGCAATGGCTCCGGCCCCGCTTCCGTAAATCACACATTTCTCTAAATCCCCACCTTTAAGCCATTGATATAAAAAACCTGTATTGAAACTGTCTCCAGCTCCGGTAGTATCAACTGATTTAACAGAGTATACTTTTGCATGAATAGATGTATCCTTGGATTTTAAAATGGATCCCTCACTTCCCTGAGTGACAACAACAATTGATGCATGCTGGCTTAATGTATCAATGGCCTGATTCAAATCTGACGTACCACTGATATGCAGTGCTTCCTGCTTATTTGGTAGAAAAACATCCACATATTGCAGAACTTCGATTATATCTTTTTCCCATCCTTCTGCCGGATCCCATCCTGGATCTAACGAAGTTGACATACCGGCTTCTTTACATTTTTTAAATAATTCCTTACATCCTGATCTCAATTTTGGCTGCAGATAATATGAGGCTAAATGCATATGTTTTCCCTGAAAAAGATATTCGAAATTCACATCATCAAATCCAAATTTTTCCATTGCACCCATATACGTCAGCATAGCATAGTCTTCTGGATAACTCATTACTACAGTAATTCCTGTTTTATCTTTATCACTCACAAGAATTCCCGTAATATCAACTTTCCGGTTCAGCAATGTATCCATGACCAGATCGCCGAGACTGTCCCGACCCAGCTTTCCCACGAATCCCACCTGCATTCCTAAGCGAGCTAAATTAGATGCAAATATGGCAGAAGCACTTCCCATAGTAAGTGTCATTTGATCTGCAATGATTTCTTTACCAATTTCCGGAAAAGATGCTATATCACCTAAAATTAAATCCGCATTCAATTCGCCTACTACAACCACATCAAACGTCTTCATCAACTATCCTTTCTATCTTTCTGCATTTGTCTTATCATTTATTTAATCTATTTTTACTACCTGTGATAAATTTTTTGGATTATCAGGATCTAAACCTTTATTTTTTGCCTGATAAAATCCAAGTAATTGAGTAATTGGCATATATAATATAAGTCTTGCATATTCTGATATGCCTGATTGTAATTCCACCACAAAATCACTGCTGTTTTTAATGTCCTTGTCAGCTTTTTCGCAAATTACTAATATATTTGCACCATGTTTTTTCATTTCCTTAATAAGCTTTTTCTCTTCTGCTTTACTTCGTTCTGATAATAAAAAAATAATCAGAACTTCAGGCCCCACCATAGACATTGGACCATGTCGATATTCAAGTGTATGATATACTTCTGATATTGATAATGACATTTCTTTAATTTTCAGCATTGATTCAGCTGCTAAACCATAAAATGGGCCCTGGCCTAAAAAAACAAAACGGGAAATTTGTAAGTTGTTCACAAAATCTTTTATTAAGTCATTATAATCATCTATAAGTGCTTTACCCAGAGCGGGTAATTTAGATAATTCCCGAATGAATTCTTTGTTTTCTATGTAAAATCCGCTTATAAGTTTTATTAAAAGTAACATACTGGTAAATGAACGTGTCATTACTACGCTTTTTTCATCAGCATCTTGTATCAAAAATGAATGATCAGTTTTTTTCACCAGTTCACTTTTCGGTCGACAACTGATTGCACAGGTTTTAAGATGCTTTTCTTTCTTTAATGTTTCTGCCACCCAGATCCCTTCTGTTGTGGTTCCGGATCGGGAAATTATAAATATTGAAGAATTTGGATATTCAGAATTAAGTAATTCAGGGAAAAAATATACATCAGAAGCTGTTAATCCTGATGCTCTTTTTTGAATAAATTTCTGCAAAATCCACGCACCTGTTAAAGACAAAAAATATGAGGTACCGCATCCAACAAAATAGAAATTATCAAATGAACAGTTCTTTTTTATTGAGTTTACTTTTTTTTCAATTTGATCTGATCCATCAATAACATGTTTCCAGGTATAGGGTTGGGATAAAATCTCTTCATAGGTAATAGTTCCCATTTAATACCTCCATACTTTGTATAGGCTAAATAATTATCAATTCAATATCCATATCTTCAATCCCCCTTTTATACTTATCAGAAACATTACTATCAGTGATCACAATATCAATATCATTAGGTTTCACAATCAATGAAAGGCTTCGTCTGCCAAATTTACTTGAGTCTAAAACTACAATTGTTTCTCTGGATCTCTTGACCATTAGGCGGTTTAGTTGAGCTTCAAGAAAATTTGGAGTTGTTAGTCCATATTCCATATCAAAACCATCAACTCCAAGAAATACTTTATCAAAATAGAACTCCTGGAGAATTTCTTCTGCTTGTGGACCAACAAGTGAAAATGACGTTTCTCGCAGGGTTCCTCCTGTAAGCATTAAAGTAATTCCAGAAATTCCTGCTAAATCAGTTGCGATATTAATTGCATTGGTCATCACAGTAAGATCTTTCTTTCCATGTATATTTTTCGCAATTTCCATAGTTGTGGTACCCGAATCAATAATTATTGAATCTCCGTCATTAATTAATTTCGAAGCTGCTTTACCGATTTTTTGTTTCTCTTCGGAATGTAATTTTTCTTTTTCTTTTATTGCCGTATCAAATGAGACTGTATCCCACCTCAACGCTCCACCATATGCCCGGTGTAAAAGTCCTTTTTCTTGCAGAAAATTCAAATCATTTCTAATAGTAACAGCAGAAACATTGTACATTTGAGTTAATTCCTTAACAGTCACCCTTCCATTTTCTGCAACAAGACGAGTAATCTCATCTCGCCTTTCGGGGGTGCTTTTCATTTTCTTTCCTTTTGATATTTTTTTATATCATATTATTAATAAGTTGCTTTCATTTTCTTTCGTTTTAATATAGAAAGAAAATTCTGATTTGTCAAGTTTTTTTTAAAAAAAATTAAAAAAACTGAAGAAATGAGATCAAATAAAAAAACCTGACAGATCACAACTGTAATGCAATCTGTCAGGTTTAAAAATTAATTCAAATATTGAGAAAAATTATGCCTGATTGGTAGGTAGCTCGATTCCATACCCCTGTCTCTTATCAGCTTTCTTAAGCAGAAGGGCTAAGTAAACAGAAATAATACCAAGTCCAACCAGCATTAAAATTGGTAGGGTATAATCATAGGGAGCAATCTCTCCTGCTTCACGGAGCTGGTTAATTTGTGCTGTAACTTCTGCTTTGGATAATCCCTGAGCAATGAGATTCTCACGTACTGACTGGATCTTTGCCACTACATCCGGATTAACCAGATCAAGGACTGTTCCGATACCCCAGTAGAAAAGACCCAAACCATAATTCTGAATAGTGAACATTGTGGCATAGGCTGTTCCCAGACGTTTTTCAGCTACAATCTTTGCTACTGAAGGCCACATAGCTGCAGGAACCAGAGAAAAAGCTATACCAAGAGAAAATAATCCTGTATATCCCAGAATAACACTGTTAAAAACAGAGAGGGTTATATGTGCATAAATAAGAAGAACTGCACCCCAAATCATAAGAGAGGCAGCTTTTCCTTTTTTATCCACAATCCAGCCGAAAATCGGAGTAAAAATTATTGTTCCAAAAGGCAGCAGCCCTGTCACTTTCGGCCCGTTATGTAAAATTGCGCCAATTTTCTCCCATATTGTCATTCCGGAAAGATCAGGCATAGCTGAAGTAAATCCGAATTTATTAATCAGCAAATCAGGAGCATATTGAACAAAAGGGAACACTGCAGAATAGAAAGCTACACAGAGAAGAGCTATATAAATGAAAGAATGATTAGTCAAGAGCTCAATTACATCTTTGAAATGAAAATCTTCTTTCTCTTCCTCCAGTTCAACAGCAGTTTGCTTATCCAGTTTTATATCAAACATAAAATAAGCCAGGAACATAAGGAATCCGAGACCTATCAACGAAGCAGCAGTAATAAGAGCTACACTTAAATTTCCACCTGATATATCTACTCCAAAGGATACTGCTCCGAATGTTCCCAGACGACCAATTACCACATTAACTCCCATGGCAAGGGCCAGCTCATACCCCTTAAACCATTTCACCACGGTACGCTGTATGAGAACACAGGTTGTCTCCAAACCTACTCCAAAAAGAATTCGTCCACCTATCATAACCAGCAGTCTGTTTTCACTCACTATACCCATACTTCCAACAGCAACAATTGCTGCACCGACTGTAGCTATGCCGCCGAATACCAGACCGGTTTTCCGGATACCCCATTTATCCAGAGCCATCCCGCCCAGGATAATCATTAATGCCCAGTTAGCCCAGGTTGTGGAACTGATAAGTCTCCCGAATTGCTCCGGTGTAAATCCAAGCTGAGTTTCAAACATCTCTTTTAAAGGACCGAGACCATCCTGAAACCAATACGTTCCAAACATTAATCCGCTGACCAGAAACAGTACAAACCATCGTGCGGAAGGATAATCTTTTAACAATTTCTTTGCTTGTTCCATTGAATATCTCTCCTATTTTTTTTTACTGTTCAACAGTAATAACATCTGCATTAATATTTAATTCTCGTAATTATTTATGAATAAGGAAAAACCTAATTCATAAATAAATCTAAATATAAAGAAAGCAGTGTAAAATTGCAAGAAAAGATTTATTTCTTTTTGGCAGGATATTTGCAATTATTACAATTAAATCTACAAAGAACTGGTTTCTACTGTTACTTTGTTATGAATTAAGCTATTAAAAACAGAGGAGGTATAAAAATAATGTTTATAAACAGGAAAATATTACCGATTATAGTAGGGAATGGACTATTTCTTATCACATTGCTTCTTTTAACTACTAACTGTGAGGAGATGATCAACGAAGCTCTTACTAAAGACATTACTTTTGAAGAAGAAATTATTAGTCAGGGATCGGCTAATACCAACAATCAAAAAATTGTTTACCACATCACTTCCAATTCCAGTTTGACAAAAACCTTAGCTAAAGCTCATAAAGTCAACTGCAATGAATATTCGATCAACCCGGAAAACATAGCTTTATTTATAAAAATATTATCCGGTGGTAATGGGATATTTAATGCTTCTTTTTCCAATAACCTTTCCTCTGCCCAGACATTGTCTATCTATTTCAGTACAATTGGCTCTCTCAGTGACAGTGATTTAGCTTCTCAGGCAACATTATATGGAAGTTTCACTGTACCAGGTAACGGAACAAAAGTGCTTGACGGTATTGATGATTTTAATGAAAACCCGGGAGAAATTATCTCCGATCTGGCTTCATTTTTCGTTAATAATCTGAATATGGAAACACTGTATATATATCTGGCAGCCGGCAGTTCACCTGTTGATATTTCCATAGATTATATTGAGTTAGTACTGGATCACGGTTATTTAATTTCCAAAACTATCTATCCTTCGGATGATTATACACAATATCAAAACAGTATTGATGAAATAAAAAATATTGCAGTAAACGGAACGGTAAAAAATAACGGTGCAGCAGTTGTTACCATGAAATTATTCGCCTATGTTCAGGGAACCCCCCCTCAGCTGATAAAGGAATTGACCCTTGAACCAGGTGAAGAACTCATTATTGAGAATATAGATAATTTTTTCACTGATGAACAAACTAATGACATTAAAAATGTATTTGACCACCTTTTCGATCCAGGTGAGGCAATAGTGGTGGATATCTTATTCATTAGCAGTAAAGTCATCAATTTAACAATCGAAGGTATATCACTGACAAGTACAGTGACTGTTTCACTTTAAATAAACAAATTCTCATCCTTGATTAAAAAGCCTTTTGAAATAAAAATTTTCAAAAGGCTTTTTTGTGTTAATCTGTAAATGTAAATACAAAAGGAGAAAAATAAATTAATATGAAAAATAAATTTCTCTATATCTGTCTTTTTATCAGTGTTTTGATTAATCTAGCTTTAGCTGATAATTATCCTAGAAATCCAAAGATCGAAATCACCCATTATGCATTCAGTCTGACCCTGAATGATAGAAATAATCACATAATAGGAAAGGCAGATGTAACCATCCGTTTTCTCAGTAACGACCTGTCTGATTTTGCACTTGCCCTGGACAGCCGAGCCGATTCAAATCCGGATAAAGGAATGCAGGTGCGATCAGTTACCCGGGGAAATTACCAGGTACCTTTAATCATGAAAATGACAGATTAATCATAACACCATAACAGCCGCTTAAAGAAGGACTGGTGAGAATCTACAGAATTTCTTATGGCGGTATACCGGAAGACGGATTGATGATATCTGATAATAAATACGGTGGCAGAACATTTTCTGGTGATAACCGGCCTGATCGGGCCCATTTCTGGCTCCCAACAGTTGGCCATCCTTCCGATAAAGCAACCTGTGAGTTTATTATTACAGCTCCTTCCCATTATCAGGTGATAGCAACTGGAATATTATATGAAGAAACAGACCATCTATTAAAAGTAAATTTGATAAAATCCTGTCCTGAAAACACCACGTATCTTTTTTCTGTGGATATTGGTATTTATAAAAATAGCAGTTTAGATCCGGAGATTATTTTTGTCTTAATGGACTCGGCAAATAAAACCATCCCAATGAACATCTATCAATCACCTGATTCCGTTGTTCTTGACTCCCATGTCTGGCTGCTGTTTGAGAATGCTTTTGGTAAAAAGTAGTTAAGACTTCCCCCACGGGGCTGACTAAAAACAAAATCTAAACGCAGAGTACGCGAAGCTCGCAAAGTTATAAATTTATAATTATTAAACATTTATAGTCTTTGTGTCTCCCTCTGCGATCTTTGCGTTAATAGTTTTTTCATACTTTTTGGACACCCCCGTGGCTTGTTTCCAAAACACTCGGAGTCCTTCGGACACCCGGGGTTTTGCATTCACCACGGTTAGAGGCAGTCCCTGACTACCGGTGAGGGATAACAAAATCGACTGTATTCTGTCACACTGAATTCATCGAAGGATGATAGATCGCAGAGAGATTCAGAAATAAAAGACCTCCCGAAGGTTTTGAACCTTCGGGAGGCTAAAATAATAATTAAAATATCAATAACCTTGATTTCTATTTCATCTTAAGAATATTACCTTTTTTAGATGAATTCTCTCCCTTGTCTTCAACCTTGGTTAATAAAAACGGTGATACATTCCAGCGTTGTCCCTTATCAGTAACTACGGTAACAGATTTTTTATTATATTTCATCAATGTACCCACCAATTTTTCATGTCCAGGTGGCTGAAAAGTAACCTTTTCACCTATTGAAAATTCCATCATTTCTCGATGATTACGGGTTGACTGCAGGAATTTTAATCTTTCAATAATACGATGATTTAACTCAATCAATTCATCTTCTGATAATTTTTCAATGTCTATTTCCATGTAATATCCTTACGTCTCAGCTATTCACAGTTTATCACTCTTTATCTTCCTTAGGTTCAATTAAACTTACTGATTCAATCACCACCGGCTCCACCGGGACATTCTGCATTCCGTTAGCTAACGTATGGACTTTTACATTAGCAATTTTATCGACCACAACCATACCGTCAACAATTTCACCAAAAACAGCATAACCGTATTCACTGGGATTCTTTGACTTGTGATTTAAAAAATCATTATCCACGTGGTTAATAAAAAATTGAGACGTTGCGCTGTTTATCACAGAAGTACGGGCATACGCTATAGTTCCTCTGTTGTTTTTCAATCCGTTCGTTGCTTCATTCTTTATGGGATCTTTTGTCTGTTTTTTCTGCATTTTTGCATCGTATCCGCCGCCCTGAATCATAAAACCCTTTATAACCCGGTGAAATATTAATCCATCGTAAAAATCATCTTTTACATATGATAGAAAATTTTCCACTGATACCGGTGCCTTGTCCTGGAAAAGCTCGATCGTAATATCCCCCATACTGGTTTTCATCAGTACTTTTGGATTTTCCTGGGCAATAAGTAAAATTGGTGTTATAGATAAAAATAATACTATGAGCAATGATACGTATAAATGCTTCATTTCTTTCTCCTCGTTTTATGAAATTCTTTATACAGTTTATCCCAGGTATCGCCCAGAGATTCTGATATTACTTTGGTTCCGGATATTACCGGCATATAGTTTGTATCACCTGACCATCGGGGCACCAGATGAAAATGTATATGCGCATCAATTCCGGCTCCGGCAATGGTGCCCAAATTTGCTCCGATATTAAATCCCTGAGGAGCCATAACCTTTTTCAATACCTGCTGTGAATACTGTATACTGTTGAAAATCTCAAGCTTCTCCTTATCAGAGAGCTTTGACATTTCAGATGTGTGCTGATACGGAACTATCATAAGATGACCATTATTATACGGATATCTGTTCAATATAACAAATATATGGGTATTGCGATACACAATCAAATTCTTTTTATCATCCGATTCTTTCGGTAGTGTACAAAAAATACAGTCATCGTTTTTATGAGAATCAGTAATATATTCCAGTCTCCAGGGAGCCCAGAGAATATCATGACTTTTATTATTCTTTTTATTCTTTTTATTTTTTGACAATAGTATACCTGTTATTAAATTAAATTACTGATTAACTTTCTTCACTCTCATCTTCAGATTTTGATTTCTTTATGATTTCTTTTTCTATCTCCTTGGGAACCGGTTCATAATGAGAAAAAGAACGTGAAAACAATCCTCGTCCTGAGGTTAATGATCGTAGAGATGTGGCGTACTTATCTAATTCAGCCAGAGGTACTTTTGCATTGACTACCTGGAAACTCCCTTCTGTATCCATACCTCCGATCTTACCACGTCGCCCGGACAAATCTCCCATAACATCACCCATATATTCCTCCGGCACCTTAACTTTTATATCATAGATCGGTTCAAGCAATATGGGTTTTGCTTCCAGAAAACATTTTTTAAAAACTTCGCGTCCCGCTGTTTGAAAAGCAATTTCTTTAGAATCCACAGGATGTTCTTTGCCGTCATATACAATAGCCTTGACATCAACAACTTTATACCCGGCCAGCGGACCCTCTCCCAGAACATCTTTCACTCCTTTTTCAACTGCAGGAATAAAAGGTTGAGAAATTGCACCTCCCTTCACTTGATTTTCAAATTCAAACCCTTCACCTGCTTTCTTTGGTTCAATTCGCATCCATACTTCAGCAAATTGACCTGCACCGCCACTTTGTTTCTTATGACGATACTTATCATCAGATTTGGAAGTAATAGTTTCCCGGTAGGGAATCTTCGGTCGTTCTTCAACCACCTTGACTCCAAACCTGTCCTCCAGACGTTTTAATATTACTTTTAGATGTAACTCACCCTGTCCGGAAAGAATAGTCTGCTTAAGTTCCGGATTATAGACAATAGTAAAACTCGGATCTTCATCATGAAGTATATGTAATCCTTTTGACAGCTTATCTTCATCACCTCTGCTCTGCGGTTTGATGGCGACACTTGTCAGAGGAGAAATGAATTCAGGTGGTTTATATTGGATTGGAGATTTTGTATCACAGAGAGTATCTCCTGTAGACGTTTCTTTTAGTTTAACCAGCGCTCCTAAATCACCCGCTTGAAGGTTTCCGATCTCTTTTCTCTGTTTACCATTTAATAAATAGATCTGCCCGATTTTTTCACTGGTACTTTGAGTAGAATTTGCAACTTCCACTCCACTTTTCAAACTCCCTGACAGCACTTTTATTAAAGACATCTCTCCCACATGCTCTTCGGATATAGTTTTAAATACCAGAGCACTAAAGGGTTCTTGAGCTGAAATTTTGCGTTCAATCTCATCCTCAGAGCCGGGTTTAAAACCTTTAACGGTTTTAAAATCGTCTGGTACCACCCCATAATGTGCAATAAAATCTAAAAGAGTTTCAACGCCGAAAACCTTATCTGCTACACCACAAAAAACAGGTAATACTGTTTTATTTAGTATTCCTTTTTTCAATCCTTCTTTTATCTGTTCCTCTGTCAGCTCACCTTTGTCAAAAAATATTTCTAGAAGTTTATCATCACTTTCCGCAGCAGCCTCCACAATTTTTTCTTTTAAATTTTCCGCTTTAGACTTAATATCGTCCGGAATGTCGGAACTGCTCATTTTCCCGCTCCCGCCTTCTTCATATGTTATCAGTTTCATAGAAAGAAGATCAACCATCTGATTAAACCCTTCTCCCTGATTAACAGGAAATTGAAAAGCAACTACTCCATTTCCATACCGCTTTTTCATTACATCTAATGTATTATCAAAATTTGAATGTTCACTATCCAATCTGTTGATAAAAAACATTCTGGGAATATCATAATCATTGGAAAATTCTATTACTTGTTCCGTACCTACTTCAATTCCTTCCACACTGCTCACCAGGCAAACAGCAAAATCTACGACAACCAGACAACTTTTCGTATCTCCCAGAAAATCAGAATAACCAGGAGTATCAAGAATGTTAATCTTACAATCTTTCCATTCACCATGCAGCAAAGATGTATTTATGGAAATTTTTCTTTCTGTCTCATCAGGGTGATAATCTGATACTGTTGCGCCATTATCAACCTTGCCTACCCTGTTGATCTCACCCATTTTAAATAACATAGATTCTGCCAGAGATGTTTTACCCACACCTCCATGGCCGACCAATCCTATATTACGAATATTATCACAGGTATAATCCTTCACGTAACGCCTCCATTATTAAAATTAATTGTTTAAATTATTTAATACTTGCTCTTTTACTTTATCAATTAATACTCTGCCAGTGGGTCCCTTGGGAAATGAATCTCTGAAGAAAATCTTCTGCGGACATTTATATGCAGCAATCCGCTTTTGCAGATAATTAATAAATTCATTCTCATCAGCTTTTCTATGATCATTTAAAATAATACATGCAGTAACCTCCTCGCCTACCTGAGGATCAGGAATGCCGAACACTACAGATTCTTTAACTTTGGGATGCGCTGATAAAAATTTTTCAACTTCCCGGGGGTAAATATTAAACCCACCCTTTACTATCATATTTTTCCCTCTTGCCACCACCTTTTTATATCCGTTTTCATGTAAGACAATAAAATCACCGGTTTTTAACCATCCCTGATTAAAAACTTCTTTTGTAGCTTCAGATTTATTTAAATATCCTTTCATAACATTCGCACCTTTTACCAGAATCTCTCCTACTTCTCCTGGTTTTATAGATTCATAATCTTCGTCTACAAACTTCATTTCAACACCAGGTAAAGGAAAACCAATTGATCCGGGTATTCTCTCATGAAACGAATTATTCAATGAAACAAGCGGAGAAGCCTCTGTCAGTCCATATCCTTCTAATATAGCAATTTTATAATGACTTTCAAATTTTTTAAATACTTCCGGCTCCAGGGCATCACCACTTGTAATACAATACTTCAAAGAACTCACCGTTTTTTCAGAACATTCTTTATTTTCCATTATCTCATTGATCATCGAAGGCACAGCAATAAAATAGGTTACTTTTTCTTTTTCTATTGAATCAAATGCCTTGACCACATCCATATGGGGAATAAGAACTATACTTCCGCCACAATATAAAAATGCTCCCATAACTAAAGTAAAACCCAAAGGATGAGATAAAGGAATCACACTCACGACTTTGTCATTATGATTTAATTTAATATAAGAAACAAAAGCATCAATATCAAACACAAGGTTTCTATGTGTTAACTGTGCACCTTTTGGATACCCCGTTATTCCGGCAGTATAACTTATAATTGCTGTGTCATCAGTATTAACCTTTTGAGTCTCTTCCAGGGGCGACATTACTTCCATTAAACGATTAAGCATAACTTCTCCCTGGTCAGCTTGATCAGAGAGAACAATTAAATGTTCACATCTGTCCAGACCTCTTACTGCCTGAAAAACAGTTTCACGAAACTTATCCAGATATATGATACCCTTGACTTCTGCATCTTCTAAACGATGGTGAACTTCATCTGTTTTATAATAAATTGATATAGGTAAAATTGTTACTCCTAATTTTAACCCTGCAAAAAAACATATGATAAAATGAGGTATATTAGGAAGCATTAATGCAATACGATCCTCCTTCTGAAAACCAAGCTCTTTTAACCCATTTGCTAATCTGTCAACACTTATCTTCAGTTTTTCATAACTTATACGATAATTCTTAAAAATAATTGCTTCTTTTTGAGGAAAATCATCCGCATTTTTTTGTAAAATTGAATACATATTATTCAAAAAACAAACCTTTCTATGTAGTTGGTGTTTTTTTAAATTGTTTCATCAGTGATTCAGCATTATAGGAACTTCTCACCAGTGGTGCAGAAAAAACCCATTTTATTCCGGCTTTTTCAGCACGTTCTTTATACTGTTCAAACTTTTCCGGTCTTATATATTCTTTAACCGGATATGCATTAACTGAAGGCCTTAGATACTGCCCTATAGTTAATGCATCACAATGAGCTTCATTAAGATCATTAAATACCCTGTTCAACTGAGCATCAGTCTCACCCAGTCCCACCATTAATCCTGATTTTACAATAACGTCTGGTTTTATCTCTTTTACCCTTTTTAAAAGTTCTAATGATTGCTGATATTGAGCTTGCGGCCGTACATCTGAATAGAGTTCCGGAACAGTTTCAACATTATGGTTCAATACTTCAACACCGCTTTGCAAAACAGTTTTCAAACTTTTTTTTGATCCCTTAAAATCGGGAATTAACACCTCAACTGTTGATGTCGGCAGCAAATTTTTAATTGATTTTACAGTTTTGGCAAAATGCTCTGCACCACCGTCCGGCAGATCATCCCTGGTAACTGACGTAATAACAATATGCTTTAATTTTAACTCCCTGCTCGCTTCAGCAACATGTAATGGTTCATCCGGATCAGGTCGTTCAGTTTTTCCTTTTGGAATTCCGCAGAAAGTACAATTTCTGGTACAATGGTTACCTAAAATCATAAAGGTTGCAGTCGGCTTTTTAAAACATTCAACAATATTAGGACAACCTGCTGATTCACAAACCGTATGCAGATTCCTGCTCCGCAACGTTCGTTTTAATTTTAATATTTCCTTTGTCTGTTTCTGTTTTTTTCTTAGCCAGACAGGAAGATGATGAGTATCGTTATTATTTTTAATATAAGTCAATGTACCTGTAAATTTTATGGAACTAAAAAATTTATATTTCTTAATCTTTTCTACTTTCTATCAACCCACTAATGTTAAGAAATCTTTTAGTTTTAATCAAGAAATTTTTAATTTTCTCTGCAAAAATTTTAAATAATGGTTTTTTTTCTCATATTTTTTTTTTACATTATATTTTTAAAATAATTATCAATAACCAAAAAGGAGATGTGTATGAGTAATAACTTCAAACCTTATGTACCCAGTGACAAATCCATGAAAGAAATTTCTTTTAAGGCTATTTTTCTGGGAATAATACTTACGGTTATCTTAGGTTCAGCAAATACTTACCTCGGTATGACTGCGGGAATGACTGTCGCTGCAACTTTTCCCGCTGCTGTTATTGCCATGGCATTTATGCGTATTTTCAAGGGTAATATTTTAGAAGAAAATATGGCTCGAACTACCGGAGCGGTTGGTGAAGCTCTTGCAGCCGGAGCAGTGTTTGTTATACCAGCATTTGTCATGTCTGGTGTATGGAATAAATTTCAATATATTGAATCTACTGTCCTGATGCTGCTCGGAGGAATTCTAGGAGTACTTTTTGTTATTCTTCTGAGAAAAACGTTAGTTGAAGATCAGTCTCTCCCCTATCCGGAAAGTAAAGCCTGTGCAGAAATCGTAAAAGCGGGTCAGCATGGTGCTACCGGAGCCGGTTTGGTGTTCGGAACTATGGGGCTTGCTACAGTAATTGAATTTTTGAAAAATTCAAAGGGTATCACAATTATTAAAGACGTGTTCAAAGGATTTATTAATCTGGGCGTTTCTAAAGTCTCATTGCTTGATTCTGAATCTAAAATTATTACCATTAAAGATAGAATTGCCACCTTTACAGAAAGAGGAAGTATGGTAGTTCAAAGCCCCAGATCATCACCAGCTTTTCTGGGAGTCGGGTATATAATCGGATTTCGTTTGGCTGCCATAGTATTTTCCGGAGGAGTATTCGGATGGTTGTTTTTAATGCCTATCGCCCTTTTTCTAATGAGCAGGGATCTTGCTTTTTTTGCTGAAAACTCTGATTGGATTACAATCGCCAATTCTGCCTATAATGCCGCTGTAAAGCCAATAGCAGTCGGAGGCATGCTGGTAGGTTCATTTTACACACTTTTTTCAATGAGAAATAGTCTCATTACCGGTCTTTCTAAAGGATTCAAGGATATTAAAAAAGCTAAAACTTCAGATGAGCAGATCGAACGTATAGATAAAGATACTCCCTTTGGAATAGTTATAATGGCAATCCTTGTATTGGTTTTTGCTATGATTATTGTTTTCCAGCAGGTAATTAAAACTCCTGCTAATCCTGCCTGGGGCGGTGCGATTGTTTCTGCCATTGTGATGGCTATAGCCGGATTTATTTTTGCAGCAGTTGCCGGATATCTGGTCGGAATTATCGGATCCTCCTCAAATCCAATCTCCGGACTGGCCTTGTCCACCCTGTTGATCTCTGCACTTCTCATGGTCATAATAGGTCTTACCGGAAACGCAGGTATTGCAGCTACTCTAGCTGTTGCTGCTGTAGTAGCCTGCAGTACAGGTGTAGCAGGAGATATGATGCAGGACTGGAAAGTAGGTCATATACTTGGCGGTACACCCTGGAGAATGCAGATTGGTGGTATCATTGGTGTTATCGGTGCTGCACTTGTACTGGTTCTGCCGATTATGCTCTTGGATAAAGTTCCCGGTGATCCTACTGCACATGCAATTGGAACTGAGAATCTTCCTGCCCCTCAGGCCGGCTTAATGTCGATGATGGCCAGGGGAATTGTTGGTGGTGAGATGGCCTGGCCGTTGGTTATCGCAGGCATGTTCTTTGCCGTGGCCTTGATCCTTCTCAGTGCCCCGTCACCTATGTTGATCTCTGTCGGTATGTACCTTCCCTTCAGCACTACTTTTGCAATTTTTATCGGTGGTATTCTAAAATTCTTTATGGATAAAAAAACTGAAAAATTTGGAGCAAAAGAAGCCCAAGCCAAGAAACTGGAAGGCAAGGAAAAAACCACCTTTATTGATAATATGGTTTCAAAAGCTGAAAATTACGGTTTACTGCTGGCATCCGGACTGGTTGCTGGCGAAGCTCTGACTGGCATTCTTTTGGCTCTTCTGGTAACGATAAAAATAAATCTGAACGAATTGATCGGAAATGTTCCTTCAATCTCTGAATCGTCATTAGGGGTGATACTTTATTTTGTAGTCTTTATTGTCCTGACCTGGGTTCTGATCACAATTCCTCTTAAGAAATTAAAAAAAGAAAATAATTAATGAAAAAGAAAAAATCTGACAATCTTCTGGACATGATTCCTGAAATCCAATGCAAATGGGTAAATGATAAAAATAGAACAGTTTCTCTGGTTGTACCCAGATTTAAGAACCGATTCATGAAAAAAATAGCAGTTAAACTGGGAAAAAGCGAAGAAGTAAAAATTCATCTGGATGAAAAAGGAAGTAATACCTGGCGGCTGATTGACGGGTATAAAACTGTAGAAGCTATTGGAAAAAATTTAGATCAAGAAGAAAATGAATCCATAGAACAGTTTTATCAGCAGCTTTGCGAATTTCTCCTGATACTGGCAAAAAACCGGTTCATTCGGTTTAAAAAACAATATAATAGTAATACCTGACAGTTCTTTAAAATATATAAAAACCTGGGGTTATCCAAAAAGTAAAAAAAAATTTAAATGTAAAGATCGCAGAGGAAAAAGCAGAGTTTTTTAAATAATTAATAATCAAAAAAATTACTATTTTGCGTACTTTACGATATTTATGTCATTACTGTGTTTTAATTTTGTTTTCAGTCAGCCCCAGGTTATAGTTCTGAAATGCTGTCAGGTTTTTTTATTCTGTAGGTAAATAAATTGAAGCATTAAAATTACTGTCAATAATAAACTCAACAGCTCCCTGCATATCCCTTGTTAGCATATCAGTGGCAGATAAAACAAATCCGATATTTTCTTCAATTTTTGTTTCAATAAAATTTTTATCAGTAATAATCTTTTCTGTCTCATTCCATAAGTTACTGCAATTAATATTGATCTGGATATATTTCTCTCTTACTTCACCATCAATTTTTTCTTTCAGATTATCAGGCAAAGCTTTAGAAGACAGTGAAATATTAATATCAACATCATCATCATAGGCCATGGCAATAGTATATATAAGGTTGATCAATACTAAGGAGATAACATCTTTTCTCCCTTTCATCACTAATTTCGGATTATCATTGTTTAACCTGATATTAACAAATTCATAAACATCGAGAGATAAAATATAAATAATATCTTTTATATAATCAGATAAATGAATAATATCTTTACTAATATTTTCATTTGAATATTTAACAATTTTCTCAGTAAATGATTTAATAGTAACTATATTGTTAAAATTATCGGTTATTTTCTTTCTTAGATTATCAGGTAATTCTTGAGTATCCTTAATTTTCTCCAGATATTTACCCAAAGAATCAATATACTTTGAATAATACTTACATATCACCTGACTTCCGGCTGATTGATTAAATTCATTTAAAAAATTAAAAAAATTATCTTTCAGTAATCTATTCTGTTTGCCTAATACAGTTAATTTTAAATGATGCTTGACCCGGGTTGATACTTCTACTAAATTAAAGGGTTTGATAATATAATCAACAGCTCCCATTTCAAATCCTTTGATCTTATCTTCAGCTTCAGCTTTAGCAGTTAGAAAAACAACTGGTATCTCTCTGGTTTCTTCTTCGGTCTTTAAAAGTTCACACACTTCATATCCGTCTGTTCCCGGCATCATAATATCCAATAATATTAAATCCGGATGATATTGAATCGCAGCTTTAAAACCTTCAAAACCATCTTCGGCGGTAATAACATTATACCCTTCCTTTTCCATATAATGAGTTAATAGTCTAATATTAGATGGATTATCATCAACGGTTAATATCGTAATTTCTTCAGGTTTCACTTATTATTCTCCATGAGCTCATCATATTCTGTAATAATTTCCTGTTTTAATTCCTGTAACTTTTCCCAATCACCTTCTTTGCCGATATTTTCAATTTCTTTCCCAATTTTTGAGAATTGCGGAAAACCGTAAGAAGCCGCTGTACCCTTTAAAGAATGACCGAATCTTACTACTTCCTCTATATTCTTTTCTTCAAAATCCTTTTTAAACTTTATCACTTTCTTCGTAATATCTTCTTTAAAAAATTCCTGCAGCTCTTTCATCATAGGATCTGATGAATCAACAAATGTCTCTTCTGCAGGTGCTTCCTTCTTTTCCTCTTTAACTTCTTCCTCTACTGTTTCAGTCTTTCCAGTATATTTATCTAACAGTTCCGCAAGTTTCTCCTGATTGATTGGCTTGGATATATAATCAGTACAACCAGCATTTAATGTCTTCTCCCTATGCTCTTTCATAGCATGAGCCGTTAATGCAATGATAGGAAGATCTTTATATTTATCCTGTTCACGAACCTTCTTGGTTGCAGTAAATCCATCCATCTTCGGCATTTCCATATCCATAAGTACAACATCAAATGATGATTTCTTAAGAAAATTTAAAACTTCCACACCATCAACTGCCAGTTCAACTTCATACCCCATACGATTTAATATATGCTTCATCAATTTTTGTCCGGAAGCATCATCATCAGCAAGCAAAATTCTACGTTTCTTAGGTGTAACGGTGATCTTCTTCTTTTCTTTCTTTCTTACCCCTCTTTCTGAAATCAGAAAATTGAGCTGATGCATAAGCGTTTCCGGAGTCTCATGTGTTTTTTGCAATAACAGTTCATAGTTATGACTTAACTTGGACCGGTCTTGTGCAGTTAATTTTTTACTTGTATAAATTACAACCGGAATATCTTTTGTTTTATCAGATTCTTTAACAGTTTCTAAGACATCAAACCCATCTACTCCAGGCATGAGAAGATCCAGAATAATTAAAGAAATTTTATTGTTTTTCTTTAAGTAAGCAATAGCATCACTGCCGTTATTAAAAGTTTTAATTTTGAGATCTCTTTTCGTAAAAATCTTCTCGAAAAAGTTAAGAACTGCATCATCATCATCAACCACAATAATCTCTTTTTTCATAATCGAAGGCATCCCAATAAATTGATGCAACTTCTTTAACAATTCACTCTCCTGGGCTGGTTTTTCAATATACTCCACTGCCCCCATACTGAAAGCTTTTTTCTGATTTGATAATACTGAATAAACAAGTACAGGAATATCTTTGGTAAGATTACCGGCTTTCAGTTTCTGTAAAACTTCCCATCCATCAATTTTTCCCGGTAAAAGAATTTCCAGAATAATTGCATCTGGTCTGTAAAATTTTGCCTTAATAATACCATCTTCACCAGAAGTACTGCAGAAAACTTTATACCCGTCTTTCTGTAAATATCTCTGCAATAATTCAAGTGCACTGCCATTATCTTCAATAAGTAAAACACTCGGCTGTTCAGAACCTTCCTTTACCTTTTTGACATTAGATAATGTAGTAGAATCAATACTACTTGATTCAGTTGCTGCTTTGAGTTTTGCCGGTTCAACTTTTTTCTCTTTAGTTTTATCTTTAGCAGAGATAACATCAACCGGTATAGAAAAAGAAAAAGTACTTCCTTTTCCAACTTCTGATTCCAGCCAGATTTCTCCGTTTAATAAATCAATCATTTGTTTACACAGAGACAATCCAAGACCGGTTCCTCCAAATCTTCTGGTAATAGAAGCATCCACCTGGGTAAAAGATTCAAAAATCAAACCTTTTTTCTCAGGTTTTATACCAATACCTGTATCCTTGACATTTATTAATAATTTAGCTTTGTTTTTCTTTTTCTGCTTAATAATAACATCTAATTCAATCTTTCCTTCTTCTGTAAATTTAATGGCATTCCCTATTAGATTTACCATGATCTGACGAATTTTTAAACTATCAGCACTGATAATTGGTAAATGCTGAGGTGTTTTATTTAACTTAAATGTTAAACCTTTATCTAACACTTTTGGTCTTAATAGTTGAGTTACATTATCCACAAGTTTTTCCAGATCAAATTCTTGATTATCGACCTCCATTCTTCCGGTTTCTACCTTAGCAAGATCTAAGATCTGATTGATAATCTCCAGCAGACCTTCACCATTTAATTTTATAGTACGAATAAAATCAACTAAATCTCCTGATAGGTTTTCCTGTAATAATAAATCTGAAAAACCTATAATACTGTTCATAGGAGTCCGTATTTCATGACTCATATTAGCTAAAAATTCACTTTTAGCTCTGTTAGCACTTTGAGCAATTTCTTTACTTTCTTTTTCGCTTTCATATAAACGGGCATTTATGATCCCCATTGCTACCTGATCAGCGATCATCTTCATCATAGTGAGATCTTTTTCGTCAAAATAATTCACTTTACTGCTTACCAGATTCAATACACCTAAAAGCTTATCTTTCTTCTCTATTAATACTACCAATTCCGATCTCACATCCGGAACAATTTCTTTATAATCTGATTCATTCTTAACATTATTAATAAAAATTGCTTTATCGCTTTTAACTGCCTTACTGACTATACCATCATCAAAATATTTTCTGTTAGAAAGATACTTGCCAAAAGGTCCGTCATGAGCCTGTATATGTAATTTACCGTTATCTTCTTCGTTGAGCATTAATACAATATGTGTGTCTTCAAATTCATCATTAATTGATTCTACAACATGCTGACAGAGCTCAGCAATATTTAAGGTTGAAACAGCTTTCTTGGACACTTCATTAATTAATGAAAGTTGTCGGGTCTGTCGCTTCTCTTGCTGGAGAAGTCGGGCATTTTCAATTGCAACTGCACCTTGTCCTGCAAGAATGGTAAGAGTTCGAAGATCCGCTTCAGTAAAATGATGCAGTTCAGATTTTATCAGGACAATAACACCTAAGATCTTATCTTCATATTGCATTGGTACTGCCAGAATAGACTCATCAGCAGGTTTCTCATTTTTATTATAAAAAGCTTTGGGATGCTTGGAAACATCTGCTATTAATTCAGCTTTACCTTTAGAATAGGTAGTTCCAATAATACCCTCACCAACTTTCTCTTTTAATTTATCGATCTTTTCTTTTTTATCTAAATCTATCTTCTTTTTCCCATAGTAAACTGGTATTAGATACTGTTCTTCATCGTCAATTAAATAGATCCGGCAGTCATCGTAATCAATAAGTTTTTTAACTCCAACAGCAATTGCTTCTGCTACATCTTCCGGCATCAGCATTCTATTTAATTTCTCTGTAACTTCATTGATAGCTTCAATGGTTTCAAGAGCTTTGCGTAATTCTTTATTTGCTTCTTCTAATTCCTGATTTCTTTGTACAGCATTTTCGAATGTAGAGAATAGAAGATCAAGAATTTGCATTCTATCGGAAGTTATAAAATGTTTCTGACCGGCAAAGAATATTTCGATGCCCATTTCAGTAATAGAATTTCTTCTTAATTCTTGATTGGCAAGTATATATTGTATACGTGATATAAGAAATTGCTCACTATATGGCTTGGTGACAAAATTATCTGCACCGCTGAGCAACCCTCTTATTACATCCCGGGGATCAAATAACTGGGTCAGTAAAATTACAGGAATATACTTTAAATTATCCTCTGAACGTATTTGACGACAAAGTTCGTAACCATCCATCTCAGGCATTAATATATCACTTATTACAATAGTAGGTTTATTCTTTCTCATATATTTTAGTGCATCACTTCCGTTTCTTTCTATATGAGCAGAATAATTATTCTTCTCTAATATGTGTTTAAGATGTAAGGCCTGTGTAGGACTGTCTTCAACAATAAGTATCTCTACTCCGATATTTATTGATTCATTTCTTGACATAAAAATTCCCTCTTATTACTTTTATTATTAAACCTATCTAATCAAAGATACTATTTTTGATGCTATTTTATCAGCAGTGACAATATAATTATGTGTATTTAGTCTGACTGCCTCTCCCGGCATGCCAAAAACAATAGAACTTTCTTTGTCTTGTACGATTGTTATTCCACCCTTATCTTTAATCATCCCCAGTTCTTCTGCGCCATCTTTTCCCATACCGGTCAGTAAAACTCCTATTGCATTTTCTCCAAAAGATTCAGCTACTGATTTAAACAAGAAAGAGACTGAAGGTACTAAAATAGAATCTGAATAATCATCATTAAGTAATATCTTAAAATTTTTATCAATTCCGATCTGAAAACCATCCGGGGCTAAATAAGCACAGCCCGGTTCTATAGGTTCTCCCTGATCTGGTATTCTCACATTAAATCCGCTTCTGGTATTAAGCCAGCTTGCCATACCTGGAAGAAACCCTTTTGCTATATGTTGAACAATAACAACAGGAACCGGAAAATCATCTGGTAATCCTGATAAAATTTTTTCTAGTACAATCGGCCCTCCTGTGGATGCACCTATAGCAACAATTGATATCTTTGTACTCGGAATTTTAGGTTTTTTTGTAAGTGGCTTTATTTCAGCTTTAACTTTGGTTTCGGGAGGACTGGTTTTTTTTCTGAACTTATCCTTTGACCACCTCCGGACAACTTTTACTTTAGACATAGTACGAACAGTCTGAATCAATTCCCTTACATATGGATCTGTATCAGGTGTAGCCAGTCCCTGAGGCTTTTCCATTGCTGCCACTGCACCAGCTTCCATGGTCTTAAAGGTTTTTTCTACTTCATCTGGATTATAACTTGCACTTACAATAACAATGGGAGTTGGATTCTTTTCCATAATCTTTCTAGTTGCAATAAAGCCATTCATTATAGGCATATGGATATCCATGGTAATAACGTCCGGCTTCAGGTTTTTCACCATCTCAACAGCTTCTGCACCATTTTTAGCTGTGCCTACAACCTCAATATCAGATTCATTACTGAAAATTTCTTGGAGATATCTTCTTATTACTGTAGAATCTTCTGTAATTAATAATCTAATCATTTCATCACAGTTTTTTAAATTAATTTACTAACAACATTTAATAAATTACTTTGATCAAAACTTCTCTTTACAATATAAGCATCTGCCCCAACATCAATCCCTCTTTTTTTATCCTCATCAGATTCCAATCCGGTGACCAGCACAACAGGGAGTTCTTTTGTGTCTTTATTCTTTCGAATTTTAGAAACCAGTTCAAATCCGTTCATACGCGGCATTTCTATATCAGACACAACTAAATCAAATTTTTGAGTAGTAACTGCTGTATATGCTTCCGCACCATCTACAGTGGCTTTTACTTTATACCCGGCTGTCTGAAATATATTTTTCAATAACGTCCGCGAAGTTATTGAATCTTCAGCAATTAAAATCGATTTTTTCACCTCTTTTTCCTCCCTTGCTATTCTTTCATATGATTCTACAGTTGAAGCATAAATAGCTGATTTCATTAAATCAGAAACATTCAAAATCGGTACAATTTTTCCACTACCCATCATAGTTACTCCTGAAACATTTGGAACACGACTTAGTTGTTCTCCTAGATTCTTGACTAAAACTTCCTGTTCACTTATAATATCATCTACAGCAAAGCCATATTTTTTATTCCCATGGGTAATGATTATTGTCTGTATCAGTTGTTTTTCCTTGTTCATTCTCTTTTTGTCTTGGAGTCTCAACGCTTTTTCCATTCGGGCAAACAGAATTGCTTCATTGTCATAATTAATCGTTTCTCTGTTTTTAACAGTTTTGATATCTTCTTTCTTTATTCTCATGACTCTTTCAACACTGGAAGTAGGAACAATAAAGGTTTCACCGTTAACAACAACCACAATGCCACGAAATGTTGCTAAAGTAACCGGTAAATTGATGATAAACGATGTCCCTTTGCCTACTCTACTTTTTAATTGCAAAGAGCCTCCTAAACTGCCAATCTTTTCCCTGACAATAGGCAATCCTAATCCTCGTCCGGAAACATCTGTAATAATAGGACTTGTAGAAATATCAGTTTCAAAAACCAATAATTGTTTATCATTCTCACTGAGTTTATCTGCTTCTTCCGCTGTAATTATTCCTCGTTTAACAGCTACTTTCTTTACATTTTCACTATCGATTCCCGCTCCATCATCAGAAAGTATAACTTCTATCATTCCATTACTTTTCTGAGAAATTGAGATTGTAATCGTACCTGTTTTATCTTTTTTCTTTTTAGTTCTTTCTTTAGGACTTTCAATACCATGATCAATACAATTTCTTAACAAATGTACAAAAGGATCTTTCATTTCTTCTAAAATTCTTCGATCTACTTCAATTGTACTTCCCTTAATTACTAAATCAACCTCTTTTTTCTGTTCTCTGGAAATATCTCTTACTATTTTCGGTAATGTTTTCAATAAGGTTGAAAAAGGTAACATTAAAACTTTCTTCACATCCTCAAGTAAAGCATTTACTCTGGTACCTACATGACTGGAATTCTGTTCAGATAGCTTTTTTAACGAATATAATCTGTTCTCAATATTTTTCACAGAATTAAGTACATTCTCAAAAAAATCAAAAACATTTATAGATTTATCGGAAGCGGATAATTCTTTATCTTCATCAATAGAACTCTGGACAAACTTTTTTAAAACCTTAATATTATTTAACTGTTTTTCCCATTCATTTTTTAAGTTGCTTACAGAAATTTTTATTAAACCAATATCATAAGACTGCTGATCTGCTGATAATTTTGCAGCCAACATTTCTTCAGCTTCAAACATAATTGAATCTAACTTTGAAGTAGAAACACGGATAGTATCTGAAATAAATGAGGTCCCTTGATCTGTAGATACATTGGCTTTTTCAGTCTTTTTATCTGTACTCTGTTTTTTCTCAACTTTTTCGAGAGTTTTTGCTTTTGTATCTTCAGCAGCCTTTTTAAATTTCTCTGTTGCTGGTTTTTCTGTTTTCTTTTTCTTAGATTTTAAATCACCATCCTTCTTCTTGGTTTTATCTTTTAATATGTTGTTAAGTTTAAATAATATATCAGGTGTATCAACATCTTTTCTTGAAAGAATTATATCACCTAAAGAATCAACTGCACTGTGAAGTATATCATATGATTTCCGATCTAATTCTGTTTTACCCTGTTTTATGGAAGAAAAAACATCCTCGGTTGTTTGACATATTGTTTCTACATTTCTCATATTAACAGCCCGGGCAGCACCTTTAAGACTATGGGTCTCTTTATAGATAGAATCAATGATTTTAGCAAAGATATCATCTGAATCGGCTTTTTCTAACTCAATTAATCCATTTGATATATTCTTAATATGCTCTTCTGCTTCTATCTTGAACATTGATAGAAGTTCTTCAAAAAAATCTTTATCTGTATCATTCATATTGTCACCTGAAAAAAATCAATAATTAGCTTAAATTATTCTCTACTTTTTCTATTATACTTAATGCTTCATGGTCGTCGCCTGTTTCTTTGCCTTCCTTTTTAAGATCAGAAACCATTTTCTCTAAAGAACCAAATGCTGTTGTAAGATTACTGGCAATTTCATCTGAAACCATAATGCTAGAATTTCTCATTCTACCAAATAATTTTTCAAAACCGTACCCAACAGATTCAAGATTTTCAAATCCAACAGTTCTGGCTGCACCCTTTAAACTATGAGCGGCACGCTTTATTTCTTCCCAAACATCTTTTTTATCATCCGACTCATTCTTTTGCTGCAGTTCACTCAAACATTTTCTCATTGTATCAATATGTTCCTGACTCTCCAGAATAAACACTTCTAAAAGTTCTTTATAAAACTCTGGATCTTGTACATTCATTGATAGTCTCCCGGGTTAATTTTCTTCACTATACATTATATTTCTGCAACAACTCGGTTAATTGTTTACCAAATTGATATAATTCAGTTGTTGCCTTCTCTACCTGTTTAGTGGCATTAACATTCTGGCTACTGGCATTTTTAATATTTTCCATAGCAGAAACTACCTGATCCATTCCAACGAGCTGTTCCTGGCTGGAAACAGAAATCTGAGTTGTTGATTGAGAAGCCTCTGTAACATTGTCAGTTAATTTTTGTATTGCTTCACCAGCCTTTTTTGATTGTTCCACACCAGCTTCTACTGCTTTATTTCCCTGTTCAGTCTGCATTACTGCTTCACTGGTAGCATTTTGAATATCGTCCAAAATAGATCTTACTCTGGTTGTTGCATGCTTTGATTTCTCAGCAAGCTTTCTTACTTCTTCTGCAACCACAGCAAATCCTTTACCATATTCACCAGCCTTTACTGCTTCAATGGAAGCATTTACTGCTAAAAGTCGGGACTGTTCTGCCACATCCTCAACTGTTAAAATAATTTCACCAATATCTTGACCGTGTTCACTTAATTTCATTATACTTTCAGCCAAACTGGCCATTTGATCTTCAATATGATGCATCCCTTCAATAGTATCTGCTACAGACTGGCTTCCCATTTGAGATATTTCTACAACTTTCTGAGCATTTTGAGTGACGTCCTTTGCCTTCTGATTTGAATCTTTTGCTGTTTGCCTGACTTCTTCAACTGTAGTGCTGGTCTCATTAGCAGCTGATGCAGTTTCAGTTGCTCCTGCAGCAATCTCACTTACAGAGGTCGAAATTTGCCCCGATGCTGCTGCAAGTTTTTGTGCACCTTCCTTTATTTGCAGCATAAAATTTTTCAATGATTCAGTCATATTTTTAAATGTAGCAAACATCTTATTGATTTCATCATCAACTTTAAGACTGGAGATTTGTATAGATAAATCTCCGTCTCTTATCTTTTTTGATATCCTGATAATTTCTTTAAGTGACTTCGAAATTGATTCAATTATATAAAATGATAATATTACAATAATAATAACAAAAGCGATGATTACTAACACTATTGTAACCATCATTGTTTTATTATTACTTTGGGTCAATTGAAAGGAACGGGAGATATTTTTATTTGCTTCTTGAACATTTTCAGAAAGCCGTTCAGTTAAACGTTGATAAAGCTGATTTTTCTCCTGAATTTCATCAAGAATTTCTTCTCTTTTATCATTAAGGATATTACGAGTTGTTTCTTTGGTTTTAATAACATATTCTATGAACATATTATTTAAATTACTGACATTTTCCAGATCAACAACAGGATTGTCTTTTACAGATTCCATTTTTTCAGAAAAATATTCCTTACGCTTATCAATCAATTGCAATATTGAAAAATCTTTCTGAGAACACGCATTATCAACATTATTTTTAAAATCATTTATATCGCTTATCAACTCTTCATAAAATTGTTTTTTGGGTGAATACCCTGTAAGTATTCTGCTCAATAACATTGAATTTTTTCTGGTAAATAACATAAGCAAACAAATAATAATCAGGAACCCCAATATGGATATCCCTGGAATTAATAAGATTTTTTGTCGAAATTTTAATTTTTTAAACATAATTATCTCCCTAATTGCATAAACTCACTCTACATCTTCTTCAACAATAAAATTCGGATCTGTTAAAATTCTTTCTATATCCAGTATAACTAAATGATCAGAAGTTATTCCCTGTAAATATTTACTTCTTTTATCTTTCATTGAGGTTAAATCTGTCTTTATATCATTGATAGATATTACATTCACACCAAGTATTCTATCTGCAAGAATTCCCATTTTCAATTTTCCCTTTTTAACTATCAATACCCGGTTCAGATCAGTAAGTCCTTTATCTGGCAGACCAAAAAATTTTTTGATATCCACAATAGATATTATTTCTCCTCGAAGATTAGTAATACCTTTAACAAAATTCGGTGTACAGGGTACAGATGTAAAATCCTTCATTGAATACACTTCTTTAATAAATGAAGACTCGACACCATATCTTTCATAGGAAAGCAAAAACTCTATTACTTCAACTATTGATTCATCTTTAGTTTCTTCTTTTTGCTCCTCTGCTAATAATTTAGCTCTGTATCTCAGAATTTCTTCATCATTTTTATTAAATAAATCATTGAATCTATCATTCACTGATCCATTGTTAGCATTACTGTTTTTATTATTACTCATAAAAATCCTTTATTGTTTATTTAAGTATCTTCTCTGACAAAATTAACCAGTTCCTTCAGTCTACCTGCAGTAATACCTTCTGTTTCAGGTAATATATCTTCATTTTTATACAGATTTAATAATGACAGTACATTTTCATAATATTTGTTCGACTCTTTTATTTTACCTTCATGTCTGTTAATATTACCTAACATATAATGCGGAATTACAAAATCCGGATCTAAATATATAGCCCGTTTTAACGATTCTTTAGCTTTAGCAAACTTGCCCTTCTCCTGCAGAATTATACCATGAAAATAATGATAAATTGGATTCAATTGTTCCTTTTGTAATGAAAATTTACACCAATGTAATGCCTTTTCAATATCACCGAGATTAGCAAAACTCTTAGAAATAAGCATTAGTTCTTTTGCACTTCTTTTTTCTTCAGGAACTTTTTCCAATAACTCAATAGAAAGATTATATTCACCTTGATCATATAATTCTATAGCTTCCTCATACAGTGTTTTCTCTTCTTCATCATAATCCCCTTCTTGAATATGTTGAGGTTGTCTGGATAGAATCTTTTCCAGGGGATTCTCTTTAATTAAACTCTTTAACATCTTTTCTTTATCATTACTTGATAAAGTATCATCGTTCCCAATATTCTCTGTATCATAATCTATATGTTTTTTAAACGTATCTTTTTTAAATTTGTGTGGAATAAAAGTTGTTATATCACTATCATCAAAGCCTAAATTGCTGTCTTTTCTGTATAATATAGCTCCGGGAAATGTTACAGAAATATAGTCTGGGAACAGAATATGTGACGTTTCACTCGCCCCGACAACCAGCCAACCATCATCATGTAAAGACTTATAAAACATCTCCCCTATATCCTTTGCTGTTCGAGAATTAAAATACATTAAAACATTACGACAAAAAATAATATCCAAATTAAAATATCGGCTGTTTGGAACAGAATAACCGCCATTTACAAGATTTTTATAGGAAAATTGGACCATTTTTTTAATGGATGGTATAATTTCGTATAAATTATCACCCACCTTATTGAAATATTTATTCTTAAACCAATATGGTGTTCCCCGGAATGACCATGACCTGTATATACCAACAGAAGCTTTTTGTAAAAAATCAGGATTTATATCAGTACCATATATTCTTATTGACCAGTCCTCATAATCAGGTATTAAACGGGTCAGTAAAATAGCAATTGTATACGGCTCTTCACCTGTACAGCATCCTGCACTCCATATTCTCAAACTTTTATCTTTTTTACTCTGCTTTTCAATTAAATCAGGAAGTACTTTTTTTTCTAAAGCATTAATTGTCTTTTGTTCACGTAAAAAATAAGTCTCTCCAATTGTTAATTTTTTTGCTAATATTTCGATCTGGTTTCTTTTAAGTGTAGAGGATATTAACCAGTTTATACATGCTTCTACATCATCAAACCCAAAATCTGAAGAAGCTTCTCTTATTGATTTCAGTAAATCCAGCCATTTTTCTTTTGGATAATATAATCCCATATGTTTATGGATAAAATCACTGAGCTCTGCAAGTAATGAATTGGGAATCCTTTTACTCATGGATTTTTATTTCCTTTTCGTAGAATCTTTATTTGAAGATTTTTTTTGAGAAGAATCTTTACGTTTCTTAGTTTTTTTCTTACCAGTACTTTCTTTTGATTTTTCCTTTGTAGTTTTTTTCTTTGTGGATTTCTTCTTGGGTGTTTGTTTCTTGGGAGGTTTTTTTGGACTGCCCACTTTATCTTTAGTATTGTGTGGTTTTGACTCTGTATCTAACTTTTTTAAAAGAGAATAAATCTCATCCTTTTCTTCTAGAGATAGCAATTTACTTAAGTCATTTATGTATATAATATTATCTTCCAGTTTCAATATTCCATCCACATGCGGAATCCCGGGAAGTACATTTTTTTGATCAATAATTTTATCTGCAGACATCTCAATAATCTCATCAACATTATCGATTATCAAAGCAACTGATAATTCTTTTACTTTCCCTATAATCAAAAAATCATTAATACTAACTTTTTTTTCAGGAAAACCAAATCTTTTACGGATATCAATAACCGGCATTATATTCCCCTGAACATTAATAACTCCCAGAACAATATCAGGTGCGTTGGGCAGAGAAGTTACTTCCACAGATCTGGCAATTCTGTCGATTTTAGCTACATCAAAAGCAAATTTATAATCATTCAATTTAAACAGCAAAAAATATTTTTTTTCATTTTCCAATTATTTTTAACTCCAAATTTTGTACAAAAGAAAATTACTGTTGTTTATTTTCAAGTATCTCTTTTACCACCTTTATCACTTGATGCACATCAAAAGGTTTGGTTATATACACTTCTGCATTAACTTCTTCAGCTAATTCAATATCTTTTTCAGCATCCTTTGCAGTTAAGAAAATAATGGGTACATCCTGTAAAGGTTTATAAAACTTTATTAATCTGGCAGCAGTAAGACCATCCATGCGGGGCATAATAACATCCAGTATAATTAGATCCGGTTGATTGGCCTTAGCTTCATCCACACCTTTTAGACCATCCTCCGCTATCAGGATCTCAAAACCTTCTCTTTCCAAAAATTTAGATAAAAGCATTCTTATACCTGAATCGTCATCGACTATAAGAATTTTTGCAGGCAATTATCTTCTCCTTTGTTTAAAATACTTTCAAAATGAATAAAATTGATTTCAAAAATAAATCAATTTGCTATAAATACTCTTAAATCTATCTGAAATTATTTTTGCAAATCCTATGCCAAGGAATTGGCTTAAATTGAGAAATTTTCTATAGGTTATAATGGTCTGTGATATAATTGAACAAAATATCGATCAAGAAGCATTATTTATTAATAAATTGCAACATATTCAATGCACATTTTTTACCATCCTCACCAACTTCTAAAACAGGTCCGACACATGAAGGACACCCTGACTTACAACTACATGAAAGTATCAGTTCTCTGGCAGCATTTAATAATTGCTGATGGATTTTAAATAATTTTTCGCTGTATCCTACTCCACCAGGTGTAAACTCATAAATATATATAGTAGGTTTCTGAGAAAAAGGTGATCGAAGCATGGGGATGGTTCTTAAATCCTTGGGATCTGTCATTACCCAGATAGGAGCAACATTCTCAAACACATTAGCTAAAGCTGTCAAACCGTGCGCTATATTAGGTTCAGATAAGTTAAGTTCTTCGATTAGATCATTCTCAAGTTCCCACCAATAAGCAGTTGTATGCATTGACATTTCAGGCAGATGGATCCTTCCTGAGCCAACATTTTCATGAGTATTGAATTTTATCTTTTTATACAAAGTAGCTATGGTTGTTACACTTACTTCACCATGTGCTTTCTTTCCTCCGGTAACTTGTGCAGATTCAAATTCATCAATAACTCGGAGATTTGTTTTAGTTTGAGCATCTGTATAATAATCAACATTCACTTTCTTTACGTACGCTTTCCGTCGATCCCAGTCCAGTTTATCAACATGATATTGAATACTTTCATGGATATAAATAGCTTCATCATGAACCAGAACCGGTGCACTGAAAAGATCCACTTCACCCACGACTCTCTCCCCTGCTGTTTTATCAATAACAACCACATTATCCGGAGCAGCACTTCGTAAACTAATCTCTTCTGCTGGATATGTTTCACTTGTCCAATGATACTGTTCACCTGATTTATGCAATACATTATGTTCTTCCAGGTATTTAAGAAGTTCATCTGTAGCATCAATTCCAAACTGTTCATTTTCTTTAAAGGGGAGTTCAAAAGCAGCACATTTAAGATGAGATATAAGAATGATTAAATTATTAGGATCGATTATCCCCATTTCAGGAGAATTTTCAAAAAAATATTCCGGATGATTCATAATATACTGATCAAGAGGGGCACTTGTTGCCACTAACACTGCACAGGAAAGTGAAGTACTTCTTCCTGCTCTGCCTGCCTGCTGCCAGGTAGACGCAATTGTACCCGGATACCCTGCCATTAATGCAACAGTGAGCTTTCCGATATCAATACCCAGTTCCAGAGCATTGGTTGATACAACTGCCTGAATCTGACCGCTCCGCAATCCCTGTTCGATTTCACGACGCTGATTAGGGAGGTATCCACCTCTGTAACCGCGAACCAATGAGGATGGCTTTTTCAATAATTTCATGGTATCCCTTAAATAGGTTAAAAGCACTTCCACCCTTAATCGGCTTCTGGCAAAAATAATAGTCTGAACACCGGCAGCAAGAAATCTTTTTGCAATATTTTTTGCTTCTTTTACAGATGATTTTCTGATACCCAGCTCTATATTAACTATTGGAGGATTATAAAATATAAAATGCTTTTCTCCCCTGGGAGCACCATTATTATCTATCAGCTCTATTTCTTCTTCGATAATATTCTCAAAAAGCTCTTTTGGATTTGCAATCGTTGCTGAACAGCCAATAAACTGAGGAGCAGATCCGTAAAATGCACATATTCGTTTAAGACGGCGTATCAGATTTGCCATATGGCTTCCAAAAACCCCGCGGTATGAATGTACTTCATCAATAACAACATATTGGAGATTATCAAACAGGTTAACCCATTTTGTATGGTGCGGCATAATTCCCTGATGCAGCATATCAGGATTAGTAACCACAATGTGTCCTACTCGCCGAATTGCTTTCCGTGCTGATACCGGTGTATCTCCATCAAAGGTATAAGTTTTAATATCCACCTCGAGTTGAGTGATCAAATCATGCAGTTCTGCAACCTGATCCTGAGATAAAGCTTTAGTAGGAAACAAATATAGAGCACGATTTTGCGGATTTTTCATGATCGACTGTATTACAGGCAGATTATAACATAATGTTTTTCCTGATGCTGTAGGAGTTACCACAACATAGTTCTTCCCCTTAAACGCTTTATCTAAAGCTTCTGCCTGATGGCTGTAAAGTTTTTGTATACCCCGTGCTTTTAATGCCTGACATAATGTTGGATCCAATGTTTGTGGAAAAGGTGAAAAAGAAGCTTCTTGGGCAGATAATACCTTCCAATAGGTAACATTCGACATAAATTGTTTAGAATTCTTTAGAAAATCTATACTCTGTTCAATATTCATCAAACACCTTATTCAAAATTTTCGGAACAAATATTGATTTTTTACATAAAATATAATATAATATAAATAAACATAAATTTCAATTAGAAGGAGAAATCATATGAAAAAGTATACACAATTTCTATCTGCTTTATTATTGTTACTTCTCTATACCTCCTGTTTTTTCTCTTCCGTCCAGGCTCAGGGAAAATACACCCTGGAATATAAATTTGAAGCAAATGAAAAACTCACATACAAAACTGAAAAACTGGACAGTATCACTAGTTCAATGCCTAATGGTCAAGAGATGACCAGACAAATAAATTTCTTTGACTTAAAAACACTGTCAATTAAAGAAACTCAACCTGATAATCATTTTGCTGCTTCTATCACCATAGACAGCACTTGGTCAGAATCTGAAAGTGACAGTGAAGGAGAAGCCGGAGGTAACAGAGCCGGTGGCAGGAGAGGACAAAGATTCATGGAACAGGAAAATCAGCATCTGAATTTTGATAAATACGGAAAATCTACATCAAATAAAGCTATATCCTCATCTCTAATTCTTCCGCTTCCTGAGAAACCTGTGTCAGTTAATGATCAATGGACTTTTAATATAACAACTGAAAGAAAAGGCCGGTTTCAGGGAGAAACAACAATATCCGGGAAATGTCTTTTCTATGATGTTCAGCTTAATGAAGATGATAATATAGCTGTTATTATTGTTAATGCTGATATCACTGGTCAGGGGAAATTTCAGATCAGGACACAAGAGCGTGAAATTTCCGGTACCAACAGAAGTTCCGGTACCAGAAGTTCCCTGGTATATTTTAATATTGATAAAGGAAAAATTAATGAAATAGTCACTGAAGAAGAAACTGAATCAGCGACTGAAGGTTCTGCATTTTCCTCTCGTATGATCCGGACTTCAAAATCTACTACTAGACTGGTTAATGAGTAGAAAAGAGGTTAAGGTTGAGTTTTTAGACCTGACAGGTTTCAAAAAACCTGTCAGGTCTGTAGTCACCATATTCTCAATTTCACGATCACTTAAACCTTCCAGGTTTTGAAAACCTGGAAGGTTTAAAAATCATCCCTTCACCTCACACTCTCCTCTACAACCTTAATCTCCTCCTCAGTCAAACCATACAAATCATAAACTAACTGATCAATTTTTTTATCTGTGTTGTTAATACGTCGCTGGATTTGTTTTTGTGTAAGAGGATTTTTAGTTTTATGCAATCTTTCATGAAGTTCAAGAATTTTATCAACACTAATGATAATATTTTCGTAATAGTTATTTTTAATATTTATATTTTTTATTGGTAATTTCTCAAGGTGACCAGATTTAACAATAGGAAATATATTGCGAAAGTCAGTGAAAATTGTGTTAAAATAATATCTTGATAGTTTTGAATTCAAAATTCCTAAAATATATTTCACTGATAGATTTGATTTTTCTTTGTGGTAAATTACGACACCTGTATTAATAACATAATTTTTTTCATTATCATAACAAAATGCTAATTTTTTACCAACAAATTTACTTATTATCTTTTCATTGACTTCAAATATTTCTTTTTTTCTTGGTCTATCAAGTTGGTTAGGCATATAATTAACAAACAATTTAACTTTTCTTAAATAATATCTATTGAATTGATTTTTGTTTGTTTTAAAAGAAATTTTCTGACATCTTTCATGCCGTCATTTGTTAAAATTGTATTTGGAATAATCATTCCAAAAAAACCTTTTTCTTTTATCAAAAAATATGATTTTTCAAAAAATAAATTGTATAAGTTTGTTTGCATTGAAGCAAATTTATATCGATTTTTATAATATTGAACTATTTCAGTTTTTTCTTCATAATTTGTATATCTGCCACCTTTAATAACAACATACGGCGGATTCCCGATAACCGCATCAAATCCGCCTTTCTTGAAGATCTCCGGAAACTCCTGTTCCCAGTCAAAGGCATTGATTCGTAACGCTTCTTCTTCATCAAACATGGCAGACTGCTGGTTTTCATAGAAATCCGGGCCGATCAAAGAATTTCCGCATTTTATGTTATTCGACAAATTAGGCAGGGCGCGTTCATGCCACATTTTCAGCTGAGAATTAATCGTTTCACTGGATTCATTTTCCAAGACCTTGAGCAGTAAAGAAAGCTTGGTGACTTCCACCGCATTAGCATCTATATCCACCCCAAAAATATTATTGGTCAGAATGCGTTTCTTTTCTGCAGTGGAAAGATACCACTGACCACCCTGACCCTGATAGATAGCCTGGGGATCGGATTTTTTCTTTCGCTTTCCTTTTTCCGCAACTACAGTTGGAATTTTTCCGGTCTTTTCATATTCTTTGGTATACCAATCCAGATGCCAGTCCATTAAATATTGAAATGCACCCAAAAGAAAAGAACCGGAACCGCAGGCAGGATCCAGTATATGCAGATCACGTACCTCCTTTGGCTTCTTGCCTTCCAGTAATTTTCCCACAGTATTTTCTACAATATAATCAACAATGTACTTGGGAGTGTAATAAACACCCCCGGCTTTGCGTACTTCAGGTTTTTCCTCGATTTTTGCTCTATGACCTTCGGTTAGACGGATCACCTTTCCCAGGAACTGCTCATACGCATGACCTAACACTTCCACCGGCAGTACACTGAATTCATAAGGACATTTGGGATAGTAGAGTTCGCCTACTATTTCTTTTATCACTTTATCATCAATTTCCAATTCAGGAGTCAATTCATCCGGATGGGGGCCGTCTTTTTCCTGAAAATGGAACAACCCGGAATTATAACGTTCATCTGCCTGATAGAAAATTTCCACTAATCTGCTGTATACACAAGTACCGTTTTGTAAAGCTTGCAAGGTATACTGATTTTCAATTCCCCTATCTTCGCTCATTCTTAAAAAAATAAGCCGGTCAATAGTAAGCTGTACTGCCCAGTTAATTTCCCGCTGAGATAAAGATTTATTTCTCAATGCAATGTTTTTAGCGAGAAGGATTCGCCACCTGTCCAGATCTGCCAGAAAATCCTTATCAATTTCAGCTGTCCCCCTCTTCTTTTTTGTTCCTTCTATAAACCGGTCAAAGTCACCTCGCAGCACTGATTCTCGGGCAAAAACTGAAGAAATTTTATCCCATTTGTCAACATACTCCTCATAGGTCAAATACATTACTCGTCCTACTGAGGGTTTATCATCAATTTTAGGTTTGATCCTGCAGTCAAAAACAATGAATTCCTCAAAATCGGTAAGGATAGAAACCGGTAGTTTGGCACTGTAAGCATAACGCCGGAGCTGAAAAGCCGGTGAAGGATCATGCTTAAGGTCAATGGATGGTTTTTTGGTTTCTAAGAAAAATTTTCTTGTACCACCAACCCGAAAGGAATAATCCGGTGCTTTTGTAGCACTGCCGACTTTCACTTCATCTTCATGGATAACATCCCGTTAAGCAAAAGCATATCCGGCCTCATTATCTACATCCCATCCCAGGGCTTTGAAAAAAGGATTCACAAACTCTACACGAATATGGGTCTCATGGTACTTAGGATTTTTATATTCACTCAGATTGTGCTGAAATTTCTCTACTAACTGGGGAATTATTTTGGGGATTTTGGGCATTAGAATCATTCAAACCTTCCAGGTTTTCAAAACCTGGAAGGTTTTTTTTCTTCAATCACTCTTCAGACAAAGAAAAAATCTTAATTTCCGGGAAAAATGAAAAACCCGATTTCTTGACCTCTTGATAAAACAACCTGACTTTTTCATCAAACAAGGTGTTGTATCGATCCAGTGCTTCCTGCAAATGCTTTTCAGCCCGTTGATAATACTGTATCTGTGAATCAGTAGGTTTATCATAGGAAGAACTCAATGATCGTGATACATACCATAAATCTCGCATCACATAATCTCCGCCGGTAATCCCCTGCTTTTCACCTGGAATAGGTATAAAAATCTTAGTGACGGATTTTATTTCCTTTTTTAAATTCTCTGCATCTTCAATTAATTTCTCAGAAAGACTGTCTTCTTGCTCCTTAGACTTTGTGATTATCAGATCAATGGTCTTGTTAGCCTCCTTGATCCGGTCAATTACATCTGCAATAAATTCAACTTTTTTCCCCACCTCTACTATCATTGTATACTTTTCTTTGTACTCATCCATTGAAATATCTACTCTTGGATCAGGAAGAACATTTACATTCTGAAACACTTCCTGACCTTTAAAAGCAATATTAACTATATATTCACCTGGAACTATTTCCGGACCATAACCATCTCTATCCCGTTGCTCTTCCGAAAGAGAAGGACGTTTAAAGCCTTCTCTTCTCAAATCCCAGTATATTCTGTTGATTCCTTTTGAAGCCGGACCATCAAGATCTCGTACCAGAGTACTGTCAAGATCATACACCCGTATTTTAACTTTCATTTCTTCTTTTTTCTTCTCATTATCCTTTCTGTTATTTTCTCTGATAAAGCCCGGATTCAAATAATAAGTAATCATGGCACCGTAAGGTCTGTTCTCACCTTGAAATATGGCATCTGCCGGGAAATGATACCCTTTTGCCTGTCTGTTTTCATGCAAATAAGCATCCGGAATATTAAATATATGAAGCGTTTTATTTAGTAACTGTTGGCTGATTCCTCTTAAAGGACGAATATTATCTATTACAAATGCTGCTCTGCCGTGAGTACCAATTATTAGATCATGCTCTCGGGGATGAATAACCATATCACGCACTGGAACTGTAGGTACTCCCTGCATCCATTTCATCCAGTGTTCTCCATCATCAAAACTTACATATAAGCCAAATTCTGTTCCCAGATAAAGAAGTTCCGGATTAACAGGGTCCTGTCTGATTACATGAGCAAAACCCCAGACTTCATTTTTCTTATCCTGTACAGGGTCATTCTTTGCCAGATTCTTCCAGTGACGCCCATAATCTTCGGTTTTATATACATAGGTTTCCCAGTTACTCCGACGATGGTCATCAAATACTGCATAAGCTGTGGCAGCATCAAATTTTGATGGCTCAATATGTGGACACCAGGTATGCAGAGGTAGATCCGGAACATGTCTGACTACATTTTTCCAGGTTTTACCATTATCTCTGGTAACCTGTACATTGCCGTCATCAGTGCCTACCCAAATCACTCCCTTTTTTATCGAACTGGGAGAAATGGTTATGATTGTAGTATGATTCTCTGCTCCGGTTACATCATAAGTCAGCCCACCGCTCTCTTGCTGTTTCTGTTTGCTGGGATCATCAGTAGTCAGATCCGGACTGAGCACTGTCCAGCTCTGTCCCTTATCAGTACTCTTATGAACAAACTGACTGCCGTAATAAACTATACTGGGATCAAAAGGATCAAGGGCAATCGCTGCATTCCAGTTAAATCGAAGTTCTACAGAGTCAGCTGGTGAAGGGGGTCGTATATCTTTGCGCTCTCCGGTTTCAATATCAAAACGCATTAAATAACCCTGCTGGGACATAGAATATCCTTTTTGGGGATTTTCCGGATCATTTAAGGTGGCAAATCCGTCACCAAATCCGACTTCTATCCAGTGATAATTTCTTATACCGCCTTCTTCCCAGAGATATCCGGGTCCGCGCCAGGATCCATTATCCTGCATACCTCCGTAAATATTATACGGTAATTGATTATCTACACTGATATGATAAAACTGAGCTACCGGAATGTTGGGTATAAATCTCCATGACTGACCACGATCATAACTAATTGCCACACCTCCGTCATTCCCGTCTATCATAAAAGATCCGTCTTCCGGATGTATCCACAGAGCATGATGATCAGAATGGATTCTGGAACGAACAGATTCAAATGACTTTCCACCATCTTCGCTTACCTTAAGCCGGGACTGCAGGGAATAAATCCGGTTTTCACTCTCAGGATCAACCCGGATATCAGCATAGTAAAAAGGTCTTGAATTCACCCCTGACTCCTTATTCACGATCTTCCAGGATTCACCTCCGTCTTCTGAGCGGCACAGACAGTTCTTTTCAGCTTCGATCAGTGCATACACTACCTGAGGATTATTTCGGGCAATGGCAATGCCTATTCTCCCAAGATCCCCTTCAGGGATACCCTGTTCAGAAGATATCTTTTTCCAGTGTTCACCTCCGTCATTGGTTACATACAAACCACTTCCCGGACCTCCGGACTTAAAAAACCAGGGCCAGCGTCTGTGCTGCCACATAGCAGCAAAAAGTTTATTGGGATTTGAAGGGTCCATAACCAAATCTGCACACCCGGTTTTCTTATCAACAAATAATATTTTCTTCCAGGTATTTCCTCCGTCGGTGGTTTTATACACACCTCTTTCAGGATTTTCACCCCAGGTAGTTCCCAGAGCTCCTGCATAGGCAATGTCAGGATTATCAGGATGAAGAATGATTCTGTGAATTTTTTCCGTATTTTTCAATCCGATACATTCCCAGGTTCTACCCCCGTCCATGCTTTTAAAGGCTCCATTTCCAACACCGACACTGTTTCGAGGATTACCTTCTCCTGTGCCGACCCAGACAATACTGGGATTTTTCTGAAATACTGATACTGCACCAATAGAGGAAACCGGCTGTTTATCAAAAATGGGATTCCAGGTAATTCCCATGTTAACTGATTTCCACAATCCGCCGGTTGCTGATCCAACATACATAATATCGGGATTGGAATGAACAACAGCAATATCAGCAATACGTCCGCTCATTCCGGCCGGGCCGATTGATCGTGCCTTTAAACCTTTAAATAAATCAGTATTATATTGATCATCTGCCGACACGAATCCAGTCAGAATTACAAAGCTTAGCATTAAGGTGTTGATTATCATAACTGTTTTAGTAGTACTTTTCATGATTATCCTCCAAAATTTTTTCCGTGTTTCATCTGTGTTAATCCGTGGCTATACTTTCCTTCTCTCTATGCGATTCGATCAAAAACAAAATATTTTATTAAATATTATTAAATAATAGAGACAAAACAATTAATTATAATCCCAGAAAAATTATTGCCAGTCCGCAGATAAATGTTATCAGGCTGGTTCTAGCGATACTCCACCGTCTGGCTCCGAAAATCATGATAAAAGGAAGATTATGATCAAAACCAAAAATTGTATATAAGAAACCCAGAGCAGCAACAGTACCCATGAGTACAACAATTTCTTGTGACATATAAAACCTTTGTATTATAAAATCTAACCTAAAATATAAAAATTCATTTATTAATGCAAGATTTTTTACATTATCTGAAAATATTTATTGACTTTTTTAACTGAGTTTATTAGTTTTTTATTCATAATACTCATTTCATAAAAAGAGGAATAAAATGAATAAGAAAGCATTTCAGGATTATTATCCGGAAAAATTAAGTTACTGTTATGGATGCGGCCGGCTCAATGAACATGGCCTTCAGATCAAAAGTTACTGGGATGGGGATGAAACTGTCGCATATTTTAAACCCCATGATTATCATATCGCTATTCCGGGATATGTATACGGAGGTCTAATTTCATCACTGGTGGACTGTCACGGAACCGGTACTGCATCAGCAGCCGGATATCGGGCAGAAGGACGTGAAATGAAAACTGAACCGCCCCTTCGATATGTAACTGCTTCCTTAAAAGTAGATTATTTGCGTCCTACCCCTCTTGGAATTGAACTTGAGATCAGAGGAGAAGTAAAAGAGATCAAAGGAAGGAAAGTAATTGTTTCCATAAGAGTAATTGCTGAAGGAGAAGTAACTGCCCGGGGAGAAGTAGTGGCTGTACAAATGCCCCAGGGTATGCTGCCTGGTGAAAAAAAACCCGAGTAAATAATCAGGTAAATCCTGTTAATCCTGTCAAAAATTATTATAAAGGAAAAACTGTATGCAGATAACTAAAAGACATCAAGAATTCTTGATCCCGGAATCAGAGATAATGTACAGAGTAAGACATTTTCAATCAGAATTACAGCAGTTATCCATTAATCCTGTATGGATTGAATATCCTGTTGATCTTACTTATTTTACCGGTTCTTCTCAGTCGGGTGTGCTTTTAATCCCTTCTGAGCAGGAACCAGTATTTTATGCTAAAAAAAGTTTGAATCGTGCAGAACAGGAATCACCTCTTACTGTAAAACCGTATCCTGGTCGCAAGGCAATACTGAAAAAAGTTAAAGAAATCAGCAAGGATTCCGGAACTATCGGCCTCTCAATGGATATAACACCTGCCTCCCGTTATATCTGGCTTAAAGAGAACTTTGCTTCACATGATATCAGAGATATCAGTACGATGATACGATTACGCAGAGCTGTTAAAAACGAGTGGGAAATCCGGCAAATACAGGAAGCAGCTCATCAGGCTGATACTATCTTTCAGGAAGCTGGCCAGTACATACATCCGGGACAGACTGAACTGGAAACAAGTGGTTTTTTTGAACAGCGTATGCGGAGTTTTGGCCATTCCGGTGTTCTGCGTATACGGGGTTTCGGTTCAGAACTCCCTCTTATTACCGTGGTTTCAGGAGACACAGCCTTATATCCCATGAATTTCGATGGGCCCTCTGGTGGTGAGGGACCATATCCTTCTGCTCCCACCGGAGCAGGATGGAAAAAACTGGAGAAAAGCAGTTCAGTACTGGTTGATATGGTGACATATTATAACGGATACTATTCAGATCAGACCCGTACTTATTTTCTGGGTAAAAAGCTTCCTCAGCCAGCTCAACAAGCCTATGACTTCTGCCGGAAAGTGCTTGAAAAACTGGAAGAGAATCTGAAGCCCGGTAATGTCTGTTCCGAAATTTATGAAAAAATTTATACCTGGGCAGAAAATAAAGGATTACCGGAAGGGTTTATGGGATTTGGTGAAAACAGGGTACGTTTCTTTGGTCACGGTGTCGGACTGGAACTGGATGAGTTCCCTATCCTGGCCAAGAAAATTGATATGCAGCTTCAAAGCGGAATGGTCATAGCCATTGAACCCAAAGCCTATTTAAAAGGAATCGGAGCTCTTGGCCTGGAAAACACATATATTATAACTGATTCCGGTTATCTGTGTCTGAATAAGGCTGATCAGGATATTACGTTTCTTTCATAAGTACTATATTGTTTAAAAAAAGTTTGTGAACTTTGGGGAAGACTTAAATGCAAAATTTTAACGCAGAGTCGCAAAATACGCAAAGTGATAAATTCATAATTATTGAATTTTTAAAATCTTTGTATATTTCTCTGCGATCTTAGCGTTTAAATTTCTTATCTTTTGCACATCCCCAATAGCGATTCCGATACCAATTTTGGTACTGTAGTAAAACAGGAGAATACAATGACACATAAACAAAAAATTATTTCCTTTGCCGGAATATCTCTTATTCTTTTTACTCTGATATCAGGATGTAATAATAAAAAAGGGACAACTGAACCGAAAGTAACAGTAGGTAAAGGATTTATGACCGTTCTTCCTTTAAAAGCTGAAGATTTTTATCTGTTTGTAAACCTGGGGCATCTTAATCCCCCCGGGCATACTTTCCCATCAGATCACGGCGGCTTTTATCTGACAGACTGGGAGAAGAAAGTACCGGTATTCTCCCCGGCAGATATGAATATAACCAGAATAACCCAAGTAGAGCATGTACAGGGCGGTTATTATGATTATGACATGACTCTTTCAGTAAACAAGGGTGAATTTGAAATAGTGTTTGGACATGTAAGCGCAATTCATTCTGATGTACTGGAGCAGGCTCCTGAATTTGATACTGGTGACTGCGAAACCTATACCACGGGAGGAGAAACATATATCCGGTGCCTGGTGTGGACTGATATTTCTGTTGCAGCAGGGGACACGCTGGGTACAGCCGGAGGCAATCCGGGCCAGTTTGGACTGGATTTCGGGTGCTTTGATCAGAATGTAGAGAATATTTTTGCCAGCAACCGGTTTGAAGGGCACAAATATGTACATGCTGTTTCGCCACTGGACTACTTTACCGAAGAAATCCGGTCTCTGCTTCTTCCTGTATGCGGAGATTATGTTTGCGGTACGCCTCTGACCAGAACCCAGGAACCTGTGGGGGGAACAGTTGAATATGACCTGTCAGGTACAGCCCGGGGCCTCTGGTTTAAACAGGGAGAGCCCTCCTCTCCTGAGGATCCCCATCTGGCTTTAATATACTGCAACGTGGAACCGGATGTACCTGTTTTTTCTGTAGGAACGTCAGTTCCTGATCTTATCACCGGACTATATACGTTCACACCTGCGGATACAGGTAAAGTGAATCGTTTGTTCGAAAACGTAGAGCCTAATAGTATATACCGTTATGAGATTCGAAACCGCTGTGATCAATATGGTTTCCTTGCAGTCATTCTCTTACAATTGACCAATGATACCACTCTGAAACTTGAAAAACAGCTGCCCGGTGACGGCCCGCCCTGGAATTTTACTGAAAATGCAGTAATTTTTGTGCGCTGATAAAAATTTTTGGTGATTATGTAAAATTACAAAATTTTTTATGCCTTGGTATCTTTATGTGAAAATAATATATATCAAAATTAACCTGAGGTTTTCCGATAATCCTGAAAGAAATAACCCAATCCATCAAATCTCTAAAAACATAACCGATTTGTATTCCCTGAATTCATGTTTCTTCCAGAAAGAATTTCCAATTTTATTTTCAGATACTACTTCCAACTCAACTCTTTTTATTCCCTTTTCTGAAAACCATTTCTTGATTTCCCTTAAAAGACCTTCTCCTATTCTCTGTTTTTGAAACTCCTGTTGAACCGCCATATCAGAAATATAACCAAAAGTATTGTGTTCAAATACAGGAGGATATTCCGCTATACGGGAAAGAGAATAACCTACTACTTTTCTGTCAGCAAGAGCTACCAGAACCTGTGATTTTTTCGATCTGATGGACTCCCGCAGGAACTGTTTGACCTTATGATGTGCATCTTTCCTCCGGGCAAAGAAAGAATCAATATCTTTATGAAAATCCATGAATTCTTTCCAGATTTCAATGATTTCCGGTATATGAGCTTTCCTTGCTTCTACTATTTCTATCATCTCTCATTTTCCTTTGAAACACACTGACAGACAAATACCACAAAGACTTATATGTTTGTTATTTTTTTTAGTTCACCACTTTTATAAATATTATTAATATGTTTTACAATAGCAGGTCTCTGAACATTAAAGATTTGAGCAATTTTATGCGCATCAAGCCAGATAGACTCTTTTTCAATAATAACTTCTACCTGCTTCTGTTGATCCTTATAAATAACAATATCTTTAAATTCTTTCATTGCTTGTCTCGTTGTAGTAATTTATACATAGTAAACAAACTACATCCTGAACACCCCATACTTCTGATCCGGTATCGGAGCATTGAGCGACACGGCAATTCCCAGAGCCAGAGCTGTACGGGTGGAGAGAGGATCCAGAATACCGTCATCCCAGATCCGGGCTGTGGAATAGTAGGGCGTGGCCTCATGTTCATATTTATCCATCAGCTCCTTTTTAAACTTTTCCTGTTCCTTTCTGGTCATGGTTTTGCCCTTCTTTTTCAACCCTGCCTTTTTAACCGTCAGAAGAACATTGGCTGCCTGTTCTCCCCCCATCACACTGATCCTGCTGTTAGGCCACATCCACAGCAGGCGGGGATCATACCCTCTTCCGCACATCGCATAGTTCCCTGCTCCGTAGGATCCACCTACAATAACAGTAAATTTAGGGACCTGAGCATTGGCAACTGCATGGATCAATTTTGCACCGTCTTTGGCAATACCGCCATGTTCATATTCTTTACCTACAATAAATCCGGTAATATTCTGCAGAAAAATCAAAGGAATTTTTCTCATAGTGCACAGCTCGATAAAATGAGCGCCTTTAAGACTGGATTCTGAAAAAATGACTCCGTTATTGGCTATGATACCTACCGGATACCCCATTAACCGGGCAAAACCACAGACTAAAGTCTGACCGTATAAGGGTTTGAATTCATGAAACCGGCTGCCGTCAACCAATCTGGCAATTATTTCCCGGATATCATATGGTTTTCTGATATTCTTCGGGACGATACCATACATTTCTTCAGGATTGTAGTGAGGATCTTCCGGCTCGGAAACATCCAGTTCAAACTTTTTTTGAGGATCCAGACATTCTACAATATTTCTTATTATTTGTAAAGCATGGTCATCATTCTGAGCATAATGATCCGAAACTCCTGATATACGACAGTGAACATCCGCACCCCCTAATTCCTCATCTGTAACCACCTCACCGGTTGCAGCTTTAACCAGAGGCGGCCCCCCGATAAAAATTGTGCCTTGTTCTTTGACAATGACTGTTTCATCACTCATGGCAGGGACATACGCCCCTCCTGCTGTACAGGATCCCATCACTGCGGTGATCTGAGGAATTGCCAGAGCAGATAAACAAGCCTGGTTGGAAAAAATCCTTCCGAAGTGATCCCGGTCCGGAAAAGTACCGGACTGGTGCGGTAGAAAAATTCCACCTGAATCCACCAGATAAATACAGGGAAGATTATTGTTCATAGCTATTTCCTGAGCCCGGACATGTTTCTTTATGGTCATGGGGAAATAGGTTCCTCCCTTAACTGTAGCATCATTAGCTATCACCAGTACTTCCCGACCGTGTACAACCCCAATCCCGGTTATTATTCCGGCTGCAGGTGCCTGGTTATCATACATATCATACCCAGCCAGAGGATTAAATTCCAGAAAAGGTGTATTCTTGTCAAATAATTTCTCCAGTCTCTCTCTGGCAGTCAGTTTCCCCCTTTGCTTATGTTTCTTATGTGCCTTGGGTGGCCCTCCTTTTTTTACCTTTTCCAGCGTTTCTTTAAATTCCTCAATAAGACTCAGCATGTATTCACGATTTTCTTTAAATTCTTTACTCTTAGTAGATATCTTTGATTCGATCCTGTACATAATGACCTCACATTATATGAAAAATATTAATTATATTATCTTTCAGGATACTCTTCTAAAATTGTCAATACCATATCTATATCCTGGGGGGTATGTTCTGCTGTTATCTGAAACCGTATTTCATCTTCTCCTTTAGGAACCACCGGATAATTAATATCTGTTACTAAAACACCTTTATCATTCAGATATTCTGTGAGTTTAATGGCTTCTTCAGTATCCCCGATCATCAAAGGTACAATAGGGTGTTCACTGTCAATTGTTGCAAATCCGAGTGCTTTTACTCCATCTCTGAATGTTTTGATCATTTTACGAAGATATCTGAGCAACTTAATACCTTCCTGACTGTCCAGGATCTCTACTGCTTTTAAAGCCGTATCTGCTTCCGCTACTGTTACAGGATTTGAATATACATACATCGGAGCATATTCCCGTAAATACCTGATAACCGGATCTGAGGAAACCACATACCCACCATTAACACCAAAAGCTTTACCTAAAGTACCAACTAGAATATCTACCTGAGTATCAGTATACTCTTCTACCCCCCTTCCGGTTTTTCCGAATGCACCAACACCATGGGAGTCATCTACAATTGTAATAATACCTTCATCAAATGAATCGTTATATTTTTTACAGATTTTTACTATAGTATCCAGAGGCGCATGGTCTCCTCTCATACTGAAAATGCCGTCAGTAACCAGAAGTAATCTGTTTCCTTTACCCAGAGAGGACTCTATCTTCTTCTGCATATCGTTTATATTATTATGCTCATAGATTTCCTTGGCAGCAGGCCGGGACATCTTAATAGCATTAATAATACAATTATGATTAAGTTCATCACTGATTATTACTGTATTTTTATCAGTGAGAGGAGCAATAACTCCCATACTGGTCACATAAGCAGAACTGAAGATCATTCCTGCTTCTTTTGAATGAAAATTCGCAAGCTTTTTCTCCAGCTCAATATGGGGTGAATAAGTACCGCTGATAAAACGTACGGCTCCCGGACCAATACCAAACTTTCGGACAGTTTCGATATCCTCCTGTATGAGTTCATCTAATAAAGAAAATCCAAGATAGGAATTAGAATTCATCCTTATAAACTCTTTACCTGCATATCCTTCCAGAATATATCTCGGTCCTTTGCCGTCATTATGTAATATTACATCTTTGATAACTTTTTCTTTCCCCTTAGCCAGACCTTTTTTTTCAAGTTCAGATATATTATTCTCTAAAGTTTTATTAAGCTTTTTTAATGACACAATATCACCTCACTGTTTATGTAAATATCTGAAAATAATAAAAAAATAATTATAAATAAAACAATATGTTTAATATTTTCTGAAAATCCTCTTGAAAAATATTCCGATTAATATAAATTTGAATTATCGACCTCTGTAATTATAATATAATACAATTAAAGATTTTTATCAAACATAACTTTATATATAATAAAAAAATGACATTATTATAATCCCTTTAATCGTAATGAGGACACAAAAACAAAACCCATCATATAATTTGTTAATCTTAAAATAAAAAATATATTCCTAAACTTTGGGGTGTCAAAAAAGTAAA
>CAZETW010000002.1:0-6161 GCA_964515295.1 uncultured bacterium | reverse complement strand
TAAACGCTAAGAACGCAGAGATATACGCAAAGAATATAAATATTTAATAATTAAATCTTTATCACGTTGCGAACTTTGCGATCTTAGCGTTAAAATAATAATTTTATTAGTTACTCACCCTTTACTGGTTATAAACTCAAAATTAAAAACTGCTCACCAGTCCCACATGCAGTTTTCCCTCCATCAGTGAATCATTTTCTCCTAACCCGTAATCTATTCCGATCATTCCCACCCTGGTTTCCATACGAATACCGAAACCATATCCAATTTTATATCCTCTGATTGTTTTCCCGCTCGGTTCTTTCCGCTGATAAAAACCGGAATCAATGAATAAAAATATTCGGGAGTGATACCCTACAATACTCCTGTATTCACAATTTACCCAAGCCACTCTTGATCCCCGGAACATATCTTCCTCATACCCTCTTAGTGTCTTTGCACCACCGAACCTGATCTGATCAGCAATATTTACATATCTATCACCTGTTTTAATTTCTTTTCCGTTCAGACCAAGATAGAGTACCTGGCGTCTGAACAGAGGATACACTGCTTCAAACAGAATATCCAGAGATCTTGTATCCACCCTTGGTTGTACTTTATCACTCTCTGAAAAATATCCGGAAACAATATTTCTTTTTTTCCCCCAAATAAAAGAAATAAAATAATGAATACCCTGTTGAGGATTCAGCAAATCATCAAAAGTGTTATAATCAATACTGCCGCTGATCTGCCAGGTATGTGATTCCGGAACATTATATGTCAGACTGCCAATTGAATCAGGCAGAACTGCTCTCTGACCAGCCTGCAAACGAATATAAAATGAAGCCCAGGGCTGATACCGGACAGAAAAATTCCATTTTCTTTCTACATAGGTTGTATCTCTTATCTGCTGATGAAACCAGATACCTGTATGTAATGGAATACCCAGAAGCCAGGGTTCTTCATATCCAAAACGGATAGACTGGGAGTATTCATCCTTTTTTTCCCAGAATGCTTCCAGGAATCTTCCGGTACCTAAAAGATTTTTAAAAGTAAACTGAAGTTTACCAGTAAAATATCCTTTGTCATTCTTACTTTTGGATGGTATATATCCGACAATGCCATCCATAGTATTGCCGGTCCCTTCCTCAACCCTCAGCTTAACTATTGCCTTGTTCTTACTGAATATTACCCTTGGTTTTTCAACTTTTTTAAAATATCCTGTTCTCTGTAAAATATCCTGCAGAGAAAGAACTTTCTCATGAGAATAAATTTCTCCCTTTTTTAACCGTGATTCTCTGATGATAACATAATCTTTAGTTACTGTATTCCCGGAAATCTGAATAGCATCAATTTTTACAAGATTCCCTTTATTAATATATAATTCAACATCAATTAATATTTTTTCTTCTTTATGATTCAGAACCAGAGAATTTATTTCTACTTCCGCTAAAGGGTGGCCATTGTTTTCAAGTATAGTTAAAATCCCGTCAATCTGGTTTTCCAGACTTATGCCCGAAAATATCCTTCCCTTCTGCATCATTATCTTATCCACAATTATACTTTTTAAATCACCCTGAACTCCGGAAATTTCAATCTCTCCCCAGTAACTGCACTTACCCTCTTGTATCCAGATAGCAAGATCAATAAACTGACTGTCAGCTGTAAAATAAGTTGTAAAGGAATCCACTGCCGAAAAGAGGTACCCTCTCTGGTTATACCAGCTCACTAATTCCTCTCTGAACGTCCCTTCTGTCTTCGTTGACCATCTGTCACCACACTGAAGGGACAATCCCCCAATCAGCTCTTTATCACTGAATTCTTTATTACCGTGTAATTCTATTTTTCTGATAATTACTGCATCACTCTGTTGCAGAGCAAAAAGAATAGAAGGGATTACTATCAGATTAAATAATAGAAACCGGATGAAAAAAAAGTTTATTTTTTGAATATTGATCATATTTTTTATCGGTTTTGTTAAATAAATTCAGCATCCTCAAAATAACATTTTCAGAAAAAAATTCTTACTTCAACTTTTCCTGTCTGATATATCCTGTCTCTCCAGGGTTCATTTCGACCCCGGTAGTTTAATGTAGCCATCATATGTCCGGATATTCTGTAAGTAAAAAAAACAGACCAGCGAATTGTATTCCCGGGCTGATCTCCGGACATCATTTCATAAGGTAAAGCACTTGCTGCTGGTTCTGTTTTTATCTCTCCTGCCTCTAATTCAGCTTTTAAATGTCCCCGGCCCAGCAACGCATAGCTTACACTTGGGATAAAAAACAGAGAGGTTGCTGTAATATGAGGATCAGAAGATATATTTTTCGCTTTTGTATATTTTGTTCTCAGTTTTAATTCAATCTTTTGTTCCGGACGATATGATATATCTAGCCAGTAATCATATGCTGTAATATTGCGATCCATTCTGGATTTATCATCATAATCTTTTATTTCCTTCCTGGCCACATATTCAAGCATCATTGCAATTTTTTTTAACGGGTTCCCTTTAATCAGCAAACTTTTCTCATTTCCCCGGTTGAGTACACCCTGCTGCATAAGTTGATGATTTTCACTGCTGTTATTTTTGTATCGCAGTCTGAGAAAAAGACCATTTTTATTGTTACTGTATTCCAGATCCTGAAAAAAAGACAATCTGCCTAATACTGTTGAGCTGTCCTGCCCCCATCGAGGATTCATTACTGCCTTATTGACATCAATAAAATCTTTGTTTTTTTCTTTTCTCTCCACTCTGATTGTGGTTTTCGTATCAAAAAAACTTAAAAACTTCCCCAATCCTTTCGGATTATTGAAAAAACGATCTACCTGTAACCGTATATTTCCTCCTATCCGTACCTCATTTACTGGAAGGAAAGTACCTGTCTGTATATTCCGTAATATAAGATCGCCATCACTGTCAGGAACAAGCTCTTTAAGTTCTTCATCATATCTGTACATCCCCAGACCTCTGCCAACTTTTATGGTATCTCTTACCATTTCTGAAATATGCGTTGAGGAGAATTTATAGAAAAAAGTCCCGTCAAGTGCTTTTTGCCAGGGTGAGAATTTCATCTTAATATCAGCAAGATCTGTAATCTTATTTTCAAACGCCGGATCATCGTACACACGGCTGTGACGTGTATACATAATATCTGAAGATACATCTTTGGATATTCTCAAAGCAAGCTTGATTCTATCTGTATTGGATACAGAATAATTCCAGAGTGTATTATGTTGATATTTGTCATCATCCCGGTAAGTTCTGGAAATATTGAAATTCATGAATTTATTATTAAAAGATACGCCACCGCGCCATTCATTAAAACGTAATCCGGTGTACAGAGAGTCATTAAGACGATTTTGTTTGTGTTCTCCCAGATACTCCACATATGGTCTGATTCCCCAGAGTTCACCACTCGCACCCCCATTTTGCCGGAGCCAGTAACCGGATAGAGAGTCATCTCTTTCTGTGTTTATCAGTTCAGCAAAATAATTAAAATGGGGATATTTGTTTTTCATAAATTCAGTAAAAAAAGATTTTCTATCTGAATTAAATGTGCTTCTGCTGAATGAACCTATTTCGCCTTTTATAATAAAATCTGAGGTGGGTTTATATGTACCTGTGATCTGACTGATATCTTCACCCCAGTATTCGCCTTCGCTTACTCCCCATTTTCTTCCATGTTCCACTTCAGTTATTCTACCCACCGGTCTGAAATTATTTCCAATACTACGGATAATTGCTTTTATTTGCAGTTCACCAAGACTTTTTTTGTTAACAGTAAGATCCTTCCGATTGAAATCTATATAGGCACTTTTGGCAATACCCATGTTATCTCCATCATCATAAGATGAATAGAGATTTAAATCCTGACTGCTGATACCTAACTCACCACCCAATGAAATCCCCTTTCCTACTCCTATATTCATTGAAATATCGGTCATCTGATGACTTTGAGCTCTGGGTAATAATACAACCGGCAGATAAGCTCCTTTTCCTGATCCTTCATACCTGTAAATCCCATATCCCTGCAGAGAATAATCACCTTTACCCTGGCCTACATAGGAAAAACGAACCTGATAATTACCTGATTCCGGTCCTATATATGAATAAAAAGTATATCCGGATGAATCTGTCTTTACATATGATCCTTTCCCTTCTCCTACATATTCTGCTCCGGAGGCCATAGCTGAATCCGGGGAATCTCCGGCTTCTCTTAAAATCCGTTTATATGTATCATTTAATACTATATCCAGAGGATTTTCTTTATCATCTATTTCACTGATAAAAGAAATATCCATACCAATATGGTTATTCAATAATTTTAGGTGTCCAACAGTTCCATAGATTTCCTTTTGGAATTTCTGGGAAGAATATTCAAAATCTACAGTTATCCTGGAATCCTCGGTTACAAGACAGTACCTGGTAAAAGTAATTTGTCCATTACCGTATTCAATAGTATAATCATTCTCCTCTCCCCTAATTTTACGTTCTCCGTCAATCCATACTTTCTCTGTTCCGGCAAGAACAATTATATCCAGTTCCCCGTTTTTACCGGTAAGCTGGTATGGCCCCTGGCTGCCTTCTTCTCCGGTAAAATGATTAGTAGTAAATTCACCTTTGGTTGCCGCAGCCATAAATCTTAGAAAACCGTATTTCGTTTCAGCTTTTCCCATTACTCCTTTTAATTTTCTGGTATAGGATGAAAAGCCCGATTCTCCGGATTCAAATATAAAATCACCCATTGTAGTACTGAATCCTGTAGTATTGATTTTTATAAATACCTTATCAATTTCCTGCAGGGTCTGAGTATTGCCCTCAGGCTGTATAGGAAGATTTTGATCTGTTAAGGATGCTACCACATTTACAGAAGGCAGTATATTTCCGGAAAGCTGCATACGCAAACCTGATTCCAATCTCATGCCTTGGTTTGTTCCTATACTGATTCCCCTGAAGATAGAACCGCTTTTTCTTAAATTTTCTTCAGCATACTTTTGCGATCTGTCTACAGCATCAAGGGATAAAGTTACTTCCTCAGGTTTACTTTCCTTTGCAGATAATGTATCCACACTCTTCCAGTGATGATATGAGAGTTTAACATTCAGGGGAATATTACTGTAATTAACAGTGATGATATATGCAGAATCCGGGGCAGTCCTGAATAGCAGCGTACCACGGGTATAATTAATTTTACAATCGTCTAAGAATTTCAATGTATCAGGCTCAAAATACAAAGTTCCCGGAATAATAAACTGGTGGGGTAAAACAAAAAAATTTTTTTTCCCTTCACCTTTGATCGTATAGCTGTGTTGAAATTCTTTATGATCAGTCCTGCTCTGAGAATAGGCAATGGCACAGCCACAAGATAAAATAAATAAAATATAAATTCTGACCAGTCTCACTCTTCAGACTGTCCTTTTTTAATATCGATCTTAAAAACATCAATTCTGCATACTGTCCTGTCCAGAATATAAATTGTATCATTATACGAACAAACATCAACAGGTGTCTGAAAAGATTCCCCAGTAAATTTTCTTCTGTCAATTTCAGTTATCATCCTTCCTTTGGTATCAAAAAGATAAACCTTTTTCTGTTTTAAATCTGTAACCAGTAGATATTCCGAATCAATTAATGCGACGCCATGGGGAGCATGCAGTATATCAGATCCGAACTGAAAAATATAATTCCCATAAATATCAAAAACAATTATTTCTTGTTTTTCCTGATCAGAAATATAAAGTGAGCTATTTCTTAAAATGCACATTTTCATTGGTTTATATAATCTTCCCCTGCCTGCATCATAGTCACCAAAACTTGATTGCGGCTCACCCACCAGGTTCAGTTTCAGGATCCTTCCATTATCGCCATCAATACAGAATAATTCACCCTGATCAGAAATATCCACATCTAAAGGGTATCCCATTTGCAGCTGTTCAGTAACATTTTCTGTGGTAAATGAAGCCAGATAATTAAGATCCTTATCATATCGTTCTATACGGTGATTATTATTATCAGCAACAAATACATCCAGACCATTTACGGCACATAAAGAAACCGGTTTATCAAATTCTTCCATCCCCCAGCCAAACCCCCCAACTGATTTTATAAACTCTCCATAAGGGCTTATTTTTTGAATTCTTTGATTACCAGTATCTGCAATATATATATTACCTGCCGGACT
>CAZETW010000001.1:100538-101789 GCA_964515295.1 uncultured bacterium | reverse complement strand
ATCATACACTAATCCATGAACAGTGCCGGTTACTCTTCCGTTGGCAAGCTCTGCAGGAGGCTGTACAGTATGCTCTGAACATGCCAGTACCAACACTAATATACCCAGAAAACAATAGAGTAAAGTTCTTACTTTCATAGTCTTACTCCATATTTTTACATGAAAAATTGTTTAATTAAATAGAATATACTATTTTAACAATAAAAAGTCAATAAAAAAATTATCTTTTTTAGAATATTTGAAAATTTTAATTTTATACTTGACTTTTATATATAAAATGTTATATTGATACATAAATCAACAGCTTTCAAAGGAGAAAAAGATGAAACATCTTAAGTATGTAATACTTGGTTTATGTTTTGTTTTTACCTCTTCTGTTTTTTCTCAAAAAATTATTAAAGTTAAAAGACCTTACGTACTGATTGATATTTCCCGGGATTCCGGTTATCAGATAGGGGATGAATGTTTAGTGTATCATCCTATAGAAGGCGGAGAAGATAAATTGGTGGGTGTTGTAGAACTTATGGCATATAAAGAAAATCAATGTGCAGCAAAGATTATTAAAGAGAGTACAACTATGGATATTCAGGAGGGTGATATAATTGCTCCGTACCAGAAATCAGGAGATAAAACGGGTAAAACAGTAAAAAAGAGTACACCTTCCGGTACTGTATCATCAACCCCGTCAAGATATGCGTTTCAGGATAAAAGCCAGCTTCCTTCTTATTTGTCTTTTGCTGCCGGTATAGTTTCATGGGGAGTCAGCTACTATTATTACAATGAAGCAGAAAAAGCTTCTAATACCTATCATGTTCTTGAGGAACATGATTCATTGGTAGATAAGACCAGAAAATATGATAATATATCAAATTTTTGTATGGGCCTGGGCGGCGGATTAGTGGCGTACAGTGTTATCAATTATTTATTAACCCGCAGAGCTAATATTCAGATGAGTGAAAACGTATCAATTGTACCTGTACATAAAAGAGATTATTTTGGTATGGGCATTACAGTAAATTTAAATAGTTCAGAATAGTAGGCTTAACTGTCTATTTTTAAAAATAATATTTGTATTGAATTTTTATAAACTCTCCTTATCAGGGGAGTTTTTTGTTTTTTTGAGTCTTAGAGTCATAGAGTCTTTGAGTCGTTGGGTCTTTTGTTAGCTCACGTTCTTAGGTTCTTGTCTCTTGCATCTTAGTCTCTGTTTTATCCTTTATCCTTTATCTTTTATCTTATCTTTTATACTCC
>CAZETW010000001.1:64547-100438 GCA_964515295.1 uncultured bacterium | reverse complement strand
CTTAGTCTCTGTTTTATCCTTTATCCTTTATCTTTTATCTTATCTTTTATACTCCCTATTCCCTTTTCCTTTCCTCCTTTTTCCTTAAAAAAGACCGCAGACCGCTGACGGCAGACCGCTTTTTAGAAATTAATGTTCTCAGCCTTTTTTGCTTAGACATTATATTTTTCAATTGTGATATTGTATCGGAGTAACGGTGTATCGGGGTGTCGGAGAATAAATGATCAGTATCTCGCCCCTAAAGGGACTTCGATCTGATCATTATTCATTATACATTATTCATTCATTAATTAATTGTCTTAGAGTCATAGAGTCTTTGAGTCGTTGGGTCTTTTGTTAGCTCACGTTCTTAGGTTCTTGTCTCTTGCATCTTAGTCTCTGTTTTATCCTTTATCCTTTATCTTTTATCTTATCTTTTATTATACTCCCTATTCCCTTTTCCTTTCCTCCCTTTTCCTTAAAAAAGACCGCAGACCGCTGACGGCAGACCGCAGATTGATACGCGGTCAGCGGTCGGCCGTCTGCTGTCAATTACAGCTTCTGCTCATAAATCCTCTTAAGTTCTAAAGCTCTCACGTTCTCACGTTCTGTTTTATCCTTGCTTCTTTTATTTTTATTTTTTACTCTTAAGGTTATATGAAAAAATCATTAATTCAATGGTGTTTCTCTTGAATTATATCGAATTAAATTGTATATTGAATTAAAAAATAACAGGTGATTTAATATTGGCACGTATTATTGCAATAGCTAATCAAAAAGGGGGAGTCGGTAAAACCACTACTGCGATTAATTTATCTGCATGTATAGCAGTAGCAGAAAAGCGGACACTCTTAATTGATATTGATCCACAGGCAAATACAACCAGTGGTTTGGGGATTGATCATTCCGGTGAACATAAAAGCATTTATGAAGTTATAATTGAGGAAGAAGATATTAATAATGTAATTGTATCCACAGAAATATCTTATTTGGATCTTTTACCTTCAAATATCAAACTTGTCGGTGCAGAAGTAGAACTGGTGAATATGATCGGAAGAGAGAAAATTCTAAAACAGATTTTAAAGAATATAACCCAAAATTATGATTATATATTTATTGACTGTCCTCCTTCTCTGGGCTTATTAACGGTAAACAGCCTGACTGCCGCAGATTCAGTTTTGATACCGATTCAATGTGAATATTATGCACTTGAAGGTTTGAGTCAGCTTTTAAAAACTATTCGATTGGTTCAGAAAAATTTAAACTCAAAATTAGAAATAGAAGGTGTTTTGCTGACCATGTACGATAACAGATTAAATTTGTCTAATCAGGTAAGTGAAGAAGTTAAGAAATTTTTTGAAGATAAGGTTTTTAAGACAGCAATTCCCCGAAATGTCAGAATCAGTGAAGCGCCGAGTTTTGGAAAACCGATTATATTATATGATGCAGTATGCACAGGGACTGAAAGCTATATGAATCTTGCCAGAGAGGTTATTAATAAATGAAAACCAAACGTTTAGGTAAAGGTTTAGATGCACTGATCCCGGGAAATTTATCAGAAGAAGGGAAATTAGGCGGAGTAATTGAAGGAGTAGAAATATCAAAGATTAACACTAATCCTTATCAGCCGCGCACGGACTTTGACAGACAAAAATTAGATGAACTTAAATTATCAATTAAAGAGAAAGGAGTGATCCAGCCTATTACAGTGCGGGAAAAAGATAACAGGTATGAATTAATTGCCGGGGAAAGACGTTTAAGAGCTGTTCAGGAACTCAACTATACCTCAATACCTGCGTATATTATGTCAGATGTGACAACCGGAGATGAAATGCTGGAATTGTCTTTAATTGAAAATGTTCAAAGACAGGATTTGAATCCCATAGAACTGGCAAAAGCATATAGGCAGCTGCAAAAGGAGTATGGCTTAACTCAGGAAGAAGTAGCAAAAAAGGTTGGTAAAGACCGGGTCACTATTACAAATATTATAAGACTTCTGAAATTACCTGAAAAAATTCAGGACAGTCTTAAGAATAATGAAATTTCAATGGGACACGCCAGAGCTTTGATGAGTTTATCTTCTGAAAAACTGCAGCTAAAATTCTTAAAGAAAGTAGTTAAAGATTCATGGAGTGTCAGAAAGCTTGAGGAAGCAGTAAAAGAGGATGATCCTAAGACAAAAAAACTTTCTAATAAAAAATCTTCTCTGGATACTTTACCCCAGGTATATAAGGATATCGAGGATCAAATAAGAGCTAAATTCAGTACAAAGGTTAAATTGAGAAAAAAAGGAGAAGGAGGAGAAATTACTATTTCTTTTTATTCAGATGAAGATTTAGATAGAATAATTGATTTAATTAATTTAATTTCAAAATAAGGTGCCATATGGCCAGAAGAAGAATATTTTCCATAATTTATGTTCCTGATCAGGACAGAGAACCAAAAAGTTACTCTCTGAGTTATACAACAGGAAGAGTTTTATTAGTATTTTTAGGAATTTTAAGTTTATATATTATAATAAGTGGTATTGGATTTTACAGGCTGCATAAAGTGGGAAAAGAATTTAAAATAATTAAAGAAGAGAATGAAATTTTGAGTTTAAAAAACAAGAAAATAGAAAAAATTGCTGAGGAGTTTAAAAAAATCCGTTTAATGGAGGAAAAGATTAATAAAGCATTTGGACAGAGTCTGGGATTGGGAGGACAGGGAGAACAAATGTGGGATAGTCATGATGAACAGATAAATAATATTTTATCTGATGAAAACAATATCAATGAATTATCCGGAATACAGGGAGAAAATTATCGATTTCAGGATAATCTTTATTTTATCAGAAAGGAAAACAGTGATTACTTTAATCCGGAGTATTTACCAACCATGCTTCCGGTGGAAGGGTTTTTAACCACCCATTTTCAAAAAGGGGGATGGTTTGTGGGACATGAACACCTTGGGATTGATATTGCAGCAGAAAAAGGGTCAGTTATTCGGGCTTCCGGAAGCGGAATTGTGATTTTAGCAAACTGGACACATGGCCTTGGTAATATTGTTATACTGTACCATGGAAATGGATTATACAGTTATTATGCTCATGCTATGCAATTGTTGGTAAACCAGGGTCAGAGAGTTAAACGTGGTCATCCAATTGCTTTATTAGGATCGTCCGGCATTAGTTCCGCACCCCATCTTCATTTTGAGATATGGAAAGACGGAACCCCACTGGATCCTGAAAAAATACTTTATGCTGTGCAGAGTAAAAAGTAAAGAGTGTAACAAAATATATTCGCAGACAATGAAAAAATAAATCTAATTCAATACAGGAGAAAACACATTGATAAAAGGCAAAAGTAAATCTGATTTCGGCAGAGGAGGAGAGCTCAGCACGATCATTGGCAAGGATACGAATTTAAATGGTAATCTTATATTGAAAAAGAGTCTACGCGTAGATGGGAAAATTGTTGGTGATGTAAAAACGAGTGATACAATTATTATTGGCAAAGAAGGTACAATTGAAGGAAAGATCACAGCCAAAAACGTTCTTTTGGGCGGTTCGGTCAAAGGTAATGTTATTGCAGCAGAAAAAGTATTTCTGGAATCTACAGCTTCAATTGAAGGTGATATAACATCCATACAATTAGTAGTTGATGAGGGAGCCCTGTTTAATGGTAAGTGTAATATGAAAGAGAAAGAAGCAAAATATTTTAAAAAGAATTTCGATAAAACTGATACTAATAATAAATGATGTTTTGCAAGCTTAAAAACTCTGTGATTATTTATTCCAGTATGATTTCAAAGTGATACATTTTTTCTACATTATATACCTTTGTCTGTAATTAAAAAATTTCACTTTTGAATAATAAGCAAGTAAGTTTGTTTGGAAAGGATGTATATATGGATACAAAACTTGACAATATTATAGAAAAAATAAAAAAAGAAGGTGTTGAGGATGCTCAGAAACTAGCAGATAAAAAGTTACAGGAAGCGAATAAAGAAGCGGAAAAAATAATCAATGAAGCCCAAAAAGAAGCAGAAAAGAAAATATCTGATGCAAAGAAACAGATTAAGAAAATGGAAGCTTCTTCTGATGTATCCTTAAAGCAGGCTTCCAGGGATACTGTGCTGCAGGTGAAAAATAGTATTATTAATTTATTTGATAATGTATTCAAAAGAGAAATTGCAGCAGAGCTTACCCCAGAATTTATAAAAGAACTGATACTGAAAATGGTTAAGGAATGGGGAAAAGGGGATATTAAAAAAGTAAAATTGAGTGACAAGGACAAGAAAAAAGTTGAAAAATTGCTGACTTCATCTCTTAAGAAAGATATAAAAGAAGGAATATCTATTGATGTGGATAAAGATATTTTACACGGTTTTAAGATCAGCTTAAAAGATGAAGATGTATATTATGACTTCACTGAACAAAGTATAGCAGAATTGCTTATGAAATATGTATCTCCCAGATTAAGAGAAATATTGGATAAAAAGAATGGATAGATATTATTTTTTGGTTTCACAACTACCCACCCTTGGTTTTGGGAAAAAATCCAGTATGACCCTAACATACTTTCTGGAACAGGCAAAAAGGTGGCTTACTAACAAGGATTTAAATAAATTGAGCAGCATTGATATTTATGATACATTTAGAGAGAAAATTGGTGTAAAAAGCTATCAGGACTATCAAAAATTTGAATATCGGTTCCGTAAAGGACTTGCTGAATATAGGGATTCTATCAGACAAGGCAAAGAACCCAAGAAAATTACCTTTCCTGAGGAGCTGGTAAAAGAAGGCAATCCACTTACAATTGAAAAAAATTTATTACAATACAGATGGAACTTTATTGATAATTTATTCAAAGGGCACGATTTTGATTTTGATGTGATAGTGTTATACTATCTTCAGCTTCAAATTAATGCTAAACTATCAGTTTTTGATAAAGAAAAAGGGCTGGAGAAATTTCATCAGACAGTAGAAGAAAAATCTTATCAAAAAGATAATTCAGAAATAGTTTAATTAAGGATCAAGATGGAAAAAAATATTGGTAACATTATAGGCATAAACGGAAATTTATTGACAGTAAGCTTTGAAGGTGTTGTAGTTCAAAATGAAGTTGCATATGTAATTAAAGAGGAAGAGCGTTTAAAATCAGAGGTTATCCGGATTCAGGGGAATAACGCTTTTTTACAGGTCTTTGAAAGCACTAAAGGATTAGAAGTCGGAGATAAGGTAGAATTTACTGGAGAAATGCTTTCAGTAGAATTGGGACCTGGTATCCTGGGACAGATTTACGACGGACTGCAGAATCCGCTTCCGGAGTTGGCAGAAGAGTATGGCTTTTTTCTCCCCAGGGGAGTGGAATTAAAAGCTCTCGATCAGGAGAAAAAATGGCACTTTAAGCCTCAGATAAAAAAAGGAGATACACTCAGTAAAGGACTATCTTTAGGATTTGTCGAAGAAGGTCAGTTCGAACATAAGATAATGCTTCCTTTTAATTTAAACGGGGAATATACTGTAGAATCTATTGCAGATGAAGGTGATTACACAGTAAAAGAAACAGTGGCCGAGTTGGTGGATGAAAATGGGACAAAGAAAGAGCTAACCATGGTATTTACCTGGCCGGTTAAGATACCAATCAGTGCTTATAAGGAGAGGATACTTCCGACAGAGACCCTCACCACCAAGGTTCGAATAATCGATACGTTTTTCCCAATCGCCAAGGGAGGAACCTATTGTATACCAGGTCCATTTGGAGCAGGGAAAACAGTATTACAGCAGATAACAAGCAGATATGCAGAAGTAGATGTAGTAGTGATTGCTGCCTGTGGTGAACGAGCAGGAGAAATAGTGGAAACCATGAGAGAATTTCCGGAACTTACTGATCCCAGAACCGGACGTTCCCTGATAGAAAGAACTATTATTATCGCTAATACCAGCTCCATGCCGGTTGCAGCCAGGGAAGCCTCTGTTTATACAGCTACTACCTTAGGAGAATATTACCGTCAGATGGGTCTGAGTGTTTTACTTCTGGCAGATTCTACTTCACGATGGGCTCAGGCAATGCGTGAGCTTTCAGGAAGGTTGGAAGAAATACCTGGAGAGGAAGCTTTCCCCGCTTACCTGGAGTCCAGGGTAGCAGAATTTTATGAGCGTGCCGGAAATGTAATTCTTAATACAGGTAAAGAGGCCAGCCTCACGATTGGCGGCACCGTGAGCCCGGCCGGAGGTAATTTTGAAGAACCTGTGACCCAGGCAACATTAAAAGTTGTTGGAGCATTTCATGGACTGTCCCGGGACAGAGCAAATGCCAGACGGTATCCATCTATAGATCCTCTGGAAAGCTGGTCTAAATATTCAAGTTTTATCGATAAAGAATTAATAGATCAGGCGAACAAATTATTAAGAAAAGGTTCCGAAGTACATCAGATGATGATGGTAGTTGGAGAAGAAGGTACGTCTATTGATGATTTTGTTATTTATTTAAAATCAGAATTTCTTGATAATATATATCTGCAGCAAAATGCTTTTGATAAAGTTGATGCGGCAACTTCACCTGAAAGACAAAAATATGTTTTCTCAAAAGTGAATGAAATTTTATCAGCTAATATTAAGTTTGAATCAAAAGAAGAAGCCAGGAAATTTTTCAATGATCTTCGTCAGGTGTTTATTGACTGGAATTATTCGGAAATGAATTCAGATAAATTCACACAAAAGGAAAAAGACATCGATAATATGCTGCAGAATATGTTAGAAAGAGAAAGGGAATCACAGGCATCGAAATCAGATCAGAGTGAGAAAAAAGAAGATAAAAAAGAGGATAAAGAGGAAGATAAAGAAGAGAAAGAAAAAACCGCTCAAAAGCAGGCTGATAATAAACATAACAGCACTTCAGAAACCAAGGGTGATTCACCCTCAGATAGTGTGAACGGGGATAATAATGCAGAAAAGGAGGGTGAAGAATGAAGAAAATTTACAATAAAATATTGAGTGTATCCGGCGATGTTATAACTGTTAAAGCAAAAGATGTCTCGTATAATGAACTGGCTGAAATTTCCACTTCCAGAGGTAAATCATTAGCTCAGATAATTAAACTTGAGGGTGATCTGGTTTCTCTACAGGTTTTTGCCGGAAGCAGGGGGGTTGCTACAAATGATGAAGTTCAATTTCTGGGACATCCTATGCAGGTTTCATTTTCTGAAAATATGTTGGGACGTATTTTTAATGGAAGTGGAATACCCAGAGATAACGGTCCTGAACTGCAGGAAAATTTAATTCCTATAGCTGGTCCTACTGTAAATCCTGCAAAGAGAATAATTCCCAGAAGAATGATACGGACTAATATCCCTATGATCGATGTATTCAATTCTCTGGTCGCTTCTCAAAAATTACCAATTTTTTCCGTGTCAGGTGAACCCTATAATGATCTTCTGGCTCGTATAGCTCTGCAGGCAGAAGTGGATATGATTATTCTGGGTGGTATTGGACTTAAATTTGATCAATTTATGTTTTTCCGAAAGAAACTGGAAGAAGGGGGAGCTCTGGGAAGATCAATATTTTTTATCCATACTGCTTCGGAACCAATTGTGGAAGGATTGATGGTACCAGATCTCTGCCTGGCAGTAGCAGAAAAATTTGCTTTAAATGGTAAAGAAGTGCTGGTTCTTTTAACAGATATGACCAATTTCGCCGATGCTTTAAAAGAAATTGCTATTACTATGGAACAGGTACCTTCTAATAGAGGATATCCGGGAGATTTATACAGTCAGCTGGCAGCCAGATACGAAAAAGCAGTTGATTTTGAAGGAGCAGGGGCTATCACTGTCCTTGCAGCGACCACTATGCCCGGAGATGATGTTACTCATCCTGTACCAGATAATACCGGATATATTACAGAAGGACAATTTTATTTAAAAAACGGACGAATTGAGCCTTTTGGTTCTTTAAGCCGTCTTAAACAGCAGGTTAATAAAGACACAAGAGAAGATCACAGAGCCATTATGGACGGTATGATTCAGCTATATGCCCAGTATCTGGAAACAGAAGAGAAACGGTCCATGGGCTTTCGGATGAGTGACTGGGATAATAAACTGATCAAATATGGTAAATTATTTGAATCTAAAATGATGGATCTGTCAGTTAATATTCCTCTGGAAGAGGCGCTGGACAGAGGATGGGAAATTTTAGCGGAATGTTTTACTCCGGAAGAAACCAATTTACGCAGTGATTTAACCAGGAAATTCTGGCCAAATGGTAAGGAAGAAGAACACGATAATAAGGAAAAAGGAAAAAGGAAAAAGCAAAAAGAAGAAAATTCAAGCGAAGAGAAAAAAGAGAAAGACTCACGTGAATCAAATAAAGATAAAAAAACAAACGAGAAAGATTCTAAAAAGAAATAGCAGTAAAATGAATCCGATGATACATCATAATCAATCATAGATAAAGAAAAGTAATCCTGTATGGCAAAAATAAGACTTACAAAAAATGAATTAAAGACCCAGAAGGATAACCTTAAACGGTTTGAAAGATATCTGCCAACCCTGGAGTTGAAAAAAAAGCAGCTTCTGCAGGTCATACATAAAATTACCAGAGAGATCCAAGCTATTCAAGATGATTATGATAAACTGGATAAAGAGGTCAGTAAATGGGTTGATGTTTTTGCCCAGGAAGTTGATATTGGAGAATTTATTGAAATAGAGGAGATTATAGAGGCTAAAGATAATGTTGCCGGTATAGATATCCCGGTTTTTGAAAAATTGATTTTTAAAGAAATTGAATATGATTTATTTTCCACTCCTTTCTGGCTAGATAAGGGAATCCAGGTATGCAAGGAACAGATTGAAAGTAATATAAAAATGCAGATTTTTAACAGACAGCGTGAAATTCTTCAGCAGGAACTGAGAACCACGATACAGAGAATCAAACTGTTTGAAGAAATTAAAATTCCTGAAGCAAAAGAGAATATCAGGAAAATCAGAATTTTTCTGGGGGATCAGCAGACAGCAGAAGTGGTGAGAGGGAAAATAGCAAAATCAAAAATTGAACGAAAAAAACAGCAGAGTGAAACTGTATGATTGTACCTATGAAAAAAGTAACTCTGTTTATGAGCTGCAGAGAAAAAGAAACATCCTTGAAAAAGTTACGAAAACTGGGTGTTATTCATATACATTATATCAGGAAGCCAGAATCTGAAGATATAGAAGTACTGGGAAAGAATATATCAAAGGTAGATAAAACATTAAAGGTCATTAATGACTGGGATGTTTCCGGGAGTAAAACATCCCGGACACCTCATAAAATAGTTGACGATTTTCTGGAATTAGATCAGCAAAAACGGGATTTAGAGCATAAACTGCAGGAACTTGAAAAAACTAATAATTGGTTCGAAAGATGGGGGGAAGCTTCTTTTGATTCTATTCAGGAAATCCAGCAAAGAAAGATATATTTTCATTTTTATATTTTAGATAAGAAAAACTATAAAGAACTGAGTGACAAGGATACGGTTACATTTTTAAAGGAAGAAAAAGGACGGTTTTATATAATTTTCTTTTCCGATTCAGCTGAAAATCCTCTGGATCTCAAAGAAGATCCCATGCCGGATGTTGATTATACAGAGCTTCAGAAAGAAATCAAGAAAATCAGGAAAGAAATTGATCATATTGACAAGCAGTTATACACTATTGCAAAATATAAAGATACATTAATTGAATATAAAGATGAATTAAATAAAAGAATTGAATTCGATAAAGTAGCAGATTCTATGGGGGAAAATGAGAATTTTGTATATTTACAGGGATTTTGTCCTGCAAATCTGACAGAGAAGCTTAAAAAGCAGGCTGATAAAGAGCAGTGGGGATATTTATTTGAAGAGCCGGATGATCCTTCTGTGGTGCCAACCTTGCTGGAGAATCCCAAAGTACTTAGAATTGTGGAACCGATATATAAATTTATGGGCATTTTACCAGGGTATAAAGAAATTGATATTAGTTTTGTTTTTCTAATATTTTTCAGCCTTTTTTATGCTATGATTATCGGTGATGCAGGATATGGGATTTTATTTTTAGCAGGAACAATTATTTCAAGAAAGGTTTTCAAAAAAACTCCGGCTGAACCTTTTATTTTGTTTGGTGTTTTAAGTGTTTCCACTATTATCTGGGGGGCGCTTACCGGAACCTGGTTCGGTTCAAGATTTATTGCTGAACAACCTTTTTTTCAGCGTTTTATTATTGAACCTATTTACAGTTTCGATAATTCCCGTGAATCCATAAGGATTATGATGAAGTTTACTTTTATTCTTGCTGTGATTCAGTTATCTATTGGTCATCTGATGGTAGCATATAGAAATCGTAAAACCATTAAATGTTTAGCAGACATCGGATGGGTACTGATTATTATAGGTATGTTTTATGTGACAAATCTTTTAGTGTTGAATGATCCTTTACCGTCTTTTGTGGGACTATTACTTATCATTGGATTTTTGTTAGTAGGATTGTTTACTAATTACCAGAAAAATATTTTTAAAGCTTTTTTTGGTTCAGTATTTACAGTTCTTTTAGATATCATTGGAAGTTTTTCAGATATTGTATCCTATGTCCGCCTTTTTGCTGTAGGGGTGGCAACAGTTGCTGTTGCTTCAACGTTTAATTCTATGGCCAGTGGATTTTTAGCTCCTATAATTTTGATTTTAGGACACGGATTAAATATTCTTTTAGCTATCATGTCTGTTTTGGTTCACGGGATAAGATTAAATGTACTTGAGTTTTCTACAGCTTTAGGGCAGGAATGGAGCGGGATAGAATATAAACCCTTCCAGGAGAATGAAAAAAATAAACTAGCATATAAAACAGAAAGGGATTAGAAATGAATATGTTGGGAGATATGAATTTATCATTGGTTTTTGCCGCTATAGGTTCTGCATTTGGAATAAGAGCAGCAGGTATGTCTGCAATCGGAGCCTGGAAAAGAGCTTATTTAGAGAATAAACCAACACCGTTTTTAATGGTAGTTTTTGTGGGAATGCCATTATCCCAGGTCATTTACGGCTTTATTTTAAGAGATCAGATCAGAAATGCAAATTGGTTGGATATATCCCCGGCATGGCCTATGCTTATTGGTGCAGTGGCAGGTATTGCAATCGGCATCTCTGCTTTTTTTCAGGGAAAAGCAGGTGCCAAAGCCTGTGATGCTATTGCAGAAACAGGTAAAGGAGGAGCAAACTATATAATGGTTCTTGGTATAATCGAAACTATTGCGCTGTTTGTTATGATATTTGCTATGATTGCTTTGCCTAAGTAATTCATCTGAGAGGAATAAATATATTTTGTATATGAAATAAAATATTTTTTAGTTATTGAACTGTATTGTATGAGCATTTGTTCTTTGAGTTTTCCATATATTTCTCATTTTTCTTAATTTTGTTTTTATATCAATGAAAATGAGGATGATGTGATCATAAAGGACGTTTCAAATTTTATCAGGATGAATACATTAATTGATTTTGCCTTCTTCAACACTATTATTATCTTGAGAAAATTGATAAATAGTGTCCCCGTTTATATTTAGTAAGTCCCTGATGGGAACAGTGATTATTGGGTGCTTTATAAATTTCATAATATCTCCTTTCTTGACATTTTAGGCACAAGTTTTGCACTTATTAAAAAAAATGAAGAAATTAATGAGGTTATATACTGAATATGATATTTATGTTGATTCACAGGAAAATAATACTGGTTTCAACAGAATTGTTGATTTTTTTGGTATTTATCAATATCATACAACAACAGGTTATATAAAAGATAAGGGTTGATTTTTTTGATTACAAGATTTAACAACATTTCATTATTTTGTTTACTGATGTTTTTGTTTATATGTTCTTATCCACTTTTATCTCAAGATTACAGTTTTACTGAAATAGGAATATATTATTATAATAATTTAAATAAAAATGAATTTTTTGGTTTTATGCTGCCTAAAGAAAAATTTCTTTTAGAGTTAGTGGAAAACATCAGCACTGAAATTCATGAAAGAGGAATAAAGGGAGAATTAAGTGAAGAAATTGGTATAGAAGCGATCATCCCCAAAGAAGTAGTGTTAATGGACGATTATGAAAAAGAAATTAATAGAATAATAGACCTGCTTGATGAAATCAAACTTTTGGAAAAAAAAGCCAGACAAAAAGTTAATATGGATATATTGCGTATGCTTTCGGATCTGAAAAATCGCGTAAGTGAGATACTGGAACAGAACGAAGTGACTATCAGTAAAACAGATTCAGCTGAAAAAAATATTCTTGGTGATCAAAATGATGATAATAATAATGCCTTTTCACAGATCAGTAAAGATAAAGAAACTGGTACAGAATATTTAGAAGACTGGAAATATAACAGAATATTCAGTTATAAATTAAATCTGATGAAATATAAACTTTTAAGAAACCGGTTATTAAATAAATCCTCTCCTTTTCAACAGCAGAGAATGTTTCGACGGTATTTACGAAAAGCATTAGAGAATTATAAAAATGGTGATTTTAAATTAACCCGTTTACAATTCCAGGATATTATTAATACATATAAAGAATACTATCTTGATGATGTTCTTTTTTATTATGGAGAGAGTTGTTTTGCATTGAACTATCTCGATGAAGCAGCCAGTTGTTATGTAAAGTTATTTAATAATTATCCTGAATCTTCTTATTTAGAAAAAGCATTTATTAAATTGATATTTATTTATTATATATATAATAAGTTCGATAAAATGGCTTCAGTATATCAGAATCTCGGAAAGTTGCAGAGCAGTATTAATGATGCAGATTTTAGTGAAGTATCATACCTTATGGGGTATGCATTTTATAAAAAAGGAGATTACAAAAAAGCTATTAATGTATTAAATAATGTTAGTCAGGAAAGTGGCTATTACTATCCTGCACTTTATTTGGCAGCAACCTGTTATGCAAATACAGGAGAGATGGATTTTACTATATCGCTCTATAAAAAAGTTCTTAATCAAATCTCCTCAGAATCTAATGATCCCATATCTCTTCAATTAAGGAATAATGCTATATTAAAACTTGGATTCATATATTTTGATCAGGATAACATTGAGCTGTCAGAAGAATATTTTAATTTAATACCAGAGGATTATTCTCAGTATGATTTAAGTTTGCTGGGTAAAGCTTGGAGCGCCTATCAATCCGGGGAGCCGGTTAAAACGTTGGAAAATACACAGAAATTAATAAAAGGTAATATGCTCAGCCAATATTCTTATGAAGCCCGTTTACTGGCTGCATATTCTAAAAATATTTTAGGATGGACTGAGGAGGCTGTTCAGGATCTTAAAATGATTTACCAAACCGGACAATCTTCACAGGAAGGAGAATTATTACAAGAAAACACTGACAGTATAAATCAATCACCAGGTGAACAAAATAAATCAGATAAATTTTTAAACAAATTAATTAAAATCGCTAATTTTATATATAGCTCAGGTGATACATTTTATGATATGAATCCACTATTGAAAGAATTTGTCTCTGAATCTGATGTATTGTTCAGAAATAAATTATCTATTTTGGATTCTCTTGAACAACAGGCTGATACGTTAAGAGATCGGGATCTTAAAGAGAGAATAAATATATTGCGTAAAAAATTATTGGATGTCTATGAAGAACAATTTAAGAATTTTTCTATAGGTAATCTCAGAAATGAATCCTTTGCATTTCATATTGAAGCTGAACAGTATCTGGAATATTATTTCAGTTCTTTGCTCACACAGATCTTACAGGAAAAGGAAGAAATTAAAAGATATATTGATGAGATTAATAATAACATAGATCTGGCCAAACAGAAAGGTGATTATTTAACGGTCAGCAGAGCAGAAATTAAGCTTTCTGAAATTTATTCCTATTATAATACCATCAATCAATATGAGGTTTGGCTCCGGGAAAATTATCCTGAAACATATCAGCTTAATTTGGATCAGTGGGCATATTACAGTGGTTACGGAATCAGTGATATTAATTTTGCCAGAATTAAACAGCTTGATTCAAATATAAATGATATCTCTTATACTATTGATGCTTTAGACGGAGTTTATAATAATAAGCAAATCAGTTTGGAAGATCAGATTAAAGGATTACTGAATGATATTTCTAAACTCGAAAATCAGATACAAAAGGAATCTGTTAGAAATCAGCAAAGGAAAAAGGAAGATTTTTTTAATAATAAATATTTTGATAAGCAGCTTCAGGAATCTATTATAGGTGAGATTGAAGAACAGATTGGAACTGTAAAAAAGAATGAAAAAGACTAATATTTATATATTAATAATGTTTTTTGTATTTATTCTGAATCTCTCTCTGGGGTTTTCTCAGATTGCAGAAAGTGATTCCTCTTTTTGGGATGCTTCACTGCCTGATTTGGAAAGCTATAAAATTTATTATCTGAAGAAACTGGAAAACCTTCAGGAAGAAAAAAGGATTCTCATTGAACGGGGAATAGAAGATGGGGAGAGAATATTACAGAGAGATCCTGATAGAGATATTTTGGATGATATATTAATAAGACTTGCTGATCTGTATTATTTCAAGGAAAAAGATACTTATCTGGATAAAATGGAGAGATATAACAATGCACTTGAACGCAGCATGGAAGATACATCAGTTCTGGTTCCTCCTGAACCAGTGTTAGAGTTCCCCCGTACATTCAGTCTTTATGAAAGAATAATAAATGAATTTCCTGAAAGTGATAAAGTTGATGATGCAGTATATAATATTGGTTTTCTCTATGAAGAAAAAGGAAATGCAGACAGGGCTCATCAATATTATCTGCATTTGATTGATAAATATCCCGGAAGTGATTATATCACCGAAGCATATATGAGATTAGGTGAATATTTTTTTAGTCCTCCCAGGAACAATATTAACAGATCGATTAAATATTATAAAAAAGTACTTAAAGACAGGCAGGGTACTCATTATAATGAAGCGCTCTATAAGCTGGGGTGGAGTTATTATCGATTGAATAAATATCCAGAAGCTATTAGTTTTTTTACAAGTTTGATTCAGAATATTGAAAAAAGTAGAAATCTTATGAGTAGACAGGGGGGGGGAAGTGTTGACCTCTATGATGAAGCTCTTGAATATATCGCAGTTTGCTTTATGGATTTTGGTAAATTGGATGACATATTAGATTATCTGAATAAAATTAATCATCCTTCCTGGGGAGAACAAATTTTATATGAATTTGGTGATATTCATTTTCAAAAAAGAGAGGAATATAATAAGGCTATTAATACCTATAATGCCTTACTAGATTATACCCCTTTTTCTCCCAATGCTCCTGTAGTTCAAAAGAAAATTATTAATTGTTATATTGCCCTGGAAGATGAGAGACAGATATATCTTGGCAGAAAAAAGCTATTTGAATTGTATAATACGGACAGTGAATGGTGGGAAAAGACAGAAGACTTAGATCATCTTGAGAGAGCCTATAAACTTACTGAAGAAGCTTTAAGAAATAATTTTAATTATGTGCTGCAGAAAGCAGAGGAACGGGAAAGTACAGAACTCTATCAATCTATTGTAAGCCTGGGGACAAAATATCTTGAAAACTTCCCAGAGCACATCAATGCTTATATGATTCGATGGAATATAGCCTTGGTTTTAGATATCAGGCTGCATAATTATGAAGAAGCTTTAAAGGAATATATGACTATTAGTTTGGTATATGATGCTCCCCGGTATAAAGAATATGCAAGAAAAAAAGGATTATCTACAATAAAAGATGCAGCCAAGAATGCGGTGGTTGTTGCTGATTCTCTCGTACAGCAGGAAAAAAGACAAAGTGGAACAGATGTAACAAATACATCATATGCATCTGAGACACCGCTGAACCATACAGAAGAATTGTTAGTGATGGCTTGTGACAATTACATAAAACTTTTTCCCTTCGATGAAAACACGCCGACTGTACTGGCAAATGTAGGTGCTCTTTTTTATCTTCATAAACAGTATGCTCAGGCAATAAAATATTATAAAACGTTAACCAAATATTTTCCTGAAAGCGATCAGATTTATGAGGTGCAGTTATCAATAACCAAAAGTTATTTGGGAAAAAAAGATTATAAAAGTGCAGAAGCGCTTGCAAGCAGACTTTTAGACCGTAAACTACCTCAGGATATAAAACAAAAAGTAAGAGAACTGTATGGACAAGCTATATTTTTAAATGCACAGCAGCTGGCTAACAACGGGAACAGCAGAAAGGCTGCTGCAGAATATTTCAGAATGGCCATGGAAATTCCATTGCTGGATTTTGCAGACAGAGCTTTATTTAATTCTGCCCGGGAATATGAAAAAATTAATAATATTGAACGTGCAATACGTTCTTATAATCAGTTGATAGTTTCCTATGGCAGTTCTTCTTTATATATTGACGCTTTAAATAATTTAGCATATGATTATAGTGAAGTAGAAGAGTTTGGAAAAAGTGCAGAAAAATACGAAGCATTATCAGAATTATTATCGGATAGTAGTGAAGTAAAAGATGCATTTTATAATGCCCATATGTATTATGTGAAATCGGAAAATTGGAATAAAGCTGTTGAGACAGGAGAAAAATGGATAAATAAATATTTTAATGCCGCAGAAACATCTACTATTTATTTTGAACTTGGTAGTTATTATCATAAATTAACTGAAGATGAAAAGGCTATACAAATTTATCAAAATTATCCTGATATATTTCCTGAGTCTGTTTTAAGTGTTGATGCTTATTTTAAACTGGGTGAATTGTATTCAAGTCAGGGGTATTCAAATAAAGCAGAAATAGCTTATTATAAGGCACATGACAAGAATGAAAGTTTGAAAGCTAAAGGATTTGAAACACATGACTATTATGCTGCAGAAGCTCTGTATAAAGCAAGCAGGTTAATGCATGAACGGTATGAAAATATTCCAATTGGATTTTCATTTTATGATTCAAATAATAATGTAAAACGTAAACGAATGTCGTTAGACAGTCTTTTATCCCGATATCAGGAAGTAGTCAAATATAAAAGTAACAGACTCCCCGAGGCATTGTACAGAATAGGACAAGTGTATGAACAGTTTGCCCAGGTTTTACAAGATCAGAAACTGCCTGCTATGTCAATTGATGAAAAAGCAGTCAAGAAAAATGAAATACTTTTTCAGTCTGAGGCCGCATATGAACAAGCATTTAATAAATATGTTAAATCTTTACCTGTTTTAAGAAAGATAGAGTTACAAATAGACAGCCAAAACGTTGAGAATACAAATATTTCATATCAGGATACTGTGGATTGGGTAAGCAAGGTAGAAAGTAAGATTTCTGAAATGTTTTATTATAAAGCTGATATTAATAATGAGGCAATAGATAATTTATTAGGTGTTCCTATTCCCCCAGAACTCGAAGGTTTGGAAAAATTGGAATATAAGAAGCAATTGTTTTTAACAACCATAAGACCATTGGTGGAGAAAGCAATAAAAACACATATAAGAAATATTTTTATTTCAGATTCTGTACATATTACTAATTCCTGGATAGATTCATCCAGAAATCAGATTCTGTCATTAATTGATTTTCTTCCTCAAAAATTTATCAGTCTTGCCTATGAAGGGTTAGAAGAATTTGGCAAAGCAGAGCAAACTTTTCGAAACAATTACTTATTAGCAGAAAAGCAGCCGGAAATTGAGAATATGAATAATTTAGTGAATTTAATTGAATCCTCTGAGTTATATGCTCAATTGGTTGTAACTTTATATGCTAATCGAATGGAATCGATTACTGATTACAGTTATATTGCTATTAAGGATACACTGCTGCAGGATAGATTGGTAGAATATGCATTATGTATTTCTGATACTATTGATAATTATATTACTATGGCTGAAAAGAACAAACAAGAAGCAGATCAGTTATTCAGTAGTACAAATGATTTTATATATGAAAGCTGTCTTACCGCATTTGAAGATCATATGTATTTTTTAGAAAAATTTGAGATAAATGTACTGGAAAGTATTTACAAGTCTTTGGTTGATCATAAAAACAAACCTGATAATTTTTATAAAATCATAATAAATTTAATTCAAAGAGATCCACAGGGGAACAGAAGAAAATTAGATATTCCTCTTGCAAATGTACATACTCCACCGGATACTAGCTGGAAAGTATCAAATATATTCTCGGAAGGATGGGAACAGTCTGATTTTAATGATGAAAGATGGATTTATTTAAAAAACAATAAGACAGTGGGAGGAAATACTCCTGATGATTCTCTTGCTCATTCTGATTTAGTTGATTATTACAGCTATCTGAGAACATCAATACAAATACCAGGATTTCCTATATATGGTTATTTACAAATGAATTTTCAGAATATTTTAGAGGTCTATATTAATGGAAACAGAATTTACAATGGAGAAAAGACAGATAAAAAAGTAATTACTTCTCATTTAAAACAAAATAAGAATACTATAGCTATAAAAGTAGTGAAGAATATTAATTTTAGACTTGAGGATTTAATCAAGATTTCCTATATTCGAAGAAGTGATTTAATTGCAGATCAAAAGGCTGGACATGAATAAATTAAATAAATACATATTATTCTTAATTGTATTTGGAAATATTATTGCAGGTGATATTTTTGCTCAGAACAGTAAAAATGACACCACATCTGCCAAGAATAAAGAGTCAACCAAAAATAAAGTTGATACAGTGTCTAATGAATTGATATTGGATGAAATAAACATAAAAGGTGAGATTGATAAACCGAACGTGATAATAATGCCCAAACGTGTAGAAACAGATGTTAAGAAAGTAGATCTGGAAAGGAAGTTTTCCCAGGAAATAAATAAAGCAGAAGGTGAAATCCCGGAATTACAGGAAAAATTAAGAGAGATTGAAAATATTGAAAGCATTAAAAAAGCGTTAAACAAAGATAGAATTAAAAATCAGAATAATAATCCAGAGGGAAAAAAGAAGAAGGAAAATAAATAATAGCATACTTCTGGTAAAAGAGAGTGTTTTAAATGGAGGATGATTATGACAGAATATTGGCATAGTTTCAGCCCGGAAGCGAATGGTTTTATTTTTATGTGGCTGCTTTTGATTGTTGCAGGCTTTATGATTGCGATTGCAATTGAGAGGACGTATTATCTCTATCTTGTTTCTAATATTAATATTCCAAAATTCATGTCTCAGATTAGAAAATTGATTGCTGCAAAAGATTTAAAGCAGGCAATAACTCTGTGCAGAAAGGTACAGGATAAAGCATTACCCAGAATAATTCTTAAGGGATTATTGAGATTAAAAAAAGTTAAAGGGTCTGAGGCTGAGCAGTTTCAGAATGCAGTTGATGAGGCAACGCTTGAAGTCTTACCCAAATTACAAAAAAGAACAAATTATTTAGCTATGATAGGTAATATTTCAACTCTGCTTGGTCTTATGGGAACAATTTATGGTTTGATATTAGCTTTCCGGTCTGTTTCGATACCTGGTATTGATGCTGCCCAAAAATCAACCATGCTGGCTCATGGAATATCTGTTGCGATGAATACAACCTTAACCGGATTAAGTATAGCAATCCCGTCCATATTAATTTATACAGTTCTGCACAATAAGACCATCACTATAATTGACGAGATTGATGAACATACAGTAAAGATAATAAATATTCTTTCCAGATGAGGATTGAACAATGGCACACAGACCATCAAAAATAATGAAACATGATATTGATGAGATGCATGTCAATATTACACCTATGATGAATCTTATGGTTGTTTTGATCCCATTGTTACTTAGTTCAGCAGAATTTGTACGTTTGGGGATTATAGAGTTGAATCTTCCGCCTGCTGCTTCAGGTGAAAAAGTGGAGATGGAAAAGGAAATTCCGGAAGAACAGCTTAAAGAATTAGATCTGACAGTGACTGTCACTGATCAGGGTTTTTTTATTTCTAGTAGTTTGGCAGTGCTTGGCGGTGAGGAAGCTGACCAACCATCTATTCCTAAAAATCACGGTCAATATGATTTTGAGAAGCTTACTGCTAAATTGTATGAAATAAAACAGAAAGCCGGATCTAAGTTCAGTGATATAAATGAAATCATCATAATGGCGGAATCTGATATTACCTATCAGACAATAGTAAGAACAATGGATGCATCGAGAAGGACAGAAATTGAAGGAAAAGAATTCGTTCTTTTCCCTAATGTATCTTTTAGTGCAAGAATTTATTAATGAGGTATTTGTATTATTTATGGTTTCAAAATTAAACAGAAAAAAGAGAATAATGATGAGGGGAAAGGCAGTACGACCGCAACTCACGTCAATGATGGATATGTTTACTATTATTCTGGTTTTTTTATTAAAAACATATTCCACCCAGGGACAGCTGATCAATCCATCCGATGACCTTACTCTTCCAACTTCCATAACTCAGCAATCGCCTCAGTTAGGATTGGATGTGACTATTTCATCTGATTGGATTCTTGTTAATGGAAAGGCAGTGGAAAAAACTGTAAATGTTAATAAGATTGAGGGTTATATAATACCATCATTGAGAAACGAGCTTAATAATTATGCTCGAAAAGCGGAAGAAATGCAGGCCAGGTATGGTGCTGAATACTCCGGAAAGGTAACCATTCAAGGGGATAAAAAATTACCCTATAAATTGTTGATAAAAGTTATGGCTACCTGCGGACAGTCAAATTTTCCTAATTTACGATTAGTTGTTTATCAAAAAGAGGCTTGATGAGTAAGAATATTAATAGCAGCAAGATTGATAAAAAAGGGGGAAAATCATCTGCTGATATAACTATAAAGTACTTTAAAAAATCTTTTTCTCAGTATTGGGATAAGAATTTTTTAGTAATATTTCTTATCGCTTTATTAATTGAAGCGATTGCAGTATCAATTCTCGCTATGAAACCGGTGGAAAGGTATTCTGAAAAAGAGATAAAGAAAATTCAGGAACAGTTTGCCACATTTATTTTAGATAAGAAACCAATTAGAGAGAGAAAAGAAGGGACCGTATTTTCTGGCAGTGAAGGTGAAGAACAGGCAGAACCAACAGATTCTGAGACAGAAGCTGAAGGAGGCGAGGAAGGAAGCGGCTCAGGTACAGAGGGGACCGGAACAGGAACTGAAAGTACTGGTACACCTGGTGGAGCCCCAACCTCTGCCCGGGCAACCACTTCTGCAGAAGCCCGACGCAGAGCTCGCAGTGAAGTATCAAGAAAAGTTCAGTCAAAAGGGTTATTAGGAATATTGACAAGCTCTAATAGATCTACCACTGGTAGTGGTGCAGCCAGTATTTTTGATACAGGCGGGGGCAGCAGTGATACAGACGAGGATTTAGATGATTTACTTTCTTCTGTAGATGGCTTACAGACATTAAGGGGTTCTTCAGGAGCAGGTGGTGAAGAAGGAGGCAGAGGAGGACATGGTCAAAGAAAAGGCGGACAGGCAGGTATTGATGATTTGATATCTGAAAGAGGAGGTTTAAATTCGGAGCTTATGGATCGTAAGGGTGCATTAACAATTGAATCCGAACAGACAGATAAACAGGGAAGATCAGAAGGGATGCAATATCGTAGTGCTCAGAATATTCAGGAGGTATTGCTTTCACATAATCAAGTAATCAAATACTGCTATGAAAGGGAATTGAGGAGGTATCCTTCTCTTAAGGGGAAAGTAGTGGTCAGAATAACTATTAATCCCAAAGGGGAAGTAATAGATGTTTCAATAGTAGATTCCACTCTGCAGAATGAAAGAGCAGAAAGATGTATCATTGCACGAATCAGTAATTGGAAAGATTTTCGATCTGTTAATCCGGAAGCGGGGAATGTTACTTTTCGTCAAACCTATGTATTCGGATATTAGGGTAGAAAGGCGGTTTATTTGAGTAAAAACAGCTGGAAAAGAACACATAAATGCGGTCAGTTAAATGAAAAAAATTGTGGTGAGCATGTAATCTTAATGGGGTGGGTGGCAAAACACAGGGATCATGGCGGGGTTATATTTATAGATTTAAGAGACAGATGGGGTATAACACAGATCGTTTTTCGTCCTGAGAATAATAAAGTAATGTGTAATAAAGCACAAAAACTAAGAATGGAATCTGTAATAGCAGTTAAAGGAACTGTTGAGCTGAGACCCGATGGAATGAAAAACAGGGAAATGGCTACAGGATCTATCGAGATTAGCGCAAGTGAGTTACTCATTCATAATATATCAAAATCTTTGCCGTTTTTAATTACTGAATCGTCTGATGCAACTGAAGAACTTCGGTTCAGGTATCGGTACCTTGATCTGCGAAGAATCCGATTACAGAGAAATTTATTATTACGACATAAAGCAGCAATGTGTACAAGAGAATTTTTTGATAAAGAGGGTTTTATTGAGATTGAAACTCCGTTTTTAATGAAAAGTACTCCTGAAGGAGCAAGAGATTTCCTGGTCCCCAGTCGTTTACATAAGGGTTGTTTTTATGCTTTGCCTCAGTCTCCTCAGACCTATAAACAGCTGCTGATGATATCCGGATATGATAGATATTTTCAAATTGTAAAATGTTTTCGGGATGAAGATTTAAGAGCAGACCGCCAGCCGGAATTTACTCAAATAGATGTTGAAATGTCATTTATAGATGAACAGGATATTTATGATATATTTGAAAGACTGACCCGAATGTTATTTAAAAAAGTAATTGAGGTTGACCTTCCGAAAAAATTTTCTGTTCTTAAATATTCAGAGGCAATAGATAAATACGGAGTTGATAACCCTGATATCAGGTTTGATATGGAAATCGTTGATATTAGCGGCAGTGTGGAACAGTGTGGGTTCAAAGTTTTTGAAACAACATTGGAAAAAAAGGGAAAGGTCAAGGGAATTAAACTTGAAGGGGTTGGTGGCCTGTCAAGAAAAGACATTGATAAATATATCAATTATGTTAAACAATATGGAGCTCGGGGGCTCATTCCCATTCAAATCAGCAAAGAAACTATAAAAACACCTATAAAAAAGTTTGTTTCTCAGGAAATAATCAATGATATAATCAATAGTTTTAATGCCGATGCAGGTGATGTGATTTTTCTGATATCAGCAGAAAACAAGATATGCTGTTCCTCACTTGGAAATTTACGGTTAAAACTGGCAGAAGATTTTAGCCTGATTGATAGTAATGTGTATGCGCCGTTATGGGTAGTTGATTTTCCATTGGTTGAGTGGAATGAAGAAGAAAAAACATACAGCGCTCTGCATCATCCTTTTACCTCACCCAAGACAGAGGATATTGGGATACTTGATATTGAACCAGATAAAGCACGTGCCAGATCGTATGATCTTGTTATTAACGGCAATGAGATTGCAGGTGGAAGCATCAGGAATCATAAAAAAGAAATTCAGGAAAAAATATTTAAGATTATTGGAGTAACACCAGCTCTGGCAGAAAAGAAATTTGGATTCTTACTAAAAGCTTTAGAATTTGGAGCACCTCCGCATGGAGGGATAGCTTTTGGATTTGACCGTTTAGTGATGATTCTGGCAGGAGAGCGTTCCATCCGGGATGTTATAGCTTTTCCTAAAACTACTAGTGCATTATCTTTAATGGATAATGCACCGACACCCATCGACGATAAACAGTTGAAAGAATTAGGGCTTAGTTTAGTTGATGATTCTGAGAGATAATATAGAAATAAATTTAAACTAAATTATTTTTTACTTGACAATATGATTTTTTTTTATTACAATTAATTAAACAGATAATAATTATCATTTTAATCAAAAGGAGGTGTAGAGGATGAAAAAAATTGCTAAGAAACTGGTTACAGGTATATTTGGGATCGTTATTATTGTTTCTTTCCTTATCTCTGGTTGTACTCGTTATGCTAACGAAGAACAACTTAATACACTTGAAGAGACCACAGCAGCAGTTGAATCATCAGATGAGAAAGTTGAGGAGTTAAAACAGGAAAAAGCTGAGCTGGAACAAAAATTAGTTGATAAGAAAGCAGAACTTGAAGATGTAAAAGCAGAAAAGGAAAAAGTTAAGGCAAAGTTATAATTTGATAAAGTAAAATTATTCATGTAATTATGGAGGGAATAATAATGAGATTTCAGAGTAAGTTGACAATTTTCTTTGTCGCTCTCTGCTTGGTGCTTTTTGCAGCCAGTAGTTTTACGCAAGCTCAAGAAGAAGAGAAAATGAAATTGAAAGAATATCAGGCAGAGCTTGCAGAATTACAGGCAGAAGAGGCAGAGAATCAAGAGAAGGTTGATGCTCTTCAAGCAGAAATCGACGAATTAAATGCACAGATTGCTGATGTACAAAGCGAAATTGATGAAAAGTGGGAAGAAATATATTCACTTCTGGGAACGGATGAAGCAGCAGTTAATGCCTACCGCCAGGATTTAGAGGACATCGAAAGTAAACTGGATGGTCTGGGTGCATTAAGTCCTGAAGAACTTTTCAGAAGCAAAGATGAACTCAAAGAACTGAAAAGTCGTTTAGAAGAGGCAAAAGACAGCAATATATACCTGCTTACTGAAATGGAAGAAAAAATTCAGCAATTAGAAGGTAAGGCAGCAAATTTATATTCTAAAATGCCAGCAAATATCTATGATAAATATACTGTGGTCAGAGGAGATAATCTTTGGGATATTTCCAAGAAAGAGGAAATCTACGGTAATCCTTATCAATGGATAAGAATATATTCCGTAAACAAGGATCAGATCAAAAATGCAGATCTAATTTATCCGGAACAGATTTTTAATGTTGCCCGTGGTGTTGCAGAAAATCAGCATCTTGTTGCAAAAGGTGAATTCCTTTCTAAGATTGCTGGTATGTCTGAAGTTTACGGTGATCCTACAAAATGGACTGAATTATACGAAGCAAATAAAGACCTAATAGAGGATGCAAATATTATATATCCTTATCAGGTTATCACTATCCCCAAGAAATAAGTTTGGTATACTGCCTAGATTTTTTGTCAAACTAACATTTTGTTAGATATTAATTTGGAAAATTAAGATTTATAAGCTCTCTTACTTGAAATTATTTTTCAAGAAGAGAGTTTTTTATATATGAAGAATACAAGTACTAATATAAAGATAGATAATATAGATCAGTTAAAATTATTTGGACCTCACGATGAGCATATTGATCTAATAGAGTCTAAATTTAGTGTTAAAATTATAGTGCGCGGGGATGATTTAATTATCAGCGGTACTGAGTTAGCGGTGAGGAACGTTGAGAAATTATTTTATGAGATATTTGATATATTAGGGAAAAATAAGAAAGTAAGTGCAGATGATATAAAAACTGTAATAGATGTTGTTCATATAGATAATAGTCATTTACAAAAAAAAGAACCATCAAAGATAGATTCTTTGGTGTTCAAAGGGAAAAAGGGGGAGATAAAAGCAAGAACACCAGGTCAGTTTAAATATATCAAAGCTGCCGAAATGAATGACATTGTATTTACTATCGGACCTGCCGGTACAGGCAAAACTTTTCTTGCTGTTGCTATTGCATTGGCAAAACTGTACAGAAAAGAGGTTTCCAGAATAATTCTGTCCAGACCTGCAATAGAAGCAGGAGAAAGTTTAGGTTATTTACCTGGGGACATGATGGAAAAAGTAGATCCCTATCTTAAACCTTTGACTGATGCTCTTTTTACAATGTTACCTTCAGATAAATTACAGCATTTTGTTGAACACAAAACAATAGAAATCGTTCCCTTGGCATATATGCGCGGAAGAACTTTGGATGATGCATTTATAATTTTGGATGAAGCACAGAATAGTTCCCCAATGCAGATGAAAATGTTCCTTACTCGTATGGGTAAACATTCAAAAGCTATTATTACGGGAGATATTACACAAATCGACCTCACTCAGAAAAAAAATTCAGGGTTAATTCAGATTCAAACGATTTTAAAGGGAATAGATGGTATTGCGTTTGTTTATTTAAATAAAGATGATGTGGTACGCCACAGACTTGTGAAAAGAATTATCAATGCTTATGAGCAGTTTCAGCGGGAAAAGGAGAACAGTGAATGAAATATCATGTAAAACGCATACTTGTATCATTAAAAAAAATATTCAGGGGTGATGGTAAAAAGTTGAACAGCCCTATTGATAAAAAGGTAAGGGTCGGATTACATTTATTGTTAATTTTCATTTTATCTTTTATTCTGATTTTTATGTTTCCGACTGATAGTTCTTTGGAATTTGCTGATTTAAAAGAGGGTAATATCAGTAATCGTCGTATTGTTGCTCCATTTAGTTTTGAGATCTTAAAAACTGAGGAGGAATACAGTAAAGATTGTGAAATTGCAAAGCAGAAAATTCATCCTGTATTTATATATCAGTCCGAAAAAATTTCGGAAGAGCTGAGGAATATTGAACATTTTTTCAATCAGGTGCGAAAACTTAGGAAAACTTACAGAGAAGACGGGGATAAGGCAGTTAAGAATAGTGATTCCTTATTTATAAAATATAGTATAAGTTTTTCTGATTCCATTTATAAAAATTTATTGGTTAAGGAAAATAACAGATTAAGCTCAGGAACTCTTTCTCAGCTTCATAAGGATATTAATCGCATAGTTCAGGATGTAATGGCTGTAGGTATTTATAATATTGACAAGAAAGAATTAAATACAGTTGATGGAAGAGTAGTTATTTTTGAAGAAGACGAAGAGGTGGTCAGATCGATTGATGAGTTTTATGATTTTAATACAGCCAAGGAAAAGGTTATTGAAGAGTTAACCAATAGTTATGAAAACAGGAATTATTTAGCTCAGATCGGATATGGTATTATAAGTTATTTTCTTGAGCCCAATTTGATTTTTAATGAGAGAGTATATCAGGAACGTATCGAGAGTGCTGTTGCCCGAGTACCACGGAGCAGTGGTTTTGTTAAGAAAAATGAGAAGATTGTTGATAATAATGAAAGAATTACCAAAGAGATACGAAAGAAGTTAGAATCTCTGGCTGCGAAAAAAGCAGAAACAGGGATGGAATCCAGAGGAATAAAGAAAGTATTTCCATATGTCAGCAGATTTGCGTTTATACTTTTATTGTTTTTCTTTTTTGCATCGTTTCTTTATTATCATAAAACAATATTATTGAAAGACACGAAATCTATTATAGTTATATGTATAATGATATTTATAATTTCCATCCTATCCTTTTTAGTGAAAGAGTTAAATATTAATCAGTATTTAGTTCCTGCTATTATTTTTTCGATGTTATTAACAACTGTTTTTGATACACAAATTGGATTTGCAGGAGCGGTATTTATAAGTCTTCTTGTGGGTGGAATGTGGGGGAATGATTTTAATGTGACAACTGTATCATTTTTCATGAGCACAGCAGGTGTAATAACCATACACAGAGTAGGAGGAAGACGTCAACTGGTAGAGTCCATATTTGTGCTTGCCGGAACCTATATTTTGATAATTACTATTATAGAACTTTTACATCTGAAACCTTTTAATATAATTCTTACGCAATGGCCTTATGGAATAATAATAGGAATTTTCGCTCCAATAATAACGTATGGTCTCTTACCGTTGATTGAATCGATTTTTAATTTAACAACCGATTATTCTTTACTGGAACTTTCTAATTTAAATCATCCAATATTAAAAAGATTATCTCTTGAGGCACCCGGTACCTATCATCATTCTATCATTGTTGGTAATTTAGCGGAAGCAGCTGCTCAGTCATTAGGAGCCAACTCACTGCTTGCCAGGGTAGGAACATATTATCATGATATTGGAAAATTGGAAAAAGCTGAATATTTTATTGAAAATCAGTTAGCAGATAAAAGTCCGCACGATAAATTAGTACCTCGAATGAGTGCTTTGATATTAAAAAATCATGTAAAAAGAGGAATGGAAATTGCCGATGAGTTTAAAATTCCTGAAGCAGTTAAAGATATTATTGAACAACATCACGGTACTACTTCCATGAAGTATTTTTATGATAAAGCCCTGGAAAAAACCAGTCCGGATGACGATGTCAGTGTTGAAGATTACTCCTATCCCGGTCCGAAGCCTCAGACTAAGGAAGCAGCTATTGTGATGCTGGCTGATACTATCGAAGCAGCGACAAAATCTATGCAAAAATTTACCCACAGCCGCTTAAAAGGGATGATTAACAGATTAGTGGACGAACGATTCAATGACGGACAGTTGGATGAATCACCACTCACTTTAAAAGATCTTGAAAGAATAAAGGAGAGTTTCTTAACTATTCTAGCCGGTACTTTTCATACAAGGGTAGATTATAATGAAAAAAATAAAAGTGACTGAGACATCTGATCAATTTTCTGTTCAGGTGAATTTTCATAAGGTGAAGAAAATTGTTTCAACTGATTGGATAAAAAATATATGTTATACCATATTTGATACAGAAGAAACGTTAATACCGGGTGATATTTCCATTGTTTTGGTTTCTGATGAATATATTACTAAATTGAACAAGGAATTCCTTGATAAGGATACACCAACTGATGTTTTAGCTTTTCCTATGGATGAAGAAGAATTATGGGGTGAAATCTATATTAGTATAGACAGAGCATTGGAACAATCCAGATATTATAAGGTAGATATAAATAAAGAACTTGCCCGGTTAGTGATCCATGGTATACTGCATTTATTAGGGTATGATGATCAACAGCCTGATTTAAAGAGCACAATGCATAAAAGGGAAGATCTTTATTTAAAAAAAATGAACATCAGTTAGAAAATGGAGGTGGATAAATACGTTGGAAATAGAAGCGCTGTCTGCTATATTATTATTTATATTTTTTATTTTCCTTTCTGGTTTTTTTTCGGGATCTGAATCTGCATATTTTTCTTTTAATGCTAATGATATACATCGTTTAAAGGAAAGGACGAAGAAGTCAAAAAATATTTTACGAGTCATCAGTCTTCTCAATAAACCAAGACGTCTTTTAATGACGATATTAGTCGGGAATACCGTAGTAAATGTTGCTGCTGCAACCTTAGCTGCTTTGTTTACCAGTAAATATATTCCTGAGCATTTTTTCGGTAAAACCAATAAACTGCTGATTGAAATTATATTTGTCACCATTATAATATTAATTTTCAGTGAGGTAACACCCAAAGTATTTGCTGTAAAAAATTATGAGAAGTTTGCATTGACAGTTTCTTTACCATTAATGGGGGTTGTAAAACTTTTTGCACCTTTTTCTTATTTATTTGATAAATTATATAAGTTGTTTGCAACTTTGTTTAAAGTAACAAAAGATGACCTCTTCATTAATAAAGAGGATATGAAAACTGTTATACAGGTCAGTGAAGAAAAAGGCACAATTGGAAATGAAGAAAAAGAAATGATAAATTCAATATTCAAATTCAGTGATACTACTGTTAAGGAAGTAATGGTTCCACGAATGGATATGGTTGTGTTAGACAAAAATACCACTCATGAAGAAGTAATTGAATTAGTTAAAAAGAAGGGACATTCTCGTATACCGGTGTATGATGAAGATGTTGATAAGATTGTGGGAATACTTTTTGTGAAAAATTTATTGGAATATAAAAATAACAAGAAAAAGTTTGACTCTTTAGCAGATTTGGTCAAAAAACCTTATTATGTTCCTGAAACAAAAAAAATTGATGAATTATTACGAGAATTTCAAAAAGAGAGAATTCATTTAGCAATTGTTGTTGATGAGTATGGAGGAACAGCCGGATTGGTTACGTTAGAGGATGTTATTGAGGAGATAGTAGGTGAAATACAGGATGAATATGATAATGAAAAATCGCTGATTACAAAGGTAGATAATAATTCCTGGCTTGTTGACGGGAAGATAGGTATTGAAGAGTTAAACGAAATAATTGGTCTGAATTTACCTACTGAGGAGGAATATGAAAGTTTGGGTGGGTTTATACTCAATAAAATGAGAAGGATACCTCAAACTAATGATGAAATAACCTATAAAGAATTTTTACTCCGGATTGAATCATTATATGAAAATCGAATTAAAAAAGTCCGCATTATTAGGAAAAGTACCATCGAAGATAATAATAGGTAGTTAATTGAATTTATTTAAATATAAAAGATATAGACAATATTTAAATTTAACTCCTAACAGGATGATAGTGCTCAGTTTTTTAATTATTATACTAACGGGTACTATTTTGTTAATGTTACCGTGGACCAAAGAGTCAGGATCATTATGTTTGGTAGACGCATTATTTACTTCTGTTTCTGCAGTTTGTGTCACAGGCTTGACTGTTGTGGATATCGGAAAAGAGTTCACTCTTTATGGGCAATTGATTGTTATGTTATTAATTCAAGTAGGCGGTTTGGGAATAATGACTTTTTCGACGTTTTTTCTGTATTTGATAAATCGAAGAGTGTCGGTCCGAAACAGAGATGTCATTGGTTCTACAATTGTTAATGAACCAGAGCCCAGTATTGCATCTTTTTTATATAGAGTGATTATTCTGGTTTTTTCGATTGAAGGAATAGGAGTAGTGCTGTTTACATTAAGGTGGCTGAAGTATTATTCTTTTCCAAAAGCTTTATATCACAGTATTTTCCATTCAATATCAGCCTTCTGTAATGCGGGATTTAGTCTTTACAGTAATAGTTTTGAGGGATTTAGTGCAGATATATGGTTGAATATAATCTTAATGAGTTTAATTGTACTTGGCGGATTGGGTTTTATTGTATTATTAGATTCAAAAAAATTATTTTTCCATCGTCGGAAAGTAAATAATTCTTTATCTTTTCATTCTAAAGTAGTACTTTCGGTTACATTATTTTTAATTATCAGCGGGGCTGTAATATTATATTTTATTGAAAAAGAGTATTCATTAAAAAATATCGATACCCTCCCTGCTCTATTAATTTCTCTGTTTCAGTCAGTTACTGCAAGGACAGCAGGGTTTAATACAATTTCCATAAAGGCATTAACAAATGGCTCTTGTTTAATATTGATATTCTTAATGTTTATCGGTGCTGCACCTGGTTCATGCGGCGGAGGAGTTAAAGTTACAACATTCGGAATTCTTATTGCTTTATTTTTCTCAAAGTTTCGAAGAAGAGAGCATGCACATATTTTTAAAAGGAGCATTTCCAACGAAACTGTGAGTAAGGTTATAGCAATTGTATTTAGTTCAGTATTAATAATATGTATTGTGTTTTTCGTACTGCTGTTGACAGAAAAATGGGCTCAAGAAGCTCAGAATAACAGGGGTAATTTTATAAAGATTTTATTTGAAGCTTTCTCAGCTTTTGGTACTGTTGGGTTATCGATGGGAGTGACTGCACAGTTGACAAAAATTGGACGGTTGCTTATAATAGTATTGATGTTTATCGGTAGACTTGGCCCCTTAACCCTTGCAGTTGCTTTATCTCAAAAAGAAAAAATAACGAGATTCAGATATGCAGAAGGAGAGATCAAAGTTGGTTAACAGTAACAGAGTGCTACATTTTTACATTAAAAATTATTTTTGGAGGTAGTTGTGAAAGGGATAGCCATAATCGGATTAAGTAGTTTTGGATATTATCTCGCCATGAATCTGGTGGATTCCGGGATAGAAGTAATAGCTGTTGATATGGAAGAAGAAAAAATTGATAAAGCAAAAAATTCTATACATAAAGCCGTTGTTGCCGATGCAACGGATAAGGATACACTGAAAGCACTTGGACTGGAGGAAATGAACGGAGTGGTTGTCAGTTTAGGAGAAATTGAATCAAGTGTTTTAGTAACCCTGCATTTAAAAGAGATGAAAATAAAAAATATTATTTCTAAAGCATTGAGTGAAGAACATGGGAAAATATTAGAAATGATCGGGGCCACAGAGGTTATATTCCCAGAGAAAGATATGGCATTTAAAGTTGCCAGGCGATTAACTCATGAGAATATAATCGAGTATGTACCCCTGGCTGAAGGATACAGTATAGTTGATCTTGCTCCGCCAAAATCAATTGTTGGTAAAACTCTGGGTGAACTGGATTTAACCAATAAGTATAATGTACAGGTAATTGTGGTGAAAGAAATGATACCGGAAAAAGTAACCATGATTCCCAGGGCAGATTATAAAGTTAAATCGAGTGATGTTCTGGTTATTATGGGAGAGGATAAAAATATTGGAAAAGTGCAGTCATTAAAATAAATTTTTTAAATAGATTTTGAATTACCAGGGAATTTATTTATCTTGTTATCTTGAAATTTTGCGAGAGTGGCGGAACTGGCAGACGCGCTAGATTTAGGATCTAGTATCTTCGGATGTGTGGGTTCGAGTCCCACCTCTCGCACATTACATATATAAATATAAAGGGAGTTCTTGGTGAAAAGTAATATAAAAAAAATTAGTGAATGGAAAAAAAATATACAGGTTGAAATACCTGAAGAAGAAATCATTAAGCAAAGAGAAAAAGTAAATAAAAAATTTCAAAAAAATATACAGGTTGATGGTTTTAGAAAAGGGAAGGTTCCAAAGCATATCATCGAAAAAAAATTTGGTGATTCCCTGCAAGCTGAATTGATTGATGAATTGCTTAATACGTATTTTAAAAAAGCAATTGAAGAAAATGATATTAATCCTATAGCTCCTGGTAAAATCAGTGATTATACGTTTAATGATGATGGGACTTTTCAATTTACTGCAGAAATTGAAGTTGAACCTGAAATTGAGATAAAAGAGTATACTGGTCTGAAATTAGAAAAAGAAATTAATGAAGTAACACCAAAAGAAGTAGAAGATACTCTGGAACTTTTAAGAGAACAAAATGCTGAATTAAAACCTGTTGATAAGAAGGCTGAAGAAAGAAATATAATTGAGGGAGATATTCAGGCTATTGATACCTCCGGAGTTCCAATAATAGGAGAGAAATATTTAAGCAGATCGATTGAAATAGGTAAGCCACCTCTAGGTGATCTGTGTAAAGATCAATTGGTTGGTTTAAAACCCGGAGATGAAAAACGATTGGAGATTCCCATTCCTCAAGAAGGTAAATCAGGTGAAGTTAAAATAAATAACTATTTATTTAAAGTAAAATCTGTATATGAGAAAAAAGTACCTGAATTAAATGAGGAATTTATAGAAAAAATTGGCAATTATGATACTGTTGAAGCATTCAAACAGGATATTGAAGATAAGTTACAACAGAGAAAAGAGAGTGAATCCAGAAAAAAACTGGAATATAATATCAGAAATGCTGTTATCAGAAATAATAAATTTGAATTACCACCATCCATGGTGGACAGAACTATGGATTATCTGTGGGAGGAACAAAAAAGAAGCAATAAAAATTTCACAGAAGCAGATAAAGAAAAATTCATGGAATCAAACAGACCGGATGTTATAAACACCTTGAAGTGGAATATAATATCGGATCAGATTGCTGAAAAAGAAAATATTACTGTTTCATCTGAAGATCTGGAAGGGAAAATTGATAAAATTGCTGAAACATCTGCTGAAGATTCTAAAAAGATCAAGAATTTTTATAGAAATCCCAATAACAAAAAGAGATTGAAAGAAGCCCTGTTAAACGAAAAAATTATAGATTTTATAACTGATAATTCAAAAGTAAAAAAAGTAAAACAGAAAAAATCAAAAAAGAAATCATCAATTATAACTCCGGGATGACATATAATACTATAATTAAACATTATTAATTTAGAGGGGTAAATATGAGTTTAATACCAATGGTTATTGAGCAGACAGGAAGAGGAGAACGGGCGTATGATATTTTTTCTAGATTATTAAAAGAGAGAATTATTTTTATAGGTTCTGGCATTGATGACACCATTGCCAGTCTGGTAATAGCCCAGCTCTTATTTCTTGCTGCAGAAGATTCGGAGAAAGATATCTTTTTATATCTTAATACTCCTGGAGGAATGGTATCTTCTGGTCTGGCAATTTATGATACTATTCAATATGTTCAGCCTGATATAGCAACTGTGTGCATGGGGCAGGCTTCCAGTATGGGAGCTGTGTTATTGGCAGCAGGTACTAAAGGTAAACGTTCTGCTTTGCCCCATTCAAGAGTAATGATCCATCAGCCTTTGGGTGGTGCTCAGGGACAAGCTACTGATATTGAAATTCAGACAAAAGAAATATTGACGTTGCGCGAGAAATTAAATAAAATTTTATCAGATCATACTGGTCAGAGCTTAAAAAAGATTTCCAAAGATACAGACAGAAATTTTTTCATGTCTCCGGAAGAAGCAAAAGAATATGGCCTAATTGATCAAATACTTACAAAACAAGATATTGGGAAAAACAAGGAGGCTTAGTGGAAACACAAGAAAAATATGTTTGTTCCTTTTGTGGACGGGCATCTGACGAAGTTGATGCAATGGTAACCGGCCCGGGAGTTAATATATGTAATGAATGTGTACGCTATGCTGAAGATATTATTCGCAGTGACCTGGCAAAACGGTCGATAAGTCTGGTTCAGCATGTACCGACACCTCAGGAAATAAAAAAAGAACTTGATAATTATGTGATAAGTCAGGAAAGAGCTAAAAGAGTTATTTCTGTTGCAGTATATAATCATTATAAAAGAATAAATAATTTAATTCAACAATCAAATCGAGTACAGCTTGATAAAAGTAATATACTTATGTTAGGTTCTTCTGGTACTGGAAAAACCTTGATGGCTCAGACTTTAGCCAGATTTCTTAAAGTTCCTTTTGCTATAGCCGATGCCACCACTTTGACAGAAGCAGGGTATGTGGGTGAAGATGTGGAGAATGTTCTGGTGAGATTACTTCAGGTATCAGATTATAATTTAGAGCATGCTGAGCAAGGAATAGTATATGTAGATGAAATTGATAAAATTGCCAGAAAAGAAGAAAGTTCTTCCATTACCAGAGATGTCTCCGGGGAAGGTGTACAGCAAGGATTATTGAAACTTCTTGAGGGATCCATTGTATCCGTGCCTCCTAAAGGGGGACGGAAGCATCCTGAACAGAGTCTGGTTAATATTGACACTAGGAATATCTTATTTATTTGCGGCGGATCTTTTGAAGGCCTGGAAAAAATAATTGCTCACAGGGTGGGTACAAAAGTTATGGGCTTCGGAGTTTCCGGAAGCAAGAATCAAATGATGTCCAAAGATAAGCTTTTTAATCGGGTTGAACCGGATGATCTGTTACGTTTTGGATTTATTCCTGAATTAGTAGGACGTCTCCCTGTTGTTACTAATTTAAATGATTTAAATAAAGAAGCTTTAAAACAGATATTAGTAGAACCAAGAAATGCCTTGATAAAACAATATCGGCATCTTTTTAAAATGGATAAAGTTGAACTGGATTTTGAAGAAGGTGCCATTGAGTCAATTGTTACTCAAGCAATGAAAAAGAAAACAGGGGCCAGATCACTGCGTTCAATTATGGAACATTCCATGCTGGATATAATGTATGATTTACCTTCTCTGGAAGGTATACAAAAATGTATTGTTACCAGAGATGTTGTATTAAATGGTAAAAAACCAAAATATGAATATAAAAAGGAGAAAAAGAAGAGTGCGTGAGGAATGATAATTTTCTCCTGTAATATTTATTTTATCTCGTTAACAGTGTTTTTTTAATACTACTGAATAGAACCACAATTTCAAGATATAATTATATAATTGCGGACAGGGATTAGTTTGTATTATTGTATTCTTGTCCTTTTTTACTATATACATTAAACAATCTGCCTGCAAAAATTTTATTCAGCTATATTGGTTATCAGTCTGAAGAAATAATCGTTGTTCATGATTCACCTGAAGAACAGAATATTTATTTACAACCTGTAGTTATACCAATGAAAACCATTGTTTTTACTGGTGAAGATCCTGCAGTCGTGATCATGAAAGAGGTGATCAAACAAAAAAAAAAGTGGAGGAACAGGTTAGAAACGTATGCAGCAGATGG
>CAZETW010000001.1:0-64447 GCA_964515295.1 uncultured bacterium | reverse complement strand
TGATCAAACAAAAAAAAAAGTGGAGGAACAGGTTAGAAACGTATGCAGCAGATGGATACTCTTTTAGCTTCTACTCACCATGTAATCCCCTTAACTGAGGATGAAAAAGAAGCATATACAAATCTAGACAGTACCATGACCCTTGATAAAGCGTTTAAGCCTCGTGGCTTCCTGGCGGATTTAGCTACAATAGCAATTGTTTCCGGTACTGATACTACAGAAATAAAAGGGGGTAAGGTTTCGAATAATGTATTACAAAAACTGAGTCCTCTTTTCCGTTTTAACAGGGTGGATGGTTTTCATCTGGGAATAGAATATAAACAGCGGATTTTAAAAAATTTTAAAATTAATTTTTTTACTGCCTACAAAATCGGATTAAAGGATTGGGCTTACGGTACAGAATTATCTTATCATATGACTAAAAATCTCAACCTGAAGTTTTCCTATAATGAAGATACTTTTGTACAGAATAAATCAGAAAATTATCCTTTATGGGTTAATTCCCTGAATACCCTGGCTGGATATGATGATTATTTTATCGGAGTAAGTATAGCCAGAATGTTTTGATTTTAGAAATTCTGATCATCTATCATAAATCGAAATAGCCCTGAGTGGAAATATTCCCTCAGGGCTATTTTTATGGTATGGAATTTGCTAAAACAATTTGTATGTATTTATTTTTATTGATCCATGAAAGGATAATGATTATATTATGGTTTACGAAAATATTAAAATAATGCTTGACATTAAAACTTATTATTATTATTTTTTAAAAAATTAATAAATATATATAGTTCTTTTTTTTATCAATTGAAGGAAAATTTCATGAAAGGGAGAAATATAATTTATAAATATAATACAAAATTATTATTTATAATTTGTATTGTACTATTCCCCTTAGTTAGTTTTTCTCAAGTAGATACACTGGATATTATATTTAAAAAAATATCAATTAATGATACAGTATCTTATCGTGATTTGAGAGCAGACTTTCCCTTCCCAGTTCTATCTTTAATTGAAATTAAAGACACAAAAAACAATTTATTTTTTCATGGTTTAGCCGATACTTCCAAATGGCTTGCTCCTCAGGATTTCATTATGAGGGGTGACAGTCTTACGGTTGATGAGGTGTGGAAAGATATTATGGAGTTTCATAGATATAATCCTTCTTTTCCGGAGAATCCAAATGCAAAGGATATGACTCCTCAGTACATGGTTACTGAAGTTTCAAATGTCCAGGGAGAAGGAATATCAGTTGCTCTGGCTATGGATTACAGCGGAAGTATGTTTCATGTAATACAGACTGTAGAGAAATCTGCTAAGAAATATATCAGAAATATGACCAAGGATGACCGGACCAGTATCATTAAATTTGCCGGTGAAGTAGAAGTTTTCCAGGAATTTACCAGTGATACCACCTTATTAAACGAGGCAATTGACAGGGATTACAGATATTGGCGGGGAACAAGATTATATGATGGTATTTATAAGGCGCTTCAATTAACTGTGGAAGAAGAAGGTCGAAGAGCAGTTATTGCTTATTCAGACGGAAGAAATTTAGCGCAGGGGGGACGTTCAAAACAGGATATTATTAATTATGCAAAAGACAACAAAATTCCTGTTTTCACTATTGGTCTGGGAGAAGAGTCACCTACAGATGTTTTAACTGAAATAGCTAACAAAACAGGTGGCTATTATACCTATACAAGTACAGGTGAGGATTTAGGTGATATCTACCTGGGGATTTATGGTTTAATACAAGGGTACTATGTTTTAGCTCATACTACAACGGATCCAGTGAGAAACGGTACCTGGCGTACAGTAGATGTGACAGTTAATTATGATACAACAGTAGGGCTGGGGCAGGGGTATTACCAGGTTCCCTTTATTCCAGTTGATATTGGGATTGTCAAAAATTCTGTTACTGATTCAGTTATAGTTACTGATTCCGATACAGCCAATATTGCGGTAACTGATCATATAGTTACCTATACAATTACTGCCTATAATAATGGACCCAATATAGTTGGTCCGCTTTCTGTAACAGATTATTATCCAGGATCTTTTATTTTCTCTGAATCGGATATTGAACCAGATAGTGTGACCGGGGATTCTATTATATGGAATTTTCCTTCAATCGAACCTCAGCAAAAAATAAGCTGGGAGTGTAAATTTTATGCTGATACTGTTTTTACTAATCATCTATTGCCCAGAATAAATACGGTGTCTATCAGATGTTATCCTGATTCGCTGGATTATACAGATTATAATAATACTGCAATTGATACAGTATATTATTCTCCCTTAAAAGCTCCGGATCTTACGGTTATCAAAAGAGCGACCAGTGATTCATTAGCTGTATCAAAAGGTGATTCTTTATGGTATATATTTTCAACAGATACCTTTTACTATAATGTTCTGATAAAAAATAAGGGTGAGCTTCCCTGTGATAATATTAAAGTAAAGGATATATTACCGTCCTTTATTAAACCGATCGATGTTCCGGAGTCCTTTACTGTATATGAGGATTCGCTCATTTGGAATATTGACAGATTAGAATCGAGGGGAGATAAAAAGAGTTTTTTATATACATGTTATATTGACACCTTGCTTATACCGGATATACTTCCTGTTGTCAATCAGGTTATAACAGAATCCAAGGCAGATACGATATTGTCAAACAACAGTGCAAGCGATACTCTATATTATGTTCCTCTCAACGCTCCGGATATTGTTGTTAAAAAGAAAGGTATCGGAGATTCACTTTTGGTTTCCGGGAGTGACTCCACCTGGTATGTGTACCCCGGAGATACTATTGAGTATCAGGTTCGATTAGTTAATAATGGACAATTAACCTGTCATGATATAACAGTCAAGGATAAGCTGTCGGAAAAAGTAACATTAGTCGATTTTCCAGTCGCATATTCTTTTTCAGATGACAGTCTGATGTGGCATGTTGAGGAGGTTGCCTCTAATGGTGGTACTGTTGAATTTGTGTATACCTGTAAAGTTGATACATTTATGCCTCCCTGGGACGAGCCATTAATCAATACAGTGATGATCAGCAGTGCTGATGATACGATATATCATAATAACACTGCTCAGGATACAGTCTGGGCTGCGGGGATTGTGCCTCCCAGTCCGCAGGTTATGGCTGTCCCGGGTAAAATAGAACCCTTTGACAGTATACAGGTTTCTGTAATGACTCCTATAAAAATTTTCAGCTGGGATATGATTGTTTTATTTGGTGATGGAAGTACAGAAAATACATATTGGGATAATTTTATTCAACATAATTCACTTGAGCCAGATGAATGGGCAGAATTATCTCCTATTTTTAAAGATACCCGCATGGTAACTTCGTCAGAAAAAGAAAAAATAGGATTTATTATAAAAACAGAAGATTTTTGGCATGTTTCTTACTATGATACGGCATTTGTCACTATTGCCAGCAGTAATAAATTTTATCTGGACTATAATACATATAAACCATCAGAACATAATGAACTTGGTTTACATTTTAAATTGAGTTCCAATCGTTCTGCAGAGGTAAATATTTATGATATTGCTGGACATTTTGTGAAAAATGTCTACGATAAACCGGGAATTGCCGGATGGAACTTTACTACCTGGGATGGGACTAATGAACAAGGTAAACCTGTAGGGAGCGGTATATATTTAGCTATCATTTCATCAGGCGGTTATAATAAATATCAAAAATTTATTTTGATTCGCTGAAAATAGGGAATGACAATGAAGAAGAAAAATATACTGGTAAGTGTAATACTATTGAGTATTATTTTATTTCCTATTTGTTTATCTGCTCAGCAAAATACAGGACTTCCATTTTTAAAAATTGGATTGGGAGCGAGACAAGCGGGGATGGGAAATGCATTTACAGGTGTTGGCAATGATCTTTTTACTATATACTGGAATCCCGGAGGTCTTGGACATATAAGAAGATGGCAGTGGGGCGTATCTTATAATAAATGGTTTGCTGATATTTATCAGGCTAATATCGGATTTTGCAAACAGTTCAGATTTTTAGGGAGCAGAAAAACCTCACTAGGTGTATTAATTAATTATCTGGGAATGCCTCCCTGGGATGCAACAGACGGGATGCAGCCTAAAGTCAGTGCTGATCATTTGGTAGGGATGTTCTCTCTGGGATACAGGCTGGATTGGTTAAGTCGAATGATATCTATCGGAGCTTCAGTGAAATATATATCCACCAATTTTGATACGTATTCATCCACTGCTTATGCTGGTGATATTGGAGTTCTTGTCAGGCCTGAGCGTTTTAAAATTAATACCAGTATATTTGATTTTGGGATTGTTAGTTTTGGAGCCTCCCTTTTAAACGTTGGGCCAGACATTACCTTTGATAAACAGAAAACTTCATTACCTCTGACCAAACGTTTTGGTGCATCATTGCTCCTGGGAAAATATAAAATTAGCAGTATGCTTATTGGAGTGGATGTAAACCAGATTGAAGAAAAACAATGGATGGTGGGTTTAGGTACTGAATTCTGGTGGCATGATATGATTGGAGTACGGGCAGGATATAAATTTAACAGTGATGACCTGGGAGATTTCAGTTTTGGGGTAGGATTCAGATGTGATGATATATTGAGTTCATTTTTAAAGCTAAATACAAGATATGGGGATGGTTTTGATATAGATTTTGCCAATGTTGGTTATGGAGAGGCTCTGGAAAGCAGTTATCGGGGTTCAATCATTCACTACCCACTTGCACCAGAACCTTTTAAAATAATGACACCGTATATTTCTTCTTCCCTGGTATTGGATGAGTCATCAACTGTCAGGCTGAACTGGGAAAATTCGTATGATCCGGATCCATTTGATCAGGTGAATTACTATGTTATGGTAAGTAAGGATAGTCTTCTTGTGGAAAAAGCAGTATCTATGATCTCCAGGAATTTCAGCGATTTTGTAAGTTCTGATCTGATCGGTTCTTTATTTTTCAGTATGTCTACTGCTGATACTTCATGTTCTCTGCAGGTTAATGAGGGGGGAATTTATTACTGGGCAGTTGCTGCCTATGATTTAAGTAAGCATGTTCAGTTAGCTCAAAAGGGCGGTAAACGTGTTTCTTATGTTAACCGGTTTGTAATTGCCACCCATGATTTAGCTGTAGGAGATTTTAATTTTATTCCGGAAAAATGGATAACCACCACACCAGAGCAGGGTATGATCTCTTTTAAAATTACAAATATTGGTGTGAGAAGTACAATCGGATTCCGTATGAAAATCTTTGATGTGTTTGAAAATGATTCTTCAGAAAAAACTGTTGAGACAGAAATTCATAATGTACAAAGTAATGGGTTGTCAGCAGGAGAAGATACGACAATTTCTTTTATGTGGGAAACATCCAAGCCAGGAAAGCACAGGATCAGAGGTACAGTCAGACCGGTCAATATGGATCTGGAGGTAAACAGTGCTAATAATGTATTGAATCAGCTATTATATTCTATTCCCAAAGGAAAGTTTACTCTCCCTGATACAGTAGAAGTAATGGCAACAGGCTATGATTCAACTGATATCCCAATCGTGCCTCATATTTATTTTGAGCCATTCTCGGATAAAGTATCTAAGGAATATTATGATCAAAGTCAGGTACCGGAACCAGCGTTAGTTGTAATAGCAAGAAGATTAAAGAATAATCCGGATATTACTTTAAGCATTAAAGGTTCAATAGATAAGCTGACAGGTGAAGAGGATGTTGAATTGGCAGACAGACGAGCTGAATCTGTTAAAGAAATCCTGACAGACCTGGGAGCTCCGGAATCTCAGTTAAATATTCAGTATGATCATTCTGAGAAGATCAAGGGAGACAGAAGAATACCCAGTGATCCCCAGGATGCGAAAATGATCATGCAGCAATACAGGGTTGTTGCTTTTGAAACTGACCAGAAGTATGAAGAGAAAGTTTTTGGTCCCTTAACTGTGCCGGTTGACACCACTATGAGAAATATAATAAATATTGATGTTAATATTGTTACACCTACCGGAGTTGAACAGTGGTATTTAGGTGAACGTTCAGACATTGTAACATTTAATCCTGAAGGATTTATTAGTGAAGATTCATTACAGGGGGTTATTAAATGGGATGGTACAGGAAAAAGCGGCAAATTAGTTAAACGAAACCGGCAGTATGAGTTTTCTCTGGTAATGACTGACAGTATAGGAAGAAAATTTTATACTCATCCAGAAACCATGTATTTGAAAGAAAAAAGAACTATACGAAAAAGAGAAGTATTTGGTGCTGCAAAATTTGCAAAAGCAGAACCGACCTATCAGTTTTACTGGGACCGTCTGATGATTATTGCAGAAGAATTAGCCCGTAACTTTGATATGAGGGTAAAATTTGAGGGGCATGCCTGTGAGATCGGTTCTGATCAGGTAAATGAACGGTTATCATATCGGCGGGCACAACGTTTTACCGATGCCTTCAAACAGCGGGTAAAGAATAATTATCCTCAGAATTATCAGGATTTATGGAGAAGAATTGATGAACCGGAAGGTTTTGGTGAAAATGTTCCTCTTCGTTTAAAGTTACGGGGAAGAGAAGAGAAACTCATTGGTAATAATAGTTCACCTGTTGGTCGTTATCTAAACAGACGGATTATGGTGCTGCTGTACAGAGAATATGAGTAAAATTCTTTTTCTGTGATATTTGTTTTATTGTTAAATTATATAAATTATTGTTCCTAAAGAGGATAAAAAGAGAAGTAATTTTTTTAAGGAAAAGAATAAAAGAAAATTAATATTATATCTAAACATATTTTATTGAAGGCATAAAAATTGCAGAATTTATATAAGATTTAAGCCTTTTGGTTTATAAGAATATAATAGGTTTTTTAAAATTATGAAAAAAATGTTATTATTAGTTGTTTTTTTAGTGATGGCAGTTCACTGTTTCGGTCAAGATATTATTATTACCAAACAGAATAAGAAGTATAGAGGCGAGGTAGTCAAATTAACCGAGAAAGGATTTATCCTTCGATTAATTGACGGGACTATTATTGTTGTGCCCAAAAGTGATATTTCGGAAATTCATCGGGGGAAGATGATAATAGATCTTGAAAAAAAGATGCGTTACTATAAAGAAGTGCACCACCCGTTTTTACCTTTACTGGTGCTGGGGATTTCTTCAGGGGCTTACAGTATAAAAAAATTTGGTGATTATCGGGATGAAAGGGACCGCATCAAAAAAATTGATGAGCAAAACCAGGCTGATCCTGAACTAAGAAATATAGATGATAAATCCTGGGAGCATCTTGCCCTGTGTATAGGATCCGGACTTTTAAGTCTGGGGTCGATTTACATTTCTTTTAAACCCATGGAAGTAACCATCCCCATTGGCCCCATAAAAATGAGTGCAAATTATTCCTACAAAAGAGTGATGCTGTCGTTCCATTTTTGATAATTAGCAGTATAATAATTCTGAATATATCTCCAACCTCAATAAACTACAGAGTTTACAGAGTTTTGTATGACAACCTTGAAAAATAAATTGTTTTATAATATTTTTGTGTCTCTGATATTTTTATAGTTTTTTGTTTTTTAATTTATTAAACAATCTCAAATTTTATTGTTATAATGATTCAACATCCTGAATATTTTATTGGTACCAGCGGCTGGAGTTATGATGACTGGGTAGGAAAATTCTATCCTGATGAATTAAAGCGATCGGAGTGGATCATATATCTGGCTCAGTATTTTAATACAGTTGAACTGAATATGTCTTTTTATCGCTTTCCTTTTGCAAACATGCTGAAAGGCTGGAGGAATAAACTTCCAGACGGATTTCAAATGACGTTGAAGGCCAATAGAAGAATCACTCATTTCTATAAATTGAAACAGGGTGACGATCTTCTGAACCGATTTTATCAGTCAGCCAGCATTCTTGAAGACAGAACAGGATGTTACTGTGATTATTGGATAACCAATTCATGATTTTATTATATTATTGTATGAGCTACAAAGCTCATTTTTTATGCGCCCTGGATTGGGAAATCCAGGGCGATCTAGGATGGTACGAACTGAGACATTGAATTTTCGGCAAGTTCAGAGGCAGAAATCTGCTTACGATTGAGAAGCATGAAAGTAATTGATATTAAACATTCTGATCGCATTTGTTTTGATAGATTTAAAAGTTACAGTTTTGCTTTTAGGAAGAAATTCTTTCCTGGGCAATTTGTTTTACTTTATCGTATATAATTTGTATGGGAATATTTTTTTCATTTGCTATTTTTTTACAGTCATCATATTCAGGTGAGATATTTTTATTATGTGCATCAAGAGACCGTACTTTTACCCGTACTTTACCCCAGGGGGTAGGTACGGTTATCAGTTCTCTGTGGAGGATATTTCTTTTTTTTATATCAGATATTCTTACTCCCAGAGTGGTGGTCTGCTTGAAAATAATTTCTGACAACTGATCAATCTTACCGGGATCAGAAAGGACGTTAAGAACGACTCCGGGCCGATTTTTCTTCATGATCACAGAGGTAAGAAAAACATCCTTGGCTCCGTTTTTGAACAGAGTATCCATTAAATGTTCATAAAACTGGGGATTCATATCATCTATATTGGTTTCTATCATTTGTACTATATCATGTTCAAACTCGGCAGATTTATTGCCTATGGTGAGACGTAAAATATTGGGAATATCAAGATCACGGCTGCCTAATCCATATCCGGTTCTTTCAATGGTCATGGCTGGCATGCCCCCGAAATGGGTTCCCAGAGTGGAGAGAATTGCAGCTCCGGTAGGGGTGAGCAGTTCCTGCTGAATATTGGTGGAATATACAGGGATGGATTTCAGCATTTCAAGGGTAGCCGGAGCCGGAACAGGAAGTATTCCATGAGCACATTTTAAAGTACCGGTCCCGATATGTATTCGGGATGCAGCTATTTGCTCAATATTAAAATAGTCGAAACCTATGGCTGCACCGGTTATGTCAACAATGGCATCAACTGCACCTACTTCATGAAAATGTATTTCATCCACAGACTTTGCATGTATCTTAGCTTCAGCCTCTGCAAGCCTGTTAAAAATATTCTTGGTGTTGGTTTTTACTTTTTTGTTCAGATTGCTGCTGTCGATGATATCCAGTACATTGTGCAATCCACGATGATGATGGCGACTTTCTTTATAGGAAACCTCAAATTTTGTTCCGCTGATTTGGTTTTTTTGGTCTTTATGTTTTTTTATGGAGACATTTTTCAGATCAAGTTTATCCAGTTCAGTTTTTAAATACTCAAAATCAAGTCCGCAATCGAGCAGGCTTCCCAGTATCATGTCACCGCTGGCACCGGCTATACAGTCGAAATAGCCAATTTTCATTATACACTCCTTCGAATTAAAATGAGTTATATCTTGAACCAGTAAAAACTATTTGCTGTTCAGATTGTTGATCATACTGGCCAGATATCCTGCCCCGAATCCATTATCAATATTTACCACACCGATTCCCGGCACACAGGAGTTAAGCATGGTGAGCAGTGCAGAAATTCCTTTAAAGCTGGCTCCATAGCCAATACTTGTGGGCACTGCAATCACCGGTTTGTCAACTAATCCTCCTACTACGCCGGGAAGAGCTCCCTCCATTCCTGCAACCACAATAATAACCTGAGCAGAATAAATCTGTTCTCGATTCTGCAGCAGGCGGTGCACGCCGGCAACCCCGGCATCGTAGAGCCGGTCAATAGCATTTCCCATGCACTGAGCCGTGATTGCTGCTTCTTCAGCCACTCCCATATCTGCTGTGCCAGCGGAAATAATGAGTATTTTATTTTTGTTCTTTATTTTTGGGATTTGTCCTATTACAATTGCTCGTGCCTGTTCATAATAGTGAGCCTTGTCAGTGACTTTTGTAACAGCGGTAAAGATATGTTTTTCTGCTCTCATGGCCAGGACAGTCTGATTATCAATGGTCATTTTTTCCACGATTTTTTGTACCTGTTCAGGGGTTTTACCCTCACAAAAGATGACTTCTGGAAATCCCCTCCGGAAAGCCCGGTGAGTATCGATTTTGGCAAACCCCAGATCTTCATAAGGAAGGGATCTAAGTTTTTCCATGGCGCCATTGATGTTCATCTTTCCAGTCTGAATATCTTCAAGTAACCTTTTGATCTGTTCACTTTTCATTGTTCAGTACCTCATTCATGCTTCCGGTTCTGTACCCTTCGATATCAGCACATATGTATTTAAAACCCTGGTTTTTAAAGGCGGCAGTAACTGCAGAAGATTTTTCTTCTTTTATGAGCTCACTGATATCCGATAGTGGTATTTCTATCCGGGCTATAGTTTCATGATCTCTGACCCGGACCTGTTCAAACCCCAATTCATGCAGAAACTGTTCACATTTACTGATCCTTTTTATCTTCTCTTTAGTGATGGGCGTTCCATAGGGGATGCGGGTGGCAAGACAGGCCAGAGCAGGTTTGTTCCAGGTCGGAAGTCCCATTTTCCGGGATAGTTTCCTTATTTCCTCCTTAGTAAGTCCTGCCTGGGCAAGAGGGCTCAAAATGTTCATTTCTTTGAGTACTTTTCTGCCGGGACGGTAATCATGGGCATCATCTGCATTTGAACCTTCTATGATATGTTTAAGATTATGTTCTTTGGCAATTTCTGATAGGTCAGAAAAAATAATTTTTTTGCAGTAATAACATCGTTGCTTATCATTGGCAATAAATGGTTCGTGATGGAGAATATCTGAACCGATAATAATATGTCTTACACCGAATTCCGATACCAGGGATTGTGCCTCTTCAATTTCAGACTGAGGAATTATTTCTGATCTGAACGTAACTGCAATGATATTTTCCTTAAGAATATTTTTTGCAACCCGGAGCAGAAATGTACTGTCCACACCGCCGGAAAAAGCAATGACAGCTGATTGCAGATTCTCCAGAATTTCCTGAAGTGTATGATATTTTTTATGTACAGTATTCATTTTAATTAATCAATAATACAAAAATTTATATTTAAATTCAAATAAATTTTACATCACTCTCACATCACATCCACAGGATCCACATCAATGGCTATTTTAACATTGGGAAATTTTCTTTTTCCAAGGTAGCGTTTCATTGTCTCCCTTACGTTATCTCTTAGAATCCTGCCTGAAGGATCCTTTGCTTTACTGCTGCGGAACATGATCTGATAACGGTAGTAGTTTTTTATGCGGCTGATAGGGCAGACAGCCGGTCCCAGAGTGATGACAGATTTATTTTTTGTTATGTTCTGATAAAATAACTGTGCTGCCTTTGCTGCATCATCATTAATTCTGGAACGGAATCTTACTATGATGATCCTGCCCCAGGGAGGATATTGAAGTTCCCGACGTTGTCTGGATTCATACTTAAAAAATTTTTCATAGTCGTGGTCGACTGCAAATTGCAGTACAGGATGTTCAGGATTCATAGTCTGGATTATTACTTCACCCGGCATCCCCTTTCTTCCGGCTCTTCCTGCAGCCTGAGTTAATAACTGAAAAGTTTTTTCACCGGAGCGGAAATCAGGGAAATACAGTCCGGTGTCGGCAGAAATAATTCCCACCAGATTGACGCCCGGAAAATCATGTCCCTTGGCAATCATCTGAGTGCCGAACAGAATATCGCTATTTTTATTTTCAAAATCAGTAATAATTTTATCATGGGTTCCCTTTCTTCTGGTAGTATCCTGATCCATTCTGGTGATTTTTGAATCCGGGAATAGTCTTATAAGTTCTTCTTCAACCCTCTGAGTGCCGATTCCCCGGTAGGAGATAATGGTTCCTCCGCAGGCAGGACATGAATCGGGAGCTTTTTTCTGAAAATTGCATGTATGACACATAAGTAAATGATTCTTCTGATGATAGGTTAAGCTTATATCACAGTTGGGACAGGATTCTATATTTCCGCAGCTCGAACACCGCAAAAATGTGGAATATCCCCTTCTGTTCTGGAGTAGAATTATCTGATCCCCGTTTTCCAGTCTCAGGAGTATGTTTTCTTTCAGGACAGGACAGAAAACCCGGGTTTCTTTTTTTATTATTGTTTTTTTATGGTCAATAAGAGTAACTTTCGGCAGCGGTAGATCATCAATGCGTTGACTGAGTGTACAGAGTGAGTATTTGCCTTTTATGGCATTATGATATGATTCCAGACTGGGAGTGGCAGAACCAAGAATAATGACACAGTTATTGATTTTTGCTCTTACTATAGCTGAATCCCGGGCATGATAACGAGGTGCGGGATTTTTTTGTTTATAGGATGCATCATGTTCTTCATCGACAATAATGATACCGAGATTATCCAGCGGAGCAAATAAGGCTGATCTGGGTCCTATAGTAATTTTAAAAGTGCCGTCTTTTATTTTACGCCAAGTATCATATCTTTCACCGGTTGACATACGACTGTGAAGAACTGCCACCTGATCACCGAAGTGACTTTTATATCTCTGCACTGCCTGTGGAGTTAAAGATATTTCCGGGATTAGCACAAGTGCTGTATTCCCTCTTTCAAAAATATGTTTAATAGCTTCAATATAAACTTGAGTTTTACCGCTTGAAGTAATACCGTGAAGTAATATAGGATTAAATTGATTTTTATCAGTAGCATCTTTAATGGTCATTAAAGCAGAATTTTGTTCTTTTGTAATTTTGATGGATTTGGGGGGGATGATAGGTGTATTCTTATATGGATCCCGTATAACTTCTGATTCTGTAAAGTTTATTAATCCTTTTTGCTGAAGACGATTGAGAACATCAATTCTTTCTTTGATCTTTTTTCGTTTCACCCCTTCTTTGTTTTCTAAAAGGATTTTCAATACCCGCGCCTGAACCGGTGCTTTCTTTTTCAGCTCAGCTATTTCCTCAGCATGAATTGTCCTGGTAAGATGAATGGATTGCTCATATTGAATCTTTACTTTATTTTTGTTAAATGTTCCGGGGGGGAGAGCTGTTTTCACAACCATTCCCCAGGGAGTCAGATAGTAAGAAGCTATCCATTTAGTAAGTTCAAATACATCAGTAGTCAAAATGGGCTCAGTATCAGTAATATTGATTATTTCCCGCATGTTTTTCAGCGCAGGCTTTTCAGAAAAACTTTCAATTAATCCATATACTTGTCTTTTACCAAGAGGCACCAGTACTCTTTGCCCCTTTTTTATCTGCTTCCTGAATTTTTCCGGAACTGTATAAGTAAATGTTTGATAGGGGGGATGAGGGAAAATAATATTCACCCATCTGTTGTTATCAGCATAAGTCATAAAATAAATATAGTAAACAAAAATAAAAAAATCATTATCTTTTTCTTGAAAAACTCTTTAATATATAGTACATTGCATGGTAATGTAAAAGAAATCAAGATGGAGTGATTATTGTGAGAAAATCAGTGTTATTATTATGGATCATATCTGCAATTGGTATCATGACAGTAAGTTGTAGTCATATGAATCCGGTTTTATCAAAGAGAGTACAGCAAAACCAAAAGCCTGATCAGAGGGCTGTTAATAAATTCACAGATGGAGTAATACTGGACTTACAGGGAAATTATGCAGGTGCACTGTTAGCGTACCAGGAAGCTTTACTCTATGACTCCACTTCTGCAGAAATCAATCTGGCCATCGCCAGAGATTATCTTCTTTTAGGCAAAGATGAGAGCGGTAAAAGATTTCTGGACAGGATTATCAAGTTAGATCCTGATAATATTAAAGCGCTGGAACTGCTTTCAAATGTGATGATCCGGCAAAATAAAATCAAGGAAGCGGAAAAATATCTGGAAAAAATTATTTCTCTGGACAGTACTAATGTTGAATCTTTATATAATCTTGCTTTGATTTATTTAAAACAAAGAAAAACAGAAAAAGCTGTAGAAATGTATAATCATATTCTTGAGGTCAGTGATTCACCCAGTCCAGAACTGTTACTGCGATTGGGTGATCTATATTTTGAATTAGGTCAGTATGAGAATGCAGAAAAGGCTTTTTATGACTTTAATAAAATTAATCATTTTGACGGTCATGGATATTACGGCTTAGGTTTGGTCAGAGAGGCTTTGAAAGATACTACAATGGCGATAGCAAATTATAAGAAATCGCTTCAGCTATCTCCAGATCTGGAGCAGGTTTCAAACCGATTAGGAAACCTTTTTCTGAAAGAGAAAAAGATTGATAAAGGTATAGAATTTTTTAAAGAACAGATAAAACAGGATTCCAGTACAATTCAAAATTGGTATGTACTTAGTGATTTATATCAGGAGAAAGGCGATACTTTAAAAGCAATAGATGTATATGAAAATATGAAAAAAATATTTCCTGATGAAATGCAGATAAGAGCAGAACTGGGAAGACTCTACCTTGATAGTAATGATAATCAGGCAGCTTTTCATGAATTTAAAGAAATACAGAACAAAAGTCCTGAAAATTCTGCAGGCTGGCTTTGGCAGGGAATAAATTTAATTCAAATGGATAGTTTAGACGCTGCAGTAAAGGATCTTCAAAAAGCTTTAGAGCTTTCTCCCAATAATCCTCTGGGGAATTATTACCTGGGAATACTTTATATTCAAAAGGAACGTCCCGGAGAGGCAATACCTCATCTCAAAAATGCTCTTGTTTTTAATTCAAACTGGATACCAGCATTAATGTCATTGGCAAATTCCTATGAAAGTATTGAACAGTATTCTATTGCAGACAGTCTGTATCAGAAAATACTGGAGATTGAACCAGATAATGCTACTGCATTAAATAATTATGGATATAGTCTTTCAGTCAGGGGAATTCAGCTTGATAAAGCGCTGAGTATGGCTAAAAAAGCTATCTCAATAAATCCTGAAAATGGTTCATTTCTTGATACTATGGGGTGGATTCTTTATAAAAAAGGTAACTATAAGGAAGCGTTGGATTATTTAGGAAAAGCATTTTCCAAACGTCAGGATAGTGCTGAGGTGGCTGACCATTTAGGAGATGTGTATAAAAAATTGGGGATGGAGGAAAAAGCGAAAATGAGCTGGGAAAAAGCTCTGGAACTGGAACCGAATAATTCAGTTATAAAGAATAAAATAAACCAGATTATGGAATAGTCCTATGAAGATACTAAGGGCAGGTTCCTGGATTTGGTTTTGGTTATGTTTTATTTTTATCGTGCTTCTTTTTTCAGAATGCGGAATACCATTTTTATCCTCGAAAGTTGCACCAGTTGTATCATCTCATACATTAGTTAATAAAATTCACCAAAATGTTCGGTCATTAAAAAGCTTTCAGGGAAAAGCAAAATTGCGAATGCTCTCCAGTGAATATATGTTCAAAGGAAATATTAAAATATGCATGAAAAACCCTGATTCTTTATGGATGAAGTTTGAAGGACCAATGGGAATAGATGTTGCTTTGGTCCGGACAAAGGGAAAAGAAATGCAGTATTATATTCCTTCAGAGAAAATTTTATATACAGGATCAGTGGACCGTTTACGAGAATTGAATTTAGTTCCCTGGAATGTAGAGATTTCAGATATTATTCAGTCATTTTTAGGGGTAATAGATCCCCCTGATACTAGGTCTGATTCAACCATTGTGTATTCATCCCGGGAAGATGCTTATATTATCCCTTTAAATACCGGAGAGGTTAAAGAGAAAATCTGGATTAAACCCAGAGGACCTGTAGTAAGCAGGTGGGAGAGAAGAAATAGATATGGAGATCCCTTATGGGTTTGGGAAGGGAATATGTTTTATAAAAGGGGCAGATTACGGCTCCCAAAATTTATTCAGATAACCCAGTATAATCCCAGTCAGAGAATAACCTTATATTATGAGATAATGGATATAAATCAAAAGTTACCGGAAGATTGGTATAAAATGAAAATTCCGGAGGGAGTAGAAGAAATTGAACTTTAATGCAAATGATAAAATAAATAAAGGTAATCTTTTGTCCATTGTGATTCCTGTTTTTAACGAGGAGGGATCCATAAAACAACTCTATTCAGAAATTTGTCAGGCAGGGAAAGAAAACAATATTGAGTTCGAAATTATTTATGTTGATGATGGTTCAACTGACAGAACATTCAGGATCATAGAAAATATTCATAGATCAGATAACAGAGTGAAAGCAATTAAATTCAGAAAAAATAAGGGAAAAGCAGCGGCTCTGGCTGCAGGTTTCTCCGTTTCCAGAGGTAACTTTATTGTCACTATGGACGGGGATTTACAGGATGATCCGGCGGAAATACCGTCTTTACTAAAAACACTGGATCAAGGGTATGATCTGGTTTCGGGGTGGAAAGTAAAAAGGAAAGATCCGTTATCAAAACGTATTCCTTCTCGTATATATAATACAGTTACCTCTTTATTATCAGGAATCCCTATACATGATTTTAACTGTGGATTGAAGATTTACCGCAGAGAAGTAATTGAAAAACTGAGATTATACGGTGAATTACATAGATTTATTCCTGTATTGGCTAAATGGGAGGGATTTTCCATTGGAGAAGTAAAAGTAAATCACAGGAAGAGACGATTTGGTAAAACTAAGTATGGATTCAGCCGTTTTTTTAAAGGATTATTTGATTTTATTACTGTGCTTTTCCTCACCAAATATATGAAACGACCGCTGCATTTTTTTGGCATAATAGGATTGTTATCTTCATTTTCCGGAGCTGCGATTATTATTTATCTGGCTATTTTAAAACTGAAGAAAATTTCCTATCTCAGCAACAGACCTTTATTATTTATCGGAGTTATGCTTTTGATTATCGGTGTTCAGTTTATTTCCATAGGATTGATCGGAGAAATGATAACCAGAACACACAGTACCAACAGCAGCTTTCCTATCAGTAAAAAACTGGGAGTATAACGTGCGTATTGTTCTGATCGGGACTGCATTTCCTTTGCGGGGCGGGATTGCTCATTATATCGCTCTTCTATTTAAGAATTTAAAGAAAAGAGGACATACAGTAAAAGTTCTTTCCTTTAAAAGACAATATCCAGATCTTTTTTTTCCTGGTAAAACTCAACAGGATACTGGTAAAGAACTCATACATATAGAATCTGCGCCTTTACTTGATTCAATTAACCCAATCACCTGGATTAAGGCTTTTTTCTGGATAAAGAAATTTTGTCCACACCTACTGATATTTAAATACTGGATGCCTTTCTTTGCTCCCTGTTATGCAACAATTTCGTACCTCTGTAAGACATTTCTGAATATAAAAATACTGTATATTCTTGATAATGTTATTCCTCATGAGCGAAGAATAGGAGATACCTTGTTAACCCGAACAGGACTGAAATTCATTGATTTTTTTATTGCTCAGTCTGCATCAGTCCTGGCTGACCTTTTACAATTCCGCCCTGATGCTGAATATAAAGAGATACCCCATCCGGTATATGAGATTTTTCCTCCGGCAGTATCCAAAGAAAAATCAAGAGAAATATTACAAATAAAAGATAAAAGAGTAATTCTTTATTTTGGATTTATTCGTAATTATAAAGGGATCAGATATCTTATAAAAGCCATGCCTTTGATACTTGATTCTATGGATGTTAAACTCTTGATATGTGGTGAGTTTTATGAGGGCAGGGAAGAAATTTTTACCTTAATAGAGGAGTTGAATGTCAAAGATAATGTTAAGGTATATGATTCATTTATTCCGAATGAAAAAGTGGGCCACTATTTTTGTGCTGCCGATCTGGTTGTTCTTCCTTATGTGACAGCTACGCAGAGTGGCATTGTACAAATTGCATACCATTATCAAAAACCGGTTGTGGTTACCTCTGTGGGCGGACTTCCGGAAGTTGTCCCAGACGGTAAATGCGGTTATGTCGTTAAACCGCGCGATCCGGCAGCTATTGCTGAGAAAGTAAAGAGATTTTTTCAGAAGGATAAAGAAACTGAGTTCAGAAAAAATATCGGAGCAGAAAAACAGAAATATTCCTGGGACAGAATGACTGAAGCTATTGAAGACTTTATGGTATAATCGAAAAATAAATTGAATTGATGTTTTATTTAATGCACGAAAACCAGCAGAGAAAAAATATTTTAAAAATATTTATTAAAGGTAGGACTTTAAAGGGGCTCTGCTGGTTTTCGTTTAATCCGATTATTATTAACAATAATATTTTTTTACTATAAAAAGATAAAAAATTTTTTTTAATTTGTCAAGTAAAAATTGTTTGATGGGTTATTTATTTCAAGGGAGAATATTTTGGAATATACATCTGTAAAAGATAAGATTGCAGACTTAATGCGGAACAGTGTTCTGATACGGAAATTTTTTTACAGGGTAACCGGTATCGTTTTTTTACGGGAATGGTATATTAAAAGGAAAGTTCTCACCATATTTCCGGATAAAAATAGTGTTAAGGATATACTGGATGCTGGTTCCGGTTTCGGTCAGTACTGTTATTATTGCAGAAGAAAATTTCCGGAAGCTGAAATTTTAGGTATAGATATTAATAAAAATTATATTGATGAATGTAATCAGTTTGCAGGAAAAGCAGGAATTGAAGGATTAAAATTTCGAAAACAAGATCTGACAGCAATTAATTATAAAAACAGGTTTGATTTGATATTATCTGTAGATGTACTGGAACACATTAAGGATGATGTCCGGCTTTTGTATCTGCTTAAGATAGCAGTCAAACCAGGTGGATTTATTATAATCTCCACTCCTACAATTTACAGAAAACATAAAAAGGACGGGATGTTTGTGGATGAGCATGAAAGAGAAGGGTATGCAGAAGAGGATATTATGAGAAAATTGAAAAACAGCGGTTTTTCTAACATTGATATTACTTATACCTATGGTATATTTGGAGATTTGTCCTGGAGACTGGGCATCAGAAATTTTATGAAACTTTCTGAGTCCGGATCAGCAGGTAAAATTTTTGCTTTTTTATATTTTATTGTGATTTTTCCTCTGGTGTTTTTGCTCATGGTGATGGATTATTACTTGCCTAATAAGACAGGTACCGGTTTTGTAATTGTAGCACAAGGTTAAGCTATGTTAAACCAGTTGTTTACATTAAGTTTGATTTTAGTAATTTTGATGATTTGATATTATAATATTTTTGCTTATAAGCAAAAAAAAAAGCGAATATTTTTGACTACAAGCAAAAATATACTTGTATTTTATTAATTTTTTTGTTATTTTTATTTAGTAAAAAACAGTTGATAACTCTGAGATTATAGTATGTTAATAAATAGATATTTAACTGGAAATATTTTAAAAGATTTATCTGAAAAAATGGTATTTTTAGGAGGTGCAAGACAAGTAGGTAAAACTACTCTTGCCAGAAAATTAGTTGCACCTTCTTTCCAAAATCCATTTTATTTTAACTGGGATAATAGGACAGATCGGAAAAAGATTATCCAGGGAGAATTACCTGGAAATTGTGATTTTATTATTTTTGATGAGATACATAAATATAAAAAATGGAAAAATTTTGTTAAAGGTAAGTATGATGTTTATAGCGATACAATAAGATTTCTGATTACCGGAAGCGCCAGATTTAATATTTATCGTAAAGGAGGAGATTCTCTTTTGGGGAGATATCATTATTATACTCTACATCCATTTTCTTTGGCTGAAATTCTTATGATAAAGAATACTATTTCTATTTCAGAAGAATTATTCTTTCCAAGTAATAATAACAATAATGATTTTAATACTTTAGAACGCTTTGGTGGGTTTCCTGAGATTTTCATTAAACAGGATGAAAGAACTTTACGAAGATGGCATAATGAAAGAATTGAAAGATTGTTTCGGGAAGATATAAGGGATTTGGAATCAGTGAGAGATATCAGCAGTATGCAGTTATTAAGTGATTTATTGCCTGAAAGAGTAGGATCTCCCTTATCTATTAATAGCTTAAGAGAAGATTTGGAAGTAAGTCATAGAGCAGTAACAAATTGGCTAAATATATTAGAACTATTTTACTATCATTTTAGGATTTATCCATACCATAAAAAACAAATTAGGTCTATAAAAAAGGAACCTAAATTATATTTATTTGATTGGTCAGAAGTGCAAGATGAATCTGCAAGATTTGAAAATATGTTAGCTTCTCATTTATTAAAATTAGTTCACTATTTATATGAATATGAGGGGTATAACGTTAAGCTTAACTATTTAAGAAATGTGGATAAAAAAGAAGTAGATTTTTTTGTAACTGCTGATGGAAAACCTTGGTTTTGTGTTGAAGCAAAACTTCAAGATACTTCTATATCACCTTCAATTTTTTATTTTAGAGATCGATTAAACATTCCTTATTGTTACCAAGTTGTAAAAAAACCATTTATAGATATAATTAAGAATGGGGTTAGAATTATTTCTGCTGATCGGTTTTGTGCCGGTTTATTGTAATGTTTATAGCAAAATTTGTAAATATTAATTTATAATTTTCGATCTACCTGTCCAGCTCTTCACATGCCTTATATATATTTTCAAACACCTGGGCAATGTCTTTTTCATTCAGGCTGGAAAATGCAATTCTCAGATATTTGTCTTCAGCGATTAATCCCGTATTGTATTTCTGAAGTAATATTTTTCTTAAGGCTTCAGTATCAATACCATCTTTAATTTTCACACACATAAAGTATCCGGAGTTATATGGGTAGGCAGTGAAAAAATTGTTATATTTCTTTTCTCTAAATTCCAGTATCTTTTTAACTCTGAGATATCTTGAATATAATAAATCAAATTTTTCCTGCATTTCTTTTTTATAATTATTTGTATTTAAGGTATTGATAAGCAGACTCTGGGATATTCGGTTAACACTGGATATACTGGCTCTGATAACTCCGGCAGTTTTATGTTCAAGCGCAGTATAAGTCTCTTTGTCCATGGATTTTGAATTATAGGTTATAAATCCTATGCGGAATCCCCAGGCATAATATTCTTTCGTGGCACCATCGATTTTTACAGACAAAATATTTTCATGTAAATTATAAAGGTGAGAGAAAAAGGATTCCTTTATAGTATTTTTTTCATATGCTAATCCGAAATAAGCATCATCGAGTATGATAACGATTTTATTTCCTCTTTCAGCACTGTTCAGGATTATTTGTTTAAGAGTGGCTGCTTCTTTTTCGGTTACAGTATACCCTGTTGGATTGTGGGGAAAATTTAGAAGAATTATTTGTTTTCCCTGGTTTATTTGTAATTTTTTTTCAAAGTCTTTGGTATCGAATCCGTTTTTAAAGGTGTTAAATGTTATAAATTCTGCATTATAGCAGGATTTGTAGATAAGGTTATAATTACCCCAGTATATATTACTTAAAATAATTTTATCGCCAGGGTCCAGAAATAGAAATCCTGCTATATTCAAAGCATGAGTAAGTCCGTTGGTAATAAGTGGCAGACTTATTGAGTCTTTAAGAGTTGGATTTTTTTCAAATAATAATTCTTTCCATTTTTTTCTTAACTCAGGGATTCCATAACTGGGAGCGTAGGGAACAATATCTTCAGGAGAAAGTGAAACAGTATTTTGTATAGAAGTGAGACAGACAGGGTCACCGTTATTTTCCATAGCCATTCCAATTGAGCCATTGAAACTGGCATTTTTAGCTTCTTTTCCCTGTTTTACTATACCATGCTTTGGGAAATAGATCGATTTTCCTTTGTCAGAAAGAAGAAAATAAACTGTATCAGATCTTTCATTTAGAATTTGATTTAATTCTAAAGCCTCTGGATGATATCTATTTTTCATTAGTAAACCTTGTTGATAAGTAATTTTTTTTATACAAAAGTTCTGCTATCAAGACAGCTCCTCCGGCAGCACCCCGGATAGTATTATGGGATAACGCTACAAATTTCCAGTCCAGTACCGGATCTTTTCGTAAGCGGCCAACACTGATCGCCATACCCTTGTCCAGATCCCTGTCCAGTTTGGTCTGCGGTCTGCTGTCATCTTCAAAATAGTAAAGGAACTTTTCAGGTGATGAAGGAAGATTAAGGTTATCCAGAGGATTATCAAAGGAATTAATGGCATCAATGATTTCTTTTTTTTGAGGATTTTTTTTGAATTTTACACTGACAGAGACAAGATGACCGTCACTGACTGGTACACGGATACAGGTAGATGAAATAACAGGTGTTTTACTGCTAACGATTTTATTGTTCTCAATGTCACCCCATATTTTCAGAGGTTCCTGTTCGGATTTTTCTTCTTCACCGGAAATATAGGGGATGACATTATCAGCCATCTCTGGCCAGGTTTTCAGAGTCTTGCCTGCTCCAGAAACAGCCTGATAGGTTGATACCACAACCCTTTCAATGTGAAATGTTTTTAAGGCATGCAGAACCGGGACATAGGATTGTATAGAACAATTCGGTTTTACAGCAATAAAACCCTGATCCCAATTTCTGTTTTTTTTCTGTATAGCAATAACATCTAAATGATGAGGGTTTATTTCAGGAATTACCATAGGAACATCTGCTGTCCATCTGTGTGCTGAATTACAGGATACAACTGGGATCCCATTTGCGGCATAATTTTCTTCCAGTCTTCTGACAATTGATTTATCCATACTGACTGCTGAAAACAGTAAATTTATTTTTTCAGATATCGTATCAATATCAGTATTTACATTATATACTGTTAAGTTTTTTATAGGTTTAGGTATGGCAGTATTATCTATCCAGCGTCCTCTTACAGCGTCTGAGAAAGGCATTTGAGCTGATCTGGGTGATGCAGCAACACAGCTTACTTTGAACCAGGGATGGCGAGATAACAAAGATATAAATTTTTGTCCTACAGTTCCGGTTGCTCCCAGAATGCCGACAGGGACTTTTTTCGGGTTATTTGAGTGTTTTTTCATGCAGTAAATATACAAAAATATTTAGTATTTGCAAAATGTTTATTTTTCTGTAATTGGTAGAAATTTGTTCAGTTGGATTAATTTCGGTTGATATTTGTTAGAATTATGCTATATTTAATAATGAAAATATTATTTTTTATGCTTAAATTTATTAGAAGCAACAACTTATATTCGAATAGTATTTTTCTGGCATTTTTTTTGCTCAGTTAATAAATCATGAATAAAAATATTATTTTAATGCCTGAGGAGGAATAGATTTATGGAGGCTATCATACATAGAATGAGAAGAATCTGGTTTTTAAGTATAGTATTTACTTGCTTATTATCAGGAACCATACAAGCTCAAATTAAAGTAATGCCTTTGGGGAATTCAATTACCTGGGGTAAAGCGCATAATGCTGCTCCCATACCCGGTGAACATGGGTACAGGGACCATCTTTATGATAACCTTAGCAATGCAGGGTTTACTATCGAGATGGTAGGTCCACAGGATGATGGGTTTTATGATGGTGAATGGCATGACGGAGCAACCATAGAACAGTTTATCCCCGATGCCTATTTCCCTTCATACAGTCCGGATCTGCAGCCTCAGCCTAATAATCCCTTTGATGTTGAAGTTACTCTTGATAATCTACGTATGGCAGGAAAATTTCCTGATATTATACTGCTCCATATCGGAACAAATGATATGGGCTCAGACCAGCCGATTTCGGGTGGTTTTCGAGTTTCTGTTCAGGAAGAACTGGAGAATCTCTTACAGGCCCTGCTGGATTATGACGCAGGCGGTAACACAGTTGATAATATATTCTTATGTAAAATAATACCCAGAGCACCGTTTAATGATTATCCTGGTGTTAATGCCAGGATTTTAGATTATAATTCTAAAATTGATATTATATATAATAATTTAAGCAATGATGAACAGGCCAGAGTGACAATTATAAATATGCACGCTGCCCTTTACAGTAACCAGAATAAATATTACGGACAGGATGACGGTCCTATCAGTCCTAATGAAGATCATATTCATCCCAATGAAGATGGATATATAAAAATGGCAGATGTATTCAGTATGTATATAGAAAATGAACTTGCTCTTTCCATAAGAGATGAATTTTCTACTATGCCAGGACGTTTAGGTGATTTGCAGAATTGGACTGCAAGCAGATCAATTTTAACTACTAATGCAAATGGGGGGTATATATATACTTTTGATGAGGGTTCTTCCTGGCAGGATTTAGCTATCTGGCATAAATCCAGAGGATTTAATTCTATTACCATGGGATATCATGAGCAATCGAGCTCTGATAACAGTATAACCAGCGGAGTGGGATTGTTAGTGGCATGTGATACCACTGATATATCAATAGTAAACGGATATATGGTGTTTGTATATAGTGGATATGCCAGACTGCATAAAGTGGTGAATGGAATAATTTCCGATCAGATTGAGAGGAAAGCGTTTCTGAATCCTCGTAATGGCGACAGTTTGTCAGTTACCTATATCATAACTGAAACCAGAACTAACTTCAGTGTAAAGCTTATGAATGAAGTAAATCCGCCTCCTTCAAACCCAAAAGAAGTGATTTTTGAATTGAGCGATTATGCAAATAAACCTCCTTTAAATCCTGATACAAATTATTATTCCGGAGTGACTTTTCGCGGCAGTACTCCTGAAAAAGATCTGAAGATAGATTTTGTTAAAGTGTCAACATCATATGAGGATCTGGTTTCTCCCAACAGAATTACTGATATTACCCCGATTTCCAAATCAGCCTCCAGTATTACACTCCAGTGGACTGCAGTGGGAGATGATGGATTTACCGGTCAGGCATCCAGTTATGACATAAGATACTCCACTGAGTCAATAACGACAGATAATTTTAAGGATGCCAATGTTGTCGGGAGTATTCCGCAGCCTGCAGATTGCGGTGACGGTTCATCCCGTCCTACCCAGAGTGTCACAGTTGAAGGTCTGTTAGCGAATACTGATTATTATTTTGCCATTAAAACCATTGATGACTGGGGAAACAGCGGAGACTTGTCTCCGACAGTATCATCCAGAACAGCAAAGAGAAATCTGATTACTGATGAATTGGATGAAAGTGATGTGTTTACCAGTAACTGGGTATATAATCCGGATGAATACAAAATTGATGAAGACAACGGAGAGCTGTATAATGATTATCAGACCGGAGACTGGGGGAGTATGGCAATCTATAAAAGCGGGACAAATCCCTCTGAAGTCAGAATGGTATGGGGCAACAGTGTACAGGATCCTCAAAGCGGAGAAAATGCAAACGGAGGATTTGTTTTGCTGGCCAGTGATACAAGCACATCAGCAAATGGTTACTTGTTATTTATCCGTAATCAGCTGGATGTAATATATCTGTTTCGTATAGATAATGGTATTATTGCTGATCCTACTAATTCACGATTAGATGCTGTTCCTTTAGATATTGAAAATTTAGGCGGATATCCGGGAGCAGGGGATACCTTAGCAGTAATTATCAATACTGATAATAATGCCTATAACAGATTTGATTTATTTATAAAAAGAGGAATAAGCGGCTCATCCTGGCGGGCAGCATCCAGGTTTGCATTGTATGATTATAAGAAGTTATTCGGGAATAAGGAAGAAAACTATGCAGGTATAATGCTCACTCAGAAGGCAAATAACCGTTATAACGCAGTAAATTCTTTTTCAACTTCATTTATGAGAATGAATGCAGAATATATTGAAGCTGTAGGTCCGGTTTCATTACCTTCCGATACAGTAAATAAAGAATTAGAGCAAGAGCTGCAGGTCCGGGTATATGATAAAAATAATATTTTCCTTCCTGACTGGCCGGTATATTTTAATGTAACAAAAGGTAACGGAAGTATCGGATCAGGAGAAATCAATAATGACAGGCTGTATATTGAGGCAGAGTGGTATACCTCCATAGAAACGCCCATGGTTGAGATTGAAGATCAGACTGCCTCAGGCGGGAAGTATATTAAATCATCCCAGGAAACCCCGGATAGAACCGGATATGCTGAATACAAGATATATATTGATCAGGCAGGTACGTATACGCTCTATGCTCGCACCAAGTGGGCGCAGAATGATTATAAGGGGTGGAATTTTGCTGTTGTTTTTGATGAAGGTACAGCCAATGAAGAAGAATTTACGTGGTATATTCAGCAGAAACAGGGTGGAAGTCCTAACTGGATATGGGATGTAGTACAGGTAGGATACAAAGGTGAGAATTTTACCCGGCAACTCAGTAAAGGGATGCATACGCTGAAAATCAAAACTGTCCATGCAGATGTTCCCCTGGACAAGTTGCTGCTGACCAGAGAAGAAGGGTATATAAATGTTCCGGATACTGAACCCAATAATGCGGTTTTAACCAATGACAATGGAATAGCTACTGCTACCTGGACCCTGGGCACCACTGCTGATGATAAAAGTACTCCTGATATAAATGAAGGACTTAATAGGATTATTGCCAGACCTTTAGGAGCTGAAAATTCAGTGGCTTTTGAAGCTGAAGCTTTACCGGATGTTCCGAGTTCATTATTAAAATTAAATGATAACCAATATGGTGATGCAGGTACCACACTGCCAAAACAGTTTGTCATTACTCTGCTGGATGCATATCAGAATAAAGTACCTAATCATAAGGTCAATTTTGAGATTGTAAATTCTTTAGACGGAAGCCTCTCTGATACAAGTGTTTTTTCTGATGAGTATGGAAAAGCATCGACGTATTTAACGCTTGGACGTCAGGATACTTTATATGAAGTGCTGGCAACTTTTGAAGGATATACAGGTCAGCAAATTAAGTTTACAGGCCGGGTAAACAAAGGGACTGGTTTAGTGGGTAAGCTGCTCCCGGTCTCACTTCAGGCAGATCAAAAACTCTATATTAATGAAACGTTCAAAGAGATTTTACAGGTACAGGTTTTGGATGATGCAACTCCGCCTCTGCCAATTAAGAATACTCCTGTTACTTTTGAGGTGATAAAAGGAAAAGCGTCAGTTGCAGAACATCGGTTTTATACAGATAATCTGGGAATTGCCAAAGGAAATATTACCATGGGTCCTGATCCTGAGGAAGTGATAGTTATCGCCAGGACCAGTCTGCATTTTGATACTGTATTAGTTGATACAGCTTTTTATAAAATATCTGAGATATATAAACCTCAGGGGAGTGGAGATAATCAGAAAGCAAAGGCAGGAACCATATTTAAATTTCCTTTAAAGATATATGCAAGTTCACCTTCTGGGGCTCCTGCTGGGGGTGTTCCCATTATTTATGAAACAGAGGGGTATGGTTTTAAATTCAGCGCCGGAGGAGAAGTAGCCTTTGATACCACAAATTATCCTGATGGCGTTGCATCTATCAGGGTAAGAGCCGGCCAGTACCATGGTAAATACAATAATATTATAAAAGCCTCGGCAACAGATGGATTCTATCCGGTAAAAGGATCACCGAAACGTTTTACCTTGTATGTTTCCTCAGATGCAGACAAGTTGTTAAAAGTTGAGGGTGATAGTCTTTCCGGAGTAGTAGGTGAAATAGTTGGTCCCTTAAAAGTAAAAATGATCGACAGTGAGGGAAAACCAGTTGTTAATCAACCGCTCACCTATAAAGTTACTGCAGGAGATGGATATTTTAGCGGTGAAACACCGAAGGATTCATTGGTTTTTTATTCTGATCACAGCGGTTTAGCCTCTGCCTGGTTAACCCTGGGACCGAAAGTAGGTAAATATAATAATGAAGTTACAGTATATTTTAATAATGCCTATAATCATCGTGAAGTCAAATTTCATCTTTCGGCTGTAGTTTCGAATGCTGATACCATGTTTGCCCTTTCACCTTCTCATATTTCAGGAACCGTAGGTAAACCAGTAAATGTTAAAGTTAAGGTATTGGATGATACAAAACCAGGAAATCCTGTGAAAGATGTAACAGTAAATTGGTCAGTAATAAAAGGCGGCGGCCATCTGAACGGACTAGGCGATACTACCACTGTTGTTGCAACTAATGATAGCGGAAAGGCTTCCCTAGATTGGGTATTGGGGAAAAAGGCAGGTGAAGATAATAATATATTAAAGATTTCTGCAAGTAATGGAGTGAATACTTTAAAGGGAGCTCCGATATATATTTATGCCTCTGCAGAAGCAGATTCAGTGGATCCGGATTCATCGATGATAGATGCTACCCCTACGATAGAAGCTTCCGGGAGGGATTCTGCAGGTGTAACGGTTACATTGTATGATAAATATAGTAATCCAATTTTCGGGAAAAGTGTTACTATCAAGGTGCTTCCTAAGGATAGAATTCATATATACGGGCCAGAGCAACCTACTGATGAGAAGGGACAGACTCATGCCACCTTTGTTTCCTATTCTGCTGGTCGGAAGATTGTATATGCACAAGTAACTGATGAAAACATTCAGTTGAATACGGTTGATACTGTATATGTTAATCCTACAGAAGCCGCTTACATCAAGAAATATAATGAAAAAGACACTGATCATCAGGTGGGGAATATCAATACAGTTCTTAAGTATCCATTGATGGTGGAAGTGACTGATGCAAATCAAAATTCCAAAGAAGGTATTCCTGTTACTTTTCAAATCTCCGATGGTGGAGGTGAAATTGTAGAAAAACAGCCAGTTATTAGTAATGAGCAAGGATTAGCACAGTCTCAGCTGATTTTAGGTCCAGAGACAGGACTGAATATAGTATCAGTAACCGCTGATGTTTCTATTGTAAGTTCTTTAAATTTTGAAGCCACTGCTGAGGATAATGAAGCATATAAGATTGATAATGTAACTTCTTTAGCTTTGAATGGAAAAGCCGGAGAACAGTTAACTGATACCTTAAAAGTCAGAGTTGTTGATAATAATGACAGATTTGTTTACGGTGTTCCGGTAAGTTTTGAAGTTGAGGGAGGTGGTGAAGTCTCACATACTTCTATGAAAACTAATGAATGGGGACAAGCCTGGACATTATTTACTGCTGGTGATCAAAGCGGAACGCAAAATTATGTTAAGGCAATAAACAGGAATTTAGCGGGTTCACCTGTTGAATTTAAAGTTTTTGTAAGTTCCGGTTTACCGAGAAATATTAATTATATTGATTCCGGAGACAGAACAAGACAAGGATATCTTGAATCGAATATTACAGTTGAAGCAATAGTTACTGATAAATTTGGCAATAAAGTAAAAGATGTACCCATTACTTTTACTGTTATACAAGGAGATGCCACTATTGAGGGAAATCAGGAATATCTGATAAAGACCAACACAGGAGGAGTGGCCAGTGCTACTATAGCAATTGGAAGTTCGGTTGAAACTATAATTATTGAAGCCACCAATAATCAACTCAAAGGGTCACCTCTGGAATTTATTATATACCCGCAGCCAGATCAGGCAGCAGAAATGATAATTGTACGAGGAAATAATCAGAAAGGTACTATCGGACATATTCTGCCAGATCCGCTTATGGTTAAAGTCGTAGATCAATTCGGAAATCCGGTTTCAGCAACTTCTGTTACCTTTACAAAACAAGGTGATGGTGAAATTATCGGAGCACAGCCGGTTTTGACTGACAGTAATGGTCATGCTATGGTTAAGTTCAAAGCCGGGAATACAACGGGTGAAGCGGTTATAACAGCTGTTTCCCAAAATGTAGTGGAATTTTATGTAGAAGCAGTTGAAAATGAATATTTTCCGGTAATTTCTAATAAGCAAAATCTACTCGATAATTCACCTTATCAGATAAATGAAAATAATCCCTGGCCACTTACTATTGCCGTTTATGCAAGTGATAATGATCTACAGGATGTTTTATCCTTTCAGGCATATCAGGAAGGATTTATTGATCTTCCGGAAGGTGCAAATATAATTAAAAATACTGAGACAACCGCAACCTTTACCTGGACACCTAATTATCAACAGGCTGGTTCTTATTCAATCGTTTTACGAGTTACTGACGGTAAAGGAGGATATGATACAGTTACCTTACCCATTGAGGTGATAAATAATAACAGAATCCCAACTATTAAATCAACACTTCCTGTATCAAGAGATACCACAGTGAATGCCGGCAGCGAGGTTATGTTCTGGGTTGAGGCTGAGGATCCGGATAGAGATCCGCTAACCTACAGATGGGAAGTAAATGGTCAGATAGTCCAGAATCATAATTATGCAGTATATTATCATAAAATTGATAAAGATTATTCCGGGGATGAAAATATCAATGTCAAAGTACGTATTAGTGATGACGGAGGAGTTTCGTTTGCCAGTGAATATACCTGGACAGTTGAAATTATTCAAACCAGTATACAGCTTGCATCTTATTTTATCCAATTTGAAAAAAATAGTAATTGTGTTGATATTCATTGGTCTACTTCTTTCGAAAATAACAATCAGGGATTTAATGTTCTGCGCAGTATAACTGAATCAGGTACGTATCATAAGATTAACAGTTCTCTTATTCAGCCAAATGAAGAAGGTATTTATCGCTATAAAGATACCAGAGTTCAGGTTGGTGTTACGTATTTTTATAAGGTCGCTGATATAGATGTGTATGGAAACAGCACCGAACACTCTCCTTTAATGATCAAAGTCCCGGCACCGGAGAAATACATACTCTCTCAGAATTATCCCAATCCTTTCAATCCGTCAACCAGAATTCATTATGAGATTCCGGAAGCTGGTACAGTTAATTTGGCGATATATAATATGATGGGACAGCAGATTAAAGTGCTTGTAAATGAATTTAAAACCCCCGGATTTTATGAAGTTGATTGGAACGGCAGAAACGAACAGGGTGCAGAAGTTTCAACAGGTATATATATCTATCGTTTAAGCACAGAGAATAATATATTGATCAAGAGAATGGTTAAGCTGAAATAATGATAGATGTAATTGATTGGAATTTACATAAGAAAATTTATGGGGATACAGTGTGCTGAAACTTTAAATATAAATAAAAAGTGAGTAAAATCATTAAAAATGAAGCCCACGGAAATTAAAACTTTAATAATTAATACAATACAGTTTTTCGTGGGCAAAATTTTGTTGTGAACTGAGAAATTTAATATATTAAGAGGGTGGACATAAAAGTGAAAAGAATATCGATTAATTGGTTGAAAACAAATTAAAATTGTTATACATTTATTTTGAAGATGAATTTTAATAGAAAAAATATAATAGCTGTTATATCAGTCTTTTTTTATACTTTGGTTACTTTAGAATCATTAATGAGTCAAATTAGTATTAGTATCCCTGATTCAACGGTATGTTATAATTATGAGTTTTCACTGCCGGTTCAGCTTAGTTCTGCAGTTGATGATACTATAGTGGCGTATCATCTGCAGTTTAATTATAACCCTGAACTTATTGAAATATACGGTGTCTCTCAGAAAGGTACCTTAGCCGAAGATTGGGGCGAACCATTTTATAATCGTTTGACCGGAGAGTTCCGAGTAGTTAATTTTTCTACAGAATCATTATTCATTAATGCTCTGGACAGCCTTGATACCTTATTATTTATAGATGTCCGGGTTATTAAGGATGTAGAGCGTAAAACAGATATTAATATTCAAAAGGCCTTATTCTATGATGTTCAGGGACAGCTCGAAACGGAAATTTCTTCCGAATCTGGAGCAAGACTGAACATTATTCACAACGAACCGCCTTATATTACTACGATTGATGATATAAAATTTTTCGAAGACAGTACTTATACTTTTAATATTGTTTCTCATATAGGTGATCCTGATAATACCATTGATGAATTGGATATAAGTATTCAGGGCAGTGATTACTTTACCTGTGTTTATGAAAAACCAAATTTAACCTTAATACCCGATCCACACTGGAGTGGGGTGGCAACTTTAATAATAATTGTTTCTGATATTTATAATTACTCTGATTCTGATACTTTTAAAGTAACGGTTCTTCCCGTAGAAGATGATCCTCTTCCCTTCAGCTTAATAAGTCCCCAGGATACTATAATACAGAGTGGAGAGAATGAAATTGAATTTTTTTGGGAAGAATCGGTGAATGTAGACAAGAATGACTCCATAACCTATACATTTTATTTAGGAACAGATTCAACTTTTCAATCCGGGATTTTAAGAAAACATACATCACTTATCAGAGAATCGATTTTATTAATTTTTACAGTTGAAGAAGGCGTATATTACTGGAGTGTCAAGGCGATAGATACTAATGGAAATGCAGTATGGTGCAATGATAAATACAGGACATTAACTGTACCGTATACGGATATTAGGGACCCGGAATTTAATCCGGTGAAAGGGTTTAAAATATTTCAAAACTATCCCAATCCTTTTAACTCTCAGACCAGAATTGATTATCATTTACCCACATCAGCTTATATAAACATTGACGTTTATGATTTAAAGGGAAGATATATAAAAAAATTAGTTGATGAGTATATGATGTCTGGCAGTCATTCAGTAGTTTGGAACGGAAAGGATAACTATAATAATTCTCTGAGTTCTGGTGTTTATATTATCAGTTTTAAAGCAGATGATATAATAAAAATGAGAAAGGTTGTATTTGCTAAATAGAAATTATAATTTTTTTTTATTATTTATATATTTAATCATTGTATCCATGGTGAGTAATTTATTTGCTGGCGATCGAGCCCCCCCGATTGATCCGCTTAAGGCTGAAAAAAATGATACTTATTCAATCACCATTAATACAAATCCAGCTGGTTTAGTATTTGAGGTTGACAGTGTTGAATATACTGCCCCCTATACTTTTCAATGGAGCAAGGGGGATACATATTTGCTTTCTGCACCATCCCCGCAAGACAGCAGCAGTGAATTTAAGTATGTTTATAAAAACTGGGAAGATGGTGGAGAACAAACTCACATCTATAGTGTTCCGGGTTATAATGATACCTTAACAGTATATTTTAAAAAACAGTTCAAACTGACAGTTATTTCACTTCACGGGGATACTCAGGGCGGAGGATGGTATGATGCTGATAGTTCAGCAACCTTTTCTGTTACATCACCAGTAATAGATTATTCAATTAAATATATTTTTGATAACTGGATGGGAGATCATTATGATTCTACTGCTACTGCAACTGTTGTTATGGACACAAGTAAAACTGTGTTTGCTGTCTGGGCTGTGCAGTATTTCTTAACTACCGGAATTAATCCTGATGCCAGCGGTACTATCATCCCTTCACCTCCCGGACAATGGGTTGACGCTGATAGTAGTATTACGGTGAGTGCTGCTTCGTTCAGTGGTTATGAGTTTACCGGGTGGTCAGGAAGCGTATCCGGGGATAAGAATCCTCTTACCATTTCCATGTCAGAACCCAAGAATGTTTATGCAAACTTTGGTAAAAAAGTCTATATTACCATCAGCACTCAGCCTCCGGGATTACAATTTTACGCTAATGCTGTATTATATACAGCCCCGCATACTTTTTTCTGGACTGAAGGCAGTATATATTATTTAAAGGCTGAATCTCCTCAGCCTTTCAGTCAGGGCAGCCGTTATGTGTTTTCTTCCTGGAGTGATGGAGCAGAAGATATAGCGCGCAATTATCATGTTCCGGGTGCTAATGATAATCTGAGCATTAACTTTAAAGAACAGTACTATTTATCACTTGATACTCCACACGGAAATCCTCAGGGGGAAGGATGGTATGATGAAAATCAGAATGTATCTTTTTCAGTTACGACTCCGGATGTTGACAGTACTACCCGTTATCTGTTTAACAGCTGGGGAGGGGATTACAGCGGGGCAGATCCTTCCGGTTCAGTAACCATGGAAAGCCCCAAAATCATTACCGCTTCCTGGGACACCCAATATTATCTCACCCTTAATTCTCCATATGGGAATCCACAGGGTGAAAAATGGTATGACTCAGATACAACAGCCTCGTTTTCTCTGACTTCACCTATCGGAGATAATTTAACCAGGTATTTTTTTGACCATTGGAGCGGAGATTATTCCGGGACTGCAACTTCCGGTTCTGTGATCATGGATGATGCCAAGATCATTAATGCTCACTGGATCACCAGGCATTATCTTTCTCTGTCAGAACAGCCTGATGAGGGGGGAGATATAACTCCTTCACCACCAGGTAGCTGGTATGAAGAAGACAGTGAAGTAGGTCTGAATGCCTCTGCGGCAGAGGGGTATAAATTCACCGGCTGGTCCGGTGACCTGTCCAGTACTGAAAGTTCTGTAATCATTACTGTATCAAAGCCCAAAGATATTACTGCTAATTTTAAAAAAGAAATCCAGGTTACCATCACTACTGATCCGCCGGGACTGGAATTTACTGCAGATGATACTTTATATACTGATTCACACACTTTTACCTGGTTAGAAGATTCAGAACATTATCTTGATGCAGATTCAGTGCAATCTCTGGATAATAGAACCCGCTATAAATTTAACACCTGGAGCAACCAGGGAGAAAAGCGTCAGTTATATACTGTCCCTCTCACGAACAGTACGGTTACTGCTCGTTATTTCACTCAATACTATCTTATAGTAAACTCATCCTACGGCAACCCTGAAGGTGAGAGGTGGTATAACCGGGATTCCACCGCTGTTATTTCAGTAGACAGATATCACTATGACGATCAAACACGGCACAAATTCCTCAATTGGTCAGATGATGCGCAGGGAGATACATCAGTTGTGGTTTTATTGATAATGGATTCTCCTAAAACAGTAACTGCAAACTGGCAGAAACAACATCATCTTACAGTTGACAATTCAGGGCATGGTATTACTCAGGGAGACGGCTGGTATAAGGAGGGTTCCGAGGCTGTTTTTTCCATTGCTCCTCCTGTTATTACTATGGAAGGTGATTCACAGTATGTATTTGTTGAATGGATCGGAATTGGAAAAGGAGCATACAGTGGAGAGGATATCTCTCACACTATAATTATTAATAATCCTGTGACTGAGAAAGCTCGCTGGGATTTGCAATATAAAGTTACCACATCCACAGTTCCAGCCTGGGGAGGATCTATACAGTTCAGCAGTGGTAATGAATGGTATAATAAAGGTGAACAGGTAACAATAACTGCAAAACCTGCACAGAATACGGATTATGAATTTTCCTACTGGAGCGGGGATCTCAGCGGAAATACTAATCCGGCTGACATTTTTATTGACAATCCCAAAAATATATGTGCTCATTTTATTATACGTGGTACAGTTACTGTAACAACTGATCCGGAGGGAATTCCAATCACTGTTGATGGTACAACCTATATATCACCAAAGCAATTCAAATGGATTTCGGGGACAATTCATACAATCGGAACAACTGATTCATACAGCCCTTTAAGCGGGGTGAAATTTATATTTAATGAGTGGAACAACAAAGGAAAACGAGTACAGACAATAGAGGCGGGGGTAAACAGTTTATACAGAGCATTTTTTCTGACAAAATACTATCTGTCAACTTCTGTTACTCCTCCTGAGGGTGGTGTGATGCTGCCTGAATCGGACTGGTTTTATAAAGATTCAATCGTAACAGTACAGGTCAACTCTGCACCGGGATTTGAATTTGTTAACTGGAAGGGAGATTTAACCGGCAGTTATAATCCGGATGAAATTATCATGAGTGCTCCGAGAAATGTAACGGCAGAAATGAGAAAAACCACTGATATTGATGAAGCTGGTGAGATCCCGGCAGATTATATATTAAAACAGAATCAGCCGAATCCCTTTAATCCTGAAACAATGATTGAGTTTTCTGTCCCCCATAATTGTATTATAGAACTATCAGTATACAACACCAGAGGACAGCATATTAAAACATTGTGTAAGGGAGTAAAAGGCAGAGGAAAACATACTATTATCTGGGATGGCACTAATGATGCGGGGGGAGATGTAAGCAGTGGGATTTATTTTTATATTTTAAGAACGGATAAAGCCTTAAAGAAAAGAAAATGTATACTCTTAAGATGAGACAGAGAATATGCGGCCATATTTAATACAACATTTACTGGAAGAATCAGGAAAAAAATTTCCTGATAAAATCTGTCTGGAAGAAGCTGATAACAGCCTTACTTATAAAGAGACTGTTGATTATTCCCGGAAAATAGCCGGAAGGTTACAGGATCTGGGTGTAAAACCAGGAGAACATATTGGTGTATTCATGGACCGTTCAATAGATCAGGTGGTTTCTATATTAGGAGTATTTTATGCTGGTGCTGTGCTGATTATCATAAACTCAATCCTGAGAGAGAAACAGATATACCATATTATCAAGGATGCCGGGATATCAACTATTATTACTTCTCATAAAAGGATCAGGAATAATTTTTCAGTGTTTAAAAACGCAGGTGTAGAGAGAGCATTAGTGTTTTATGGAGATAATACTGATATTTTTAAAAAAACAATTGTATTTGACGGGACCTGGGATTCTCTGCCGGAATATAATAGTGAGTGTTGTCGTATAAGTGAGGATACTTCACATATTATATATACATCCGGTTCAACCGGACAGCCAAAAGGAATAGTGATTTCTCATCGGAACACAATTGATGGTGGTAAAATTGTCAGTCAGTATACCGGTTTAAAATCTAATGATCGAATGATCGGTGCTTTACCATTCAATTTTGATTACGGATTTAATCAGTTAATCAATACTCTGTATATGGGGGCAACAATATATCTGCACAGATTTTTTCTACCCAATGATCTTTTACAGATTCTTGATAATAAACAGATAACTGTATTTGCCGGCATGACACCTATATGGTCTAAGATATTTCATCCTAAATTAACTGATTTGTCTAAAAATTATGATTTTTCCAGGATCAGAGTCATTACCAATACAGGTGGAAAAGTACCGGTATCTACAGTCAAAAAACTAAGAAGTTTATTTTCGCAGGCAAAGATATATCTTATGTACGGACTTACTGAGGCATTCAGATCAACATATCTTGATCCTGCTCAGATCGATAGTCGTCCTGATTCTATAGGAAAGGCAGTTCCGAATGTTCAGTTAATGGTTATCAATAAAAAAGGCAAAGAATGTGGCCCTCATGAAGAGGGAGAACTTATACACAGAGGCGCCTTGATCTCCAAAGGGTACTGGAATAATCCTGAAAAAACAAGAGAGGTATTTAAACCTAATCCCTTTCTTTCAAAAAGGAATGCTCATCTGGAAACGGTTGTTTTTTCAGGGGATATTGTAAAAAAGGATGAGGATGGATTCCTATATTTTATAGGCCGGAAAGATAATATGATAAAAACAAAGGGGTATCGGGTAAGTCCCAGTGAAGTTGAAGAACTTATTAATAATTTTGAGGGTGTGGCAGAATGTGTGGTAACCGGATATGAGGAAAATGATAGTATTAACTTAAGAGCAATTATACAATTAAACAATGCTGAGTGGTCAGCTGAAAAGATCCTCATGAAGTGCAAACAGGAATTCCCCTTTTATCTGGTTCCGGATGATATCGTGGTGCGGGACAATTTTCCCTTGACTTCCAACGGCAAGATCGACCGGACAAAGGTTATGCAAGAGTGTAACAATGAGTAAAGCAGACACAATTACAACCCCTTTTAAAGGAATTGATCTCATCAGAATTGTTATGGAATATGGAACACCCTGTTATGTGTACGATATGCGTTTTGTCCGGGATCGGATCAGAATGTTAAAAAATAATTTAGGGGATGATATTGAATTATATTATGCAGTAAAAGCAAATCCCAATACAGAACTGCTTAACATGCTCAGTCAGGAGACAGACGGTGCGGACATTTCTTCAGGGGGAGAATTACAGCTTTCCCTGAAGGGAGGATTTAAGGCTGAGTATATGAGTTTTGCCGGACCGGGAAAGAGTGATGATGAATTAAAAGAGGCCATTAAACATAACATCGGATCTATCAGTATAGAATCCATAAACGAATTGAAAAGAATCCAGAAGATTGCTGAGGAGTTAAATACTAATGCTAATGTTTCTTTGAGAATAAATCCGGCACAGGTATTTAAGGAATTTGCTATTAAAATGGGCGGCAGATCCTCACAGTTTGGAATTGATGAAGAGAGCTGCGGAGAATTTTTTGCATTGCTGGAGAAAAGCAGTAACTGTAATTTTGTCGGGTATCATGTATATTCCGGAACGCAGTGTCTGATACCTGAAGCCCTGATAAATAATTTTAAGAATACAATGAAAATTGTAAAAACATTTATTAAAGGATTCGGTGTTGTGCCTCAGCAGATTAATTTCGGAGGCGGATTTGGAGTGCCTTATTATAAAGAACAAAGCAGTCTGCCTGCTGAGGATGTATCCATTACTTTAAGTAAAGTATTTTCTGATTTTAAAAAAAAGCAAAATTTACCAACACTTACCGGTATTATAGAACTGGGCAGATTTATAATGGCTGAAGCAGGGTATTATATTACTCAAGTGGTTGATAAAAAGAATTCCAGAGATACAGTATATTGTGTGCTTAACGGGGGAATGAACCATCATTTGGCAGCCAGTGGGAATTTCGGGCAGGTTATACGAAAGAATTTTAAAATTATCAATCTTTCTAATCCTGATAATAAAAAATCCGAATTTGTTACTTTTGTGGGGCCTTTATGTACAACAATTGATATTATGGGCAGTAAGGTAGAGATACCTCAGGTAACTAGAGGGAATTACATCGGATTCATGAATTCAGGAGCCTATGCGCTTACCGCAAGTCCTCTCTTGTTTTTATCACATCCTGAACCTGTTGAGATTATGGTTTATGGTTATGATAACGTAAAGAAAATACCAAGTGTGAGTTAATACATGGCCAAAATAAGAAAAGCTGTAAAAGAAGATTTTGAATTGATATATCCTTTATTAAAGGATTTCAATGCCCGTTATATGACCCGGAAAGATTGGAAAAGACTGTTTTATCAGAACTGGGATACAGATGAAGGGTATTGTGGATACATTATGATGGATCAGAATGAGGCAGTAGGATTTTTAGGGCTTTTATTCAATCAACGAATAATAAATGGAGAAAAGTATAAATTTTGTAATTTAACCTCTTGGATAGTATATGAAAAATACCGGAGTAAGAGTATTTTTATGCTTCAGCCTGTCCTAAAACTGAAATCATATACTATTACAGATTTTACTCCATCTAAGGAAGTGTATAATCTTTTAAAGAGAGCTGGATTTAAGCAGCTTGAATCTTATTACAGATTTATTTTTCCTCTACCGAATATAATAAAGAGATTTCCTGATATTTCTTTTATTGAAGATAAAAAAGTAGTGAACAAAGAACTGGATGATCATAACAGGAGTATTTTTCTTGATCATCAATTCAGATATTGTCATCATATATTAATTAAAACTTCAAAGGGAAAGTGTTATATTGTAATGACGAGGATGGTAAGAAAAAAAATGCCGTTCCTCATGGCCAGAGTTCATTATATTAGTGATTTAGAAGTATTTAACAAGTATTTTAATTCATTTCGTTTTTGGTTATGTTCTAAGTTTAAAGTTCTGGCAATAGTCATTGATGAGCGTTTTATAGAAGGCAGGAGAGTTGCTTTTTCCAAAAAATTAAAGTTAAAAAATAAACCATTATTCAGGTCTTCTGAACTGAGGAGATATGATATTGACAATCTGTATTCTGAGCTGGTATTATTTAATTTATAATATGAGGGATTAATGGATAAAGATCATATTAAAGAGACATTGAGAGATTTTTTTAAAGAATATAGTGATTATTCGCCTGAGGATGATGAAGATTTGTTTGAGAAAAATATACTTGATTCTTATGGGATTGTAGAATTTCTTTCTTATATTGATGAACATTTGAATGTTGTGATACAAATTGAGGATATAACAGAAGATAATTTTTCAACAATTGAAAAAATTTATAAAGTTATTCAAAAGAATTAAAGGTAATGGCAAGTAAAAATTTTACATTAAGAATGATAGTTTTAATTTTGGTTTCTTCAATTATCCTAATTGTGGTATTTGTAATACCTGTCTCATTATGGTTAAAATTATTGGTGTGTGGTGTATGTTTTTTATTTTTGATGTATTCAGCATTTGTTATGTGGTTATTCTATAAGATAAGAAATCAAAATAAAACATTTATTCAGTCACATGGTGAGAATATTTTGATTATTGCTCCTCATCAGGATGATTGTGTTGCTTTGGCCGGGGGATATGCAGTTCAGACAGTTGAAAAGGGGGGACATGTGAACATTCTTTATACTACTGATGGCTATAAAGATGATAAGGTTACCCGTAAACAGGAGGCATTAGATGCTTGGTCTGTTTTAGGGAAAGATTCAGTAACAATAGAATTTTTGCCCTATACGAATAATGAAAGTTTTCTCACCAGAGATGAAATTGATGAAGGTATCGATCGGATCAGTACATATATAAAAGGGGCAAGACCAGAAACAATATTTATACCTCTTTATGAGGGTGGACATTATCAGCATGATGTGACAAATTATATGGTCAGTAAAGCTTTAGATAAGCTGGATTTGCGTTGCGCTGTTTATGAATCGCCAATATATAATTTCTTTATGTCTTTTAAAACAACTCCGGAAAAGATTTTATCAGGACTTACACGATTTATACCATTAGTCAGTTATGATTATCCTCCTGAACCTGTGCGTAATGACAAGGTTTATTATTTAAAAATGACAGATGCTCAATTACAGAAGAAAAAAGAAATTATCGTGAAATTTAAAACTCAGTCCCCTAATAAATTGGTTGAACGATGGGGTTTTTGTGATCGGTATCAGAGACTGCATGAATATGATTACTCTCAGCCTCCGTTTGATTACAGCAGATCTCTTGCTCAGAGCGTACATAGAATGAAGTCCTGGCCTTTGATCGGAAATATTATGCGTAAAGCTATGATATGGACTGCCACCATACATCCTGATCCGGATTATACGATGACTAAAATACCTTTTGCATAAATTAAGAAATATTATATGTAATTTATATTATGGGTAGTAATATGAAGAAAATAATTTTAAAAGTTTCAATACTCCTGATTTGCAGTTTGTTTGGTGATCAGATGCTTTTTTCACAAACTCAAAAGATACATTTTAAAAATGTCGGAGGGAAAACCAAAACTAATGTAGTATGCAATACGCACGGATCTGGTTTCTTTGATTATAACGGAGATAATTTGCCTGATATATTTATAGTGCATAATGAAAGTTTTGGAGACTGGTCCGGGTTGAATCTTCCTCACGCTCTCCTCAAGAATATGGGAGACGGGACGTTTAAAAATGTAACCAAGCAGGCCAGAGTTTCGGGCTCCAGTCCGCGTACAAGCGCTCAGGGATTTGCAGCAGCAGATTTTGATAATAATGGAAAAACAGATTTTGTGATTGCTAATGGTCACTATCCAACAGAAAAAGTACTGTTATACTGGCAGGATAATGATGGTATTTTCTGGAATGCTACCAATAATTCCAAAGTGTATCATAAAAACAGAGGAAGAAATGTTGCATTTGTGGATTATAATAATGACGGTCTTTTGGATTTATTCAGTTTTGGTGACACCCGGTATAGTAATCCTTCTTTACTGGTTTACAGAAATATTGATAATGCAAAATTTTTACTTCAAAGTAAAGAGGCAGGCTTAGATTATATCCGTGATTCTAAGGATATCTGGGGATTTGCATTTGCTGATATCAACAATGATGGTTATATGGATTTTTTTGATGCTAATTATGAAACAGATTGTCGTCTGTTTATAAATAACGGAGATGGTACATTTTCTGAGGAAACTGAAGAGCGGGGGATAGTAAAACAAAACAGATTTTATGGAGCAATATTTTTAGATTACAATAATGATGGATGGTTTGATCTCTATACCAGGAGATGTGATGATAAATCAATACTGTACAAGAATAACAAAGACGGTACTTTTACTGAGGTGACCCAGGGATCCGGTTTATGGGAAAAACTTGGTCGTGCCCCTTATGGAGGAGGATTATCTGTAGCCGATTTCAATAATGATGGATATATTGATATATTGGTAGTTTCCAGTTTAGGATCAGGTTTTCGTTTATACAGGAATAATGGGGATGGAACCTTTACTGATGTTGCCGGAAGTGCAAACATCAAAGAAAATACCCGTTTTAATTATTCAGCCCCGATTGCAGATTATAATCAGGACGGTTATCTTGATATTTTTCTTGCAAGAACTGATAAAGATCCTCCTAAGTACTATACAACATTATTTGAGAATTCAGGTGGTGAAAATCACTGGCTGCATGTCAAACTGGTTGGAGACGAATCCAACAGAGACGGAATAAGTTCCAGGGTAGTTGCATATACAAACGGAAAGCTGCAAATGAGGCAGGTTTTGGGCGGGGATGGATATAAAATGGACAGTTTACCGGTTGAATTTGGACTGGCTGGAAACAGTGTGGTTGACAGTCTGATTATTTACTGGCCGAGTGGTATTGTTCAAAGAGAAATGTTAGTACCAGCTGATACCTTTATTACTATTACAGAAGAAGACAGGGTGTATTACCATAGTTTTATCGTTAGTGGAAAGGTCGATTATTATAAGCAAAACCGAGACGTACCATCTGTTAAGCTTCAGATAAGCGGTTCTAAGTCATTGGATACATATTCAAATAATAATGGTTTATATAAATTTCCGGTTGATAGAGGATACAACAATTTAAATATAACAGCTTTCAAGACCAGTGATTCAGATGTTGGAGAATGTACAATTTCTGCTTATGATGCGGCATTAACTGCCCGTGCAGCTGAAGGGATAAAAAATCTAACAGGTTTTTCTGCAAAGGCAGCAGATGTTAATGAAAATAATATTATTGATCAAACAGATCCTTTATTGATAGCCAAAAAGGCAGTAGGATTGCCCAACAGCAATGGTTCTCGGGCTGGAGACTGGAAATTTGATCCTCCTCAGATTCATATAGAAAGAATGATGGAATCAAATTTCGGGGGACAGAATTTTGTTTCCTGGCTTTTAGGTGATGTGGATGGTAACTGGACTACACCAGAGGGGTCAATAAACAATAAGGTGATACATAACCATGATTATTATGAGGTTTATCATGGTGACAGCACTGTTACTATCGGGCTGACTTTGCCTGGGAATATGCTGATGTTATCTTCTGATTTATGGTTAGAATACGATCCGTCCTTATTCTCAGTTCAGGATATTAAAACTACTTCATTAACCGATGATTTTCAATTGGTGTATAATAGCAGTGTTCCCGGTATTTTAAAGATCGCTCTGTTCAATTCAGTGTCGGTATGGGAAGAAGATGAATTCATACAGATAATTTTTAATATAATTCCTGATGTTATAGATGATACAACACAAATGTATTGGCAACATTACAGAATTAATGATACTTGGTTTGAGAAGGAAGATATCTTACTTGATCTCAGGACATTTTCTTTTAACGGAAAAGTCAAGTATTTTAAACACAATAAATTTGTTCCTGATGTAAGAATGAAAATGCAGGGTGGAAAAGAGGATGAAACATTTACCAATAATAGCGGTATATATCAGTTTCTGGGAATAAAGGCTGGTAATAATATATCAGTCACTCCTTCTAAAGAGAAGGCAGAAGATGTTGAAGGTCTGGTCATTTCTTCTTATGATGCTTTTTTGACCGCACGGCATGCAGTTAATATAGAACATTTATATGGGATAGCTGCCGAGGCTGCAGATGTTGATAACAATGGCAGTATAGAGATGTCGGATGCACACTACATTGCCAGAGCAGCGGTTGATGTTGATGATCAGGAGTTTTCAGGTGCAAGAGAATGGAAGTTTTCACCAGTGTCTTTCTTCTGTGAAAACATTAAGGAAAATGTTGAAAAAGATTTTACTGCTTATATACTTGGAGATGTTAACGGTGATTGGTTAAATTATCAAAGTGCGCAATCTGTAAAATTTGAAAAGGTTCATGATAAGAATAGTATTGCAGCTGATAGAATTTTAACAGCAGCATATGAATTCAGCATTCCTTTGAGCCTTAATGAAGGAGATTCACTGGGTTGTGCAGATATTTGGGGTGAATACAATGAATCTGCTCTTGAATTAATTGACATACATAAATCAGAGGACTTGACAAATGTTCATATGACTTATAATGATTCTATCCCGGGAATGTTTAAGATCGTAATGTTCGGTACAAAATATAGGAAAAATACTGAACAGTTTATCACTCTCACTTTTAGAGTTATTACTAAGGAAATTGAAGAAACAACTCTGCGGTGGCAGTATTTCAGAATTAACAACACAGAATATGAAAAGAATAATATAATAATTGATACAGGGGTCAATGATTATTCTTTTTCTGGTGAAGTAATATATTATCAGGATAGTGCAGGTGTGTCAGACACACAACTTCAGATGCAGGGTACTGTAAACAAAGAGAGTATTACCGATAGTAAGGGATATTATATTTTTCCTGAAGTTTCAAAATCTGACAGTATTACTGTCTCTGCTTATAAAGAAAAAGATGAAGACATTGACTATTTTACAATTTCAGCATATGATGCAGTTTTGGCTGCACGGCATACAGTTGGATTAGATTCATTGTCAGGATATTCATTAAAAGCAGCTGATGTAGACACAAACGGCATCATTGATATGCTTGATGCTGTTTATATTGCCAAAAAATCAATAGGGATTACTGATTCAGAATCTTCTCAAGCTGGGGCATGGCGTTTTTATCCTGAATCCCAGACCTGTAATTATGTATCGGAACATATTACTGATCAAGACTTTACTTCTTATATTCTGGGTGATATAGATGGTGACTGGAATCAAAAGAAGAAAATTGGAAAAACTGTAACGGTTAATTCTCCAACAATAGTAAAAACTGACGGGAATGATGAATTCTGTCTTCCTTTGCTCGTTACCAATGAATCTTCTCTTTTATCTGCAAATATATGGTTAGAGTATGATCCCACGATTCTTGAATTTGTTGATATTGAAAAGAATACATCTCTTGAAAAATTCCATCTTATATATAATAATTCTGTTTCAGGTGAAATTAAAATTGCCTTATTTGGCTTAGAACCAGTTAAAGATATTCAGGAGTTTTTAAAAGTTTATTTTAGGTATATATCTCAACAGAAACAGGAGACTAATATTGAGTGTAAATATTGGTGTATTAATAATTCTGAATATTATAAAGATAATTTTGTTGTTCATACAGGTATTAATGATGATTTTGAAAACCAGTTAAACTTTAAATTGATATCCAATTATCCCAATCCTTTTAATCCGGAAACTACAATTAATTATCAAATAGAAAAGAGTGGTTGGATCAAATTGATGATATATAATTCCAAGGGAAGGATGGTCAGATGTTTGGTTGATAAAATGCAGAATCGGGGTAAATATGATATTAAATGGGACGGATTGGATGATAATGGTAATGAGGTGGTAAGCGGTTTGTATTTTTGCAGATTGAGCAGCAAGGAAAAGTTTGAAGTTATTAAGATGGTTAAATTGAAATAGAATTTTTTATAAAGCTGAATAATCAATTAATTTTCCTGTTTGTTTTAAAGGATTACAATTTTTTTAAATTTTTATATGAATTAGCATTATATATTTAATCATAAGAAGTTATTATACTAATGTACAGGATACCAATGGAACTATTTGAACTCACTAAAGCTCTTATGCAGATACCGTCTCCTACAGGAGAGGAAGAAAAAGCAGTACAGTTTGTAAAGGATTATTTTGAATCTTCTGGATTTACTGTAGATTTACAGAAGGTTGAGAAAAACAGATATAATATTTTTGCAAAAATCGGCAAACCGGATATTGTTTTTTCGACCCATATAGATACTGTAAAACCTCTGCTCGCGATTAAAGAGGATAAACATGCAATATACGGAAGAGGCGCGTGTGATGCTAAAGGAATACTGGCAGCCCAGATAAAAGCAGTGGAGAAACTGACACATTCCGGATGGAAAAATATTGGTTTATTAATAGTGGTAGGTGAGGAAGGGGGGAGTGACGGAGCCAAGGCAGCCAATCAAATGGATAATCACTGCAGGTTTCTTATTTGCGGGGAACCTACTGAAAATAAGTTGGCAATCGGTAGCAAAGGTGCATTAAGAGTGGAAGTAAAAACTTACGGCCAGTCAGGTCATTCTGCTTATCCGGGACAGGGAGAATCGGCTATAATCAGGTTATTTGATATTATACAAAGGTGGAGAGAGAAAGAATATCCTGATGATGATACTTTGGGGAAAACCACCTGGAATATTGGTATTATTGAAGGCGGTACTGGTGCAAATGTTATTCCGGATTTTGCCAGAGCCGAGATGATGTACCGGTTAGTCACCAATGTTTCTGTTGTTAAAGAATTATTAGAAAAAAACATCACAAACAAAGATGAAATTATATATAAGTTTGAAGCGGATCCGATAAGACTGGAATCAGTCAAAGGTTTTGAAACCACAGTAGTTTCATTTGCAACTGATATACCTCTTCTTTCTAACTGGGGGAAACCTTTTTTATTAGGTCCCGGATCCATTTTAAAGGCACATACCATGGAAGAATCCATATTGAAAAAAGAGCTGATACAGGCAGTTGATCTTTATTGTAGATTAGCTAATGAGGTTAGAAATTAAAATGGTAGTGATGAAATTCGGCGGCACTTCGATCCAAAATCCTGAAGTTTGTAAGAAAGTAATAAATATTATTTCGAGTACTTCTGATACTCAAAAAATCATTGTTTTTTCTGCAATGGGGAAAACAACCAGAAAACTTCTTGCTCTGTCTGAGAGTTATGGTGAACAAAAGAAAACAGCAGTAAAAAAAATTTTCAATGATATCCGTATATTTCATAATGACTTAACAAAAAGTCTGATCTCTGCTAAAGAAATTAAAATGGTAATTCCTTTACTGGAATTTTATTTTAACCAGATAAAAGAATCGGGTGAAAGGATTCAACAGGGGAAAAAACTGGATGCAAAGATGCAGGATGCAATGTTAAGCTATGGAGAATTACTATCAACGAGCATTATGACCAGTGCAATGAGGTCGCAGGGACTTAATGCGCGATTAATGAATTCCAGGGATTTTATTATCACTGACAGTTCATTTACCTGTGCAAAACCATTGATTGAGCAGACGTATGAACAAATCAACAGAATGATCCCCAAAATCCTTGAAAACGGAGAGATACCGGTGATCCAGGGATTTATCGGCTCTGATTTACGGGGAGAAATAACTACCTTGGGATTTGAGGGTTCAGATTTAACTGCTTCACTTATAGGTGCAGCTCTGAATGCGGATGAAATACAGATATGGAAGGATGTTTCTGGGATCATGACTGCGGACCCATGTATTTGTTGCAAGGCGAGAACAATTGATGCTATTAGTTTTAAAGAAGCTTATGAGCTTTCCAAAGCAGGGGCAAAAGTGCTTCATCCCCGTACCACAACTCCTGCAGCAGAAAAAGAAATCCCTATACGGATCAAAAATTCAGCTAACGCGGAAGAGGGGGGGACTTTGATCAGCAACAATAGGATTGCTGAAGATTACAGCATAAAATCGATAGCCTGTAAAATTGTAAATGATAAGGTTTTGATTTCACTGATTGGACAGGGGATTGCCCGGAAAAAAAAATTTATACAGGATCTTACAGAACAGATAACAGAATTTTCTTTCACTCCGGATAAAAATCAAAGTACTGATGTGCTGACTTTTATTTTTGATAAAAACGATATGAGAAAAGCTGTTGAACGATTGCATGATGTGATTTTTAAATAATTATGGTCTTATTAGGTATCATTAACAAGACCAAAAGGTGGTACCACACAAAAAACATAGGTATGATATATTCAAGATACCAGTCGATGAATACATCCGCTCAAAAACTGCAGCCTTGTTCAGTCTCATAGCATTGGAATACAATTATGTCATTCAGAATATGATTGAGGGGAATTTACACCACTATCTTCCCATCCTTCAAAATAGTTTTCCCGTCAATCACCATGGTGGGATTAAGCAGTACTGCATCATTATGGCACGGGATGCTATTAGTGCCTCCGAAAGAGATGTTGTTTCCGAGTCCGATGTGAACAGTCCCTTCAACTTTCTCATCTTCAAGTGTAATACCGGTTAATTTCGCATGCGGGTTTGTTCCTATCCCAATCTCAGCAATATTTCTGCTTTCTCTGCCATAGGGCCGGAGAATTTTTCTGATCTTTTCAACTTCAATACCGCCGGTGATCCGAACTCCGTAACCGTCTTTTACAGAGATCTTAACGGGATTCTTTATTAATCCGATCTCAGGAAAAGAACCGTCAATAATGATGGTTCCCTGGGTAGAATTAGGAACCGGGCTGACACAGGCTTCACCAGCAGGAATATTGGAAAAGTTACCAGGTTTGTGGATCATACCAGTATCTGAATACCCTTTTTTCCGGGATATGGAACAATATAGCTCTGTTCCTTTGGGGGTAGTAAGGTATATTTTTTTCCCAATAGTAAGAATATCAGCAATTTTTCTGCTTGTATTTATTAAACCGGAATAATTGCCTACTAAATTTCTTTTTAATATATCTTCATTAATTTGCGGCATACTGGCTATACGTGTACCGGACCGGGAAGCTTTTCTGCGAGCTTTCATATGTGAGATTGATTTACTGGTAATAAGAATAGCACAATCTGAACATTGCAGGATCTGTTTAATTGTTAGGGAAGGTCTGTAATTTCTTTTTATGATTTTTGGTAAAATATATAAAGATGGATTATGTGACAGGCATTTTGCTTTTAAATAAAATTCATAGGCTAATTTACTTTGTGGCTCATCAGCAAGTATAAGTATTTTTTCATTTTTTTTTATTTTAAAGCAATCTTTCAAAATTGAAATAATTGCATGATGGAGTTCAACCATTAAATTACCCATGAATTAATATTAGATGAGATACTATAATTTTAAAATAATTCTATCCTTTAAAAAAGTCAAGAAAAAAAATAGAAAAATAACCTGCTTTTACATTGACTTTTTTAAAAAAAATATATAATTTCCCAGTAGTTTTCTAAATATTTTATTATTTTTCAGATTATGGCAGGTATAAAAAATATAAATTTAGGACAATATGCTCCCAGAGATTCTGTTGTTCATGCTCTGGATCCCCGGATCAAGATTATTTCCTGTTTGATTATGATGTTCTTGATTTTTTTTACAGCCAGAATTGAAATACTTCTCTTTTTGTCAATTATTATTTTTATTTTTTATTATTTAGCTAAATTCAGACTCACCTTGGCATTTGGGAATATCAGACCGTTCATTTTACTTTTTTTACTGACTTTATTACTTCACGGATTTTTTACACCAGGAAAAATTTTAGTCACTATTCCTGTTATTGATGCGGATATATCTCTGGAAGGTTTATATAAAGGGTTTTTTTATACTTTTAGATTAATTATTTTAATTATTTTAGCAGGTTTACTGACTTTATCTACATCTCCAATGAGTTTAACGGATGGAATTGAGCATTTTTTGAAGCCCTTTGCTAAACTCGGGTTACCAGCTCATGAGATAGCAATGACTATTTCTATTGCCATGCGTTTTATACCTATTCTGATTGAAGAATCTGAAAGAATCAAAAAGGCTCAGATTTCCCGTGGTGCTAAGTTTGATGGAAATATTATTAATAGAACAAGAAGTATAATACCTTTAGTAGTTCCTCTTTTTATTTCAGGTTTCAGAAAAGCTCATGAATTATCCCTGGCAATGGAAGCAAGAGGCTATAGGGGAGGTGAAGGCAGAAGCAGCTATTTATATTTAGAGTTAAGGAAAAATGATTTTATTTGTTTATGTATGCTTTTTTCCCTAACTTTACTTATAATAATTTATGGATAAATAGTATTATATTAGAACAGTTCGTAAGAAAAAAATTCAAAATGAACAGAGACACAGAACAATATCGATATATTAAGATGACAATCGAATACGAAGGGACAGATTTTGCTGGATGGCAGATACAACCTGACCAAAGAACAGTCCAAAAGGAAATTGAAACAGGATTGTTTAAAATGACAAAAAAGGAAATCAGGGTTACAGCCTCCGGAAGAACAGATGCAGGGGTGCATGCGTTGGGTCAGGTTCTTAGTTTTAAGACTGACAGTTCATTACCAATCACAGCGTTTAGTAAGGGATTAAACAGTTATCTTCCTGAAGATATTCGGGTTATTGACGCAGAGATGAAAACAGAGAAATTTGATGCCAGAAAAGATGCAATTAACCGTACATATAGATATATTATCTCAACACGACCGAAGGTTATTGGCAGACAGTATTGCTGGTATCCGCAATGTGATTTTCAGTTACATCCTATTATGATGGCTTCAGAATATCTCAAAGGAGAGCATAATTTTGCTTCTTTTTGTAAAAAAGAAAGTGAAGGGTACTATGATAATATTTCTACAGTTCATACAATAGAATGGAAATCCATTGGGGATGAAATAATTTTTCAAATAAATGCGGTAAGATTTTTTCATAATATGATCCGGATTATTATAGGTACATTCATTGAGGTTGGGAAGGGGAATCTCACTCCTGAAGATTTTAAGCAAATACTGGAGGCTAGGAACAGAGAACTTGCCGGACCTACTGCTCCACCGTATGGATTGTATCTGATTAAAGTACATTATAAAAATTAGTATTTCTGAAATATGTTAAATTATGGAAAAGAATTAAATTGATGGCATAATATAAATATGTAATTGAAATTAATTTTAAATCAACTACAGAAAAATCTATTCATTCTGTATTAACAAATGGGAGGCTTAAATGAAATTTTTTATTGATACAGCTAATGTTGATGACATCAGAGAAGCTGCAAGTCTTGGTGTTTTGGACGGAGTTACAACCAATCCTACCTTAATTTCCAGAGAAGTAGAAAGAACCGGAGCGAAATTCAGAGATATTCTAAAGGAAATTTGCGAAATTGTCAAAGGACCTGTGAGCGGAGAAGTAGTAGCATTGGATTATAAAGGGATGGTAAAGGAAGCAAAAGATCTTGCTGAACTTGATGAGCATATGGTAATTAAAATCCCGATAACAAAAGACGGATTAAAAGCAGTCAAACAGCTCTCAGGAGAAAATGTTAAAACTAATATGACCCTGATTTTCTCACCTTCACAGGCTTTACTTGCTGCAAAAGCTGGTGCTACCTATGTCAGTCCTTTTGTGGGAAGACTGGATGATATTAGTCATATGGGTATGGAATTAGTAAGCAGTATTGTCACTATTTATGATAATTTTGGGTTTGATGCAGAAGTTATCGTTGCAAGTATTAGAAATCCTCTCCATGTAGTTGATGCTGCGTTAATGGGAGCGCATATTGCAACCATTCCTTTTAAAGTAATTGACCAGATTGTCAAACATCCTCTTACTGATATTGGTATTGATAAATTTTTAGCAGATTGGAAGAAAGTGAAGTAGAATAGCGGCACAACTATATTAATATTAAGTAAAAAGATACCATTGTAAAAATTATGAATTTTAAAGAAAAAATTTGTGTAATCAGAAAAAATTAGAGGATATACAAATGTATATTAAACGATTTTTATTATCAATGATAATTTTTTCGATTTTAATTTTGCTGCTTTTTTGTTCACCAAAACAGGATAGTAAGAATACAGGAAAAGCATCTGATAAAATTTTCACTACTCTTGATGAGGAGCAGAATGCTTTATATGATGATGATATTTATATGTCCAGGCGGAACGCCATAACAAATGCTGTTACCAAAGCCAGTCCGGCCATTGTGGGAATTAATGTTATTCAAATAAAACGTTATTATGCACGAGATTTTGATTCATTTTTTAAATTTTATTTTAAACCATATGAATATGAGCAAAAAGTCAAAGGGCTTGGATCAGGTTTTTTAATTTCCTCTGATGGGTATATATTGACCAACGAACATGTAGTGCATGAGGCAACAGAGATCGTGGTTACTATGACAGATGGTAAAAAATTCAATGCTGAGCTGGTCGGCAGTGATAAAAAATATGATGTGGCTTTATTAAAGATAGACGGAAAGAATCTTCCCTATATCCCTCTTGGGGATTCTGATGATATAATTATTGGAGAGTGGGTGATAGCGTTAGGTAATCCTTTTGGATTATTTGATGTTAGTGCTAAACCATCAGTAACGGTTGGAGTTGTAAGTGCTGCTGATATGGATTTTCAGGGTGAATATGCTATACAAGGCAGATCCTATACAGGTATGATTCAGACTGATGCTTCTATTAATGGAGGAAATAGCGGAGGTCCTCTGGTAAACAGTTTAGGTGAATGCATTGGTATTAATACATTTATTTTTTCTGGCAGTCAGTATGAAAAAACTTCCATTGGAATTGGTTTTGCTATTCCTGTCAACAAAGCTAAGGAGATATTACCGGAGTTAAAAAGGATTGGTATGATCGACAGATCATTCTCAACCGGTCTGGAGGTAAATAATCTTTCATTTATGCAAGCTTTACGTTTGGGGATATCACCAGGAGATGGAGTGATTGTCTCTAATGTTGAGAAAGAATCACCTGCTGACAATACAGATATCAAGATTGGTGATGTAGTGGTTATGATCAATAAAGAAAGAGTCACTTCTACGTATGATGTAAAGCAAGTAATAAATCGTATTGATATCAGGGAAAACAATGAAATAGAGTTGATAGTGTATCGTAATGGAAAATTAAAAGAAGTAAAATTGATTTTAAATGATGAAGATTAAGTAATCTACCAGTTAAGGAAAAGAGGGTAACTATGATCAAACGATATACACTTCCTGAAATGGGGAAAATATGGACCCGGGAGAATCGTTTTAGAAAATGGCTTGAAGTGGAGCTGGCAGTTTGTGAAGTTCAGGCAGAGAGGGGAGAGATTCCTCAGAAAGCATGGGAAAATATTAACCAAAAAGCTGATTTTGATATTGATAGGATCGATGAGATTGAGGCAGTTGTCAAGCATGATGTGATTGCTTTCTTAACCAGTGTCGCTGAAAAAGTTGGTGAAGATTCTCGCTATATTCATCAGGGGATGACTTCATCAGATGTACTGGATACAGCAACATCTCTGCAGTTAAAAGAAGCAGGAATGCTCATTTTGAACAAACTTAAAGAATTCAGAAAAGTATTAAAGCAACGGGCACTTGAGTTTAAAGATACAGTGTGTATAGGACGTTCTCACGGTATCCATGCAGAACCTACAACATTCGGGTTAAAATTTGCTTTATGGTATGATGAGACAGGAAGAAATATTGACAGACTAAAAAAGAGTATCGATTCAGTATCCGTAGGGAAAATATCAGGAGCAGTTGGAACTTTTGCACATCTTGATGTGGAAGTAGAAGAGTCTGCCTGCCGAAAGCTGGGTATTAATCCTGCACCGGTATCAACCCAAATTGTTCAACGGGACAGACATGCAGAGTATTTATCTACTTTAGCGATAATTGGAGGGTTACTGGAAAAAATAACAGTTGAAATACGGCATCTGCAGAGAACGGAAGTAGGTGAAGCATCGGAATTTTTTTCCAAAGGCCAAAAAGGATCTTCAGCAATGCCTCATAAAAAGAATCCTATAACCTGTGAGAGAGTTTCGGGTATGGCAAGACTGCTGCGTTCAAATTTAATGGCTGCTTTGGAGAATATGGCCTTATGGCATGAAAGAGATATCTCCCATTCATCTGTAGAAAGAATTATTTTGCCTGATAGTAATATTATTGGGGATTATATGTTATATAAAACTACTGACATTGTAAAAAATCTTATGGTTGATTCTCAGAAAATGCAAGACAATCTTCAGATCACCAGAGGTTTGATTTTTTCTCAAGCATTACTTTTAGCTTTGACCAGAAAAAATATTACCCGTGAAGAAGCTTATAGTCTTGTACAAAAGACAGCTATGGAATGCTGGGAAAATAATAAAGATTTTAAAGAAATGGTAGAAATTGATAAAGATATTAATCAATATCTATCACGAGAAGAGATTAATAGATGCTTTGATCTAAAATATCAGTTACGTAATGTTGATAATATTTTTAAAAGAGTTGGTATTCTATAAGATTCAAAGGATATAAATTAGGTTATTTTGAAGTAGAATTTGAAAAATTAGATAATGAGATAGTTCTGGCGAGTGATATAACACCTGATAATTGTCGATCGTGGGATGTGAAAGAACCTGGCAGCACATGGTTCTATCTTAACAGAAGACAGATTTCTGATGCTTATAAATAATTAATCGAAAGGTTGCTGTAAAATGCAGGAGTTGATTCATTGACACAGCCAATAATAATTTTACTTGTTATTTTTCTTTTGTTTGCTGTTACAGTAATTTTATGGATCATTAATAAAAAAGTTTTTTTATTAATGATTGGTATAATTCTGTTTTTACTTTTTTTATTTATACTTCACTTTTTTCGTGATCCCGATAGACAAGTGCCGCATGAAAAAAATATTATTATTTCACCTTCAGATGGAAAAGTAATCGAGATTAAATCTGATCAGGAACTTTTATATTTTGATAAGAAATTTATTAAAGTTTCAATATATTTATCTTTATGGGATGTTCATATTAATCGTATTCCAATTGATGGTGAAATAATATTTCAGAAATACAACAAAGGAAAATTCTATCCTGCCTTTAAAAATAAAGCTTCACAAAATAATGAGTCAAATTTAATTGGGATTAAAACTAAGACAGGAGAAGTTTTTGTAAAACAAATTGCCGGAATTATAGCCCGACGTATAATAAGTACTGTAAACATTGGAGATGAAGTCTGTAAAGGTCAAAGATTTGGTATGATAAGATTTGGATCACGGGTAGAACTTTTTTTGCCGAATGATATTGAATTAACTGTTTCGAAAGGAGATGTTCTCAGGGGCGGTGAATCCATAGTGGGGGAATTTTATGAAAAATAGACTGTATTTTATTCCAAATTTATTTACTTTATTAAATTTATTTTTTGGGTTTTTAGCTGTAGTTAAGATCAGTGTTGGAGAATTTAATATTGCAGCTTGGTTTATTATATTTGCTGTTATTTTTGATGCCTGGGATGGAGCTATAGCTCGAATCACAAAATTAGAGTCAAACTTTGGATTTGTTTTTGATTCATTTGCAGATCTTATTTCTTCGGGCTTAGCACCGTCTCTTTTAATCTACTCATCAATTGCAGATAATTATGAATTCTGGGCAGTAATTATATGTTTTATTTATGTTTTTTCAGGAAGTTATCGACTTTCCAGATTTAATATATTACATACTATGAGAAATAGTAAAGGATATATTGGTCTTCCTCTTCCGGTTAGTGCTGTTACAATTTCAGCCTTGTGGATTTTTGACCCTCCTTATATAACTATTGATATTTCATGCTGGTGGATATACATAATATTCATCTTATCAGTTGTTATGGTCAGTCCTGTACCATATAATTGGCCTGTAGTCAGCTTTAAAAAAGGATTAAAAACCAGCATTATGTCAATTTCATTACTTTTAGGGACAGGAATTATGATTTTATTTCCGAAAAAGTACTTGTTTCCTTTGTTAATGATTTTTATTTTATATGGTGTAGTAAAATGGGTGATTAAATCAGTTATATTAAAAAAGTAAAGAGGAGGCATCGATGGGTTTCAGTTCAATTGGTCCTGTAGAAATAATGTTGATCTTTCTTGTAATTTTGCTTTTATTCGGAGCAAAAAAATTACCTGAATTAGCCAGAGGTCTAGGTAAAGGTATAAGAGAGTTCAAAAATGCAACAAAAGAAGTAGAGGACGAATTTGATAAAATAGAGGATGATGTAAATTCAGATAAAAAAAACAATAAGAAATAAATGTTTTCAAATGTATATTGAATTAGTTTAATTATTTGAGAAGATGGGTTTGAGCAGGTCCTGTAATTATTGAAGAAATAATTAAGGAGGATATGTGGATATTGAGAAAGTAGAGATTGAAAATCCGGAAAATTTTAATTTTATTCTTGGGCAATCCCATTTCATTAAGACTGTAGAAGACGTCCATGAAGCGTTGGTACAAACAGTTCCGGATATAAAGTTTGGTCTTGCTTTTTGTGAAGCCTCAGCTGATTGCTTGATCCGATTCACAGGAACCGATGATATGCTTATTGAATTAGCCAAAAAGAATGCTTCTAATATTAGTGCCGGGCATAGTTTTATTATTTTTTTAAAAAATGCTTTTCCAATAAATGTTATGAATTCACTCCGTAATATTCCTGAGATTTGCAGAATATTTTGTGCTACAGCAAATCCTACTCAAGTATTAATCGTAGAAACTGATTTGGGCAGAGGTATCATTGGAGTGGTTGACGGAAGCCCGCCAAAGGGATTTGAGACAGATGCAGATAAACAAGAAAGAATTGAATTTTTAAGAAAAATCGGTTACAAAATTGGGTAATATTATATGAAATTCACTGATTCAAATGTACCTGAACCTACTTTAGAGGCTCTTGCCAGGAGTTTTGTTAAAGAAGGTACTTCTTATGGATTTAAACAAATCGATTATGTTAGATTTGTAAATGTACTTCTGGATAATGTCATGGGAGAGGAGAATTCGAAAAAATTAAGTTCCAATTTAAAATTCAACAGGATTGAGGAGAATTTAAATGAATTAGTAACCCCGCCCTTAATTGGTAAAAATATTATAGTAAGATTATTGGATAGGAATAAGGACAGAGGATTATTTGAGAAATGGTTAAAAGATGATGCTGGTAAAAGATTTCTTTTATCCCGGATAACTGCCAGAGAAATGAGCATTGATGAGCTGTTAAATGCAGACAGTAATATTATTGGTATAATAACTTTAAAAGATGAAACTCCCATTGGCTCTGTAGCATTTTTAAATTATGATGTTAATCATTTAAAAACTGAACTAAGAAAGTTGATAGGAAATATAAAATTTAGAGGCAAAGGTTATGCAAAAGAGGCCACCAAATTATGGATTAAATATGGCTTTTGCAATTTAGATTTGAAGAAGATTTATTTAAATACTTTTGATACTAATATACGAAATATACGTTTGAATGAGGAAGTCGGATTTAGAGTAGAAGGAATATTGCATAATGAAGTTTTTGTAGATGGGGAGTATAAAGATGTTCTTCGGATGGGATTATGGAGAAAGTAAGATATTATAATAAATAATTTTTTATATAACTATGTCAATAAAATAAGGAGGTAACATTGAATTGGGAAAAAGAGATTAATAAGGTTTTAGAAAAGAAAGCCAGTTTGGTAAAAGAAGATTTACCGCGAGAGGAAATGATCCGTCTCTCAGTAGAACGGAAAGAAACTGTAGTCTCAGCTAATGGTGCTTTAGCTACCTGGACACCTCCGGAATCTACTGGCCGTAGCCCTAAGGATACTGTTATAGTTAAAAGAAAAGAAAGTGAATCCAATATTGACTGGGATAGTCCTAATAATATACCCATTACTGAAAAAACTTTTGATATGGCCATGGAGGACGGACTATCCTTACTCAACAAAAAAGAAACTATATTTATTACTAATCGTGTGGTTGGAGCTGACACCTCCTTTGCTCTTCCTGTTAAGACAATTACTGATAAGGCAACAACAGTTTTGTTCACAGATAATATGTTCAGATCAGTGCCTGATGATATTGAAAAAAGTTGTTTTTATAAGCGCCCCTTTACTTTAATTGTATTGCCTTATGATAAACTTACCAGAAAAAGATACAAAGGACATTTGCGTCAGTTGCCTGACGGGCAGACCACTAATATGATCGTTGCTATGGATATGGACAGACATCTCGGTGTGGTAATCGGTTCTGCTTACGGAGGTAGTGTGAAAAAATTGATCTTTACAGTGATGAATTATTATTTACCCATGGAAAAAATACTTCCCCTTCACTGTTCAGCGAATGAAGGTGAAGATAATGATTCTGCTTTGCTTTTAGGATTATCCGGGACAGGAAAAACTTCTCTTTCTGCTGATCCGAGCCGTGCATTACTGGGTGATGATGAACATGGCTGGTCTGATAAGGGGATAGCTAATTTTGAAAACGGATGCTACGCAAAATTTATTAATATTAATCCTGAGAAAGAATCTGAGATCTATAATGCAGTAATGCATAAAGATGATTATTTAAAACATGGTGCTATTGTTGAAAATGCTATGATTTATCCGAATGGCATATTTGATTTTGATGATGACCGATTTACTCCTAATTCACGTGCTAGTTATCCTTTACGGTATCTATCCAATATTAAACCTGCCTCAACTGCAGACCATCCTAAAACCATTTTGTTCCTGACAGCAGATGCAAACGGGGTAATTCCACCAGTTTCCAAACTGACACCGGAACAGGCTATGCTTTGGTTTTTAATGGGATATACCAGTAAATTGGCTGGTACTGAGACAGGTATTGTAGAACCGGTCTCTACTTTCAGCCGTTTTTTTGGTGAACCGTTTATGCCTCTTAATCCTGATATTTATGCCGGTATGCTGGGAGAGAAGATGAAAGAACATGGTTCACAGGTATACCTGATTAATACAGGATGGAGTGGCGCCCCCTATGGAGAAGGTGACAGAATGGATATAAATTTAACCAGAGCAATGGTAAAAGCAGCTTTAAACAGAAAATTGGTAAAAGTCGAGTATGAACAGGATGAATATTTTAAGGTTTGGATACCAAAATCATGTCCTGAAGTGCCTAAAAATATTTTAAATCCAAAAAAATCCTGGAAGGGTAAACAATCTTATGAACAAAGAGCTGTTAAGCTTGCCAGAGATTTTAAGAATCATTTTGATAAAGCTTATGGTAATAAAAATATAGATCCCAAGGTAGCAGAGCAGTGCCCTGGTAAGTAGACTATTATTTTGATCAGATTAATAATATTAAAATACCCTTCTGAAAACAATTACAGGAGGGTATTACTTTTTTGTACTGTGATTAATTTAAAACAACAAGTTGTTTGACTGCGGCTAATTCTTAGAGGAAGGAGGGTCAGAAAATTCTATTTGCTGTTCAAAAGCTCTTTTAAGCAATTTAAAAATCATGTTTTTAATTTTTTCCAAAGAGTCTTTTCCTTTAACACTATAATGATTTGCACCTAATTGAAGAGCTCTTTGTACATGCGTTATTTCTTTATCAGACGTAAGTACAAGCACAGGAAGATTTTTAGTGGAATTACAGCCCCTGATTTTTTTAAGTATCTCAAATCCATTAGTATCCGGGAGCATCATATCGAGTATAATAAGTTCAGGATTTACTTGTTGAATTATTTTCCAACCTTCTGCGCCTGTCTCAGCTTCAAAGACCTCGAAACCCCATTTTTGCAAGTTAACTTTGTAAAAAAATCGACTGGTTTCAGAATCTTCGATGATTGCAATTTTTAATTTATTAGTATCCATAAGTATTACATTTTGATATGGTTCCTATAAAATTTTATTCATCATTAAAGTTGCAAAAATTAGGCCATAACTTGTTAAATTTTGTTTACTTAAGTAATTGAATGAATTTATAAATATCCAGAATTTATTCAGAAGATACTGCGGGCTGAAGATAGGCCAGACATTTTAAGCGGAAATCTTCAGCAGTTTTATAGTGTTTTTTAAGTCTTTTAGCAATTGATTCATCTGTTTTTCTGGAGAGGATAGCTGAACTATGATGATAACATTTTTCATACTGTTCCAGATAAAAGTAAGATACCATCAGGTGGGTTCTGCATTCTATTTCATTATAACCATTATTTGAGGTATTATGTATAATTGACTGGAGTAATTTTTCGTATATTCTTACAGCTTTATTGAATTCACCCATCTTAAAATAACAATCCCCCCCACCCCAGAGAAAAAAACGGCTGTCCGGATATTTTTTTAATCCTTTTTGAAAAAGTTCAAGGGCTTCCGTAAAGTTATCCCGGTTATATTCAATCCATCCTAAACTGTTGATTCCGACCCAGTAAGAAAAGCTTCCTTTAGATATAGATAAACGAATTTTTTCGATTCCTTCTTTTCTATCATCACTGATCCAGGGAAGCCATTTCAGATACCGGTAAAAATAACCCGACCAGTACATATAGCTTCCCAGCCCAAGCCAGGCATCATACAGTGTGGGGTCGAGCCTTAAAGACTTCTTAAGATGTTTTACTCCTTTTTTGGCTGTAATAACAGCAGGAATGATGCTGTTCTGTTTGCCCAGAAAAAGTCCTTTATAACTGTAAGAAGTTCCGAGATAGAAATATATCCATGCATCTTTCTCGTTAAGACGGTTCGACCCTATATGGATTGCGGTGTCAATAGCGTTATAAAATTCCTCTTTTAGGTTGTCTGATTCTTCGTCCATCATTTTTGATTGCAATGTTGCAGCCTGATAAAAATATCCTACAGGATGATCAGGATATTTTTCTATTACCTGTTGAAACAGATTCATTGCTGAATCGAAATTACATTGAAAAGTTTGATTTATACCATTTAAAATCAATGAATCTGTTTTGTCTGTAAATGGAGTTTGGGCATAAAGTGAAATTATGGATAGAAAAAACAAGATAAGTATTATGTTTTTTATTATTTTCATTTTTATTTTCTGATATTTTCCAGAAGTTCTGAAATAGTTACTAATTCAAGTCCTTTATTCCGTAAACCATCAATGAGTTCAGGTAATTTCTGGTGAGGATAATCTTTGTTACGTTCACTTCCCATATGCATCAAAATGATTATACCATTAAGTGTTTTGTTAGGTTTTTTATCATAAGTTAGAATTTTTTCTATTATTTCATCTGCTGTTTTATAAATTTTCGAACTTGTATCTGCAACCCAGTCGAAGGTATCCATAGTTTCTTCCCATCCATTTCCATGAGTCCATCCAATATGCTTATATCCGGATTTTGCAGCCCATTGGAGTATTTCATTATTATATTCTCCGTAGGGAGCTCTCCAAAAAGGAGACATTTTTTCCCCGGTAACTATCTGAAATAGATGATTTGTTTTAACTAATTGTTTGTAAATTACTTCTTCATTTATTCCTTCTTTAGTGTTATGTTTAAAATTATCAGCAAAGGTGGTAAGATGCGGATGACTCCAGGTATGATTGCCTACTTCGTGACCGTCTTTTATTATTCGTTTAACCGTATTGGTATAATTCTTAATAAACTGACCTGTAAGGAAAAAAGTTGCTTTGACTTTTTCATTTTTTAGAATATCCAGTATTTCCTGAGAAATATTGTTGGTTGAACCCCCATCAAAGGTAAGAGCAATTTGTTTGATATTCCTGGATCCACGGGAAAAGCTTTTGCTAAGATAAAAAAAAGAAGGAGGTGCATAATTGAAAGTAAGAGTTTGAATGGTATGAATAATACCATTTGGTGATATTGTCTTTACTTTTAATTTATTTTTACCACGGTTTAATGTTATATTTTCAAAAGTGAATTTGTTGTTTTTTGGTAAAAATGCTTCTATAAGAGTTGTATCAATATATAAAGCAACAATTTTATTTTCATTGCACTGTCCATCAATGGTTATGGTATTAGAATAGACCATGCCGCTTTTTTGGGGTGAGGAAACAAAAGATTGCGGTGAATAAGTTGTATCAACTAACGATTCTTCAATGTTTTTTTCTTGTATTTGCTTAAGCATGTGTACTTCATTCTTCATTTGAAAAATAAAAAACAAGCCAATAATCAATCCACAGAGTAAAATCAGCTCGAATAAAATATGCTTATTAATTTTATTGATTTTTGAAAAAGGCCAGAGCACCATTAAGAACAGAAATCGAAATACAGCATACATCGCTTTTCCTATTTCTTTAGCACAAAACAGAAAAATACACTTAATACTGCAAAACTTATGATCCAAAAAATTTATCAAGCAGTTAAAACAGATTGGTTGATAGCATTGATGACATATATGCTCAGCTACAATATCAGGATGATTTTTACAATATTTAGGTGTTTGAGGCATATTAATTATTCTTTATTTTCCATAGTATTTTTAAACAATCGCTTAGGCAGTGTATAACCAAAAAATATAAGAAAACCCAGAAGAAGAAATATCAGGGGATGCAGGGTTACTGATTCGGATTCCGTGAGTCCGACAGTTGAAATTATTATGTATAATTTCATGAAGAAATAAGATATTACAGCATGAATGAATCCTAACAGTAATGTAGCAAGGTATTTTAATCCTGATAAATTAAAAAAATTAATTTTTTCAGCGCTGTAAAGAATTAGTCCTGCTATTAATCCAATAATAGCAAGCGCTAACCACGGCAGTCTGATATGAGAAGTAAGAGGAAAATCTGTGATAAAACCGAGAATCAATCCTAAAATAAAACCGGTTTCCAAGTATGCCAGGAGTTTAAATATCTGGCGGCTTTTTTTAGTGGCTATATTTATGAGATAAAAACTTACTCCGATTATAATATATAAGAATATAGATTCCATTAGAAGCTTTCCTTTTGATCTGGGAATTTATTATTTTTAATATCCTGAATATATTTTTCAACAGATTTTTTTATTTCAGGTCCGATATCTGCATATTTTCTTGCAAATTTTGGTTTAAAGGTTTCAAACAGACCCAGCATATCATGAGTAACAAGAATCTGTCCGTCGCAATAAGGGCCAGCTCCAATACCAATAGTAGGCACGGACACAGAAAGAGTAACTTCCTGAGCAACTGCAGCAGGTATTTTTTCAAGTACTATAGAAAATACTCCTGCTTCTTCTAATATATTTGCATCTTTCACTAATTTTTTGGCAGTTTTTTTGTCTTTTCCCTGGGTTTTATAACTGCCAAATTGATGGATGGATTGAGGAGTGAGACCCAGATGCCCCATAACCGGAATACCTGAATTGACAATTTTACGAACAGTTTCAGCTATATGTTCACCACCCTCAATTTTTACTCCTTCAACTTCACATTCTTTTATAAATCGCCCTGCATTTTTTAGGGCAGTTTCCGGAGAAATTTGATAGGATAAAAAAGGCATATCTGTAATTACCAGACCGTATTCCACTCCCCGGCTCACAACTTGACTGTGATACATCATCTGATCCATGGTCGCTGGTAGAGTGGTTTTATTCCCTGCAAAAACCATTGAAGCTGAATCTCCTACTAAAATAAGTTCAATACCAGCTGAATCGAGCAGGGAAGCAAGACACCAGTCATAAGCAGTAAGGCAGGTGATCTTCTCATTTTTCTGTTTCATTTTTTTTATAGCAGGAACTGTAATTTTTTTTCTTTCCATAAATATACTCCCCCTTAATCTGTTTTCATTAAAAATAAATTACAGATCATGGTGTTTCAGATTAAATTTTGTAAGCACTGAATCCATAATCATGATAAATGTTTCTGGATTCTTATATCCGATAGGATGAGCTAACTTTGTGCTGTCCGGAGAAATAAAAAGGATATTGGGTATTCCAATTCCTCCGTATTTTGATGCATTAGATTGATACTTGTTGGCAATTTCTCCCTGTTTATCCACATCAATTTTAACCGGGATGAATTGATCAGATTTTTCTATAATCCTTTGATCTGTAAAAGTTGAATCTTTCATTTTGATACAGGGAGGACACCAATCAGCATAAAAGTCAATCATAAGCGGTTTGTTCCGGGAGATTGCCATCTTTTTTGCTTTTTTTATATCATGCAGCCAGGCAATTTTCTTTATCTCATTTTCACCAGTTGATTCTTCCTTGCCGGAGCAGTTGATTAATAAAGTAAGAAGTAACATCAATTGGATGATAATAACAGTGAAGATCACTATTTGTTTTAATTTTTTGTTTAACATGGGATACTCCGGTTATTATTTGTTTTTGTAAATATAAAGAGGATAGAAAAGAGATGCAAGTTAAAAAAAATTTTCCCACGAAAAACACGAAGGGCACGAAGAAGAAGGAGATTTTTTGGGTTAAATTTGAAATTCATGGTTGAAATAGGATAAATGCTTGATTAATTAGATTTGCATTAATAAAATAAATTTAATATATTATTAATAAATATAATATATATTTCATTATCAAAAAAGAAATGGGTGATAATTATGGGAGAAAATAATAGTAATCTTGACTATTACGACAATATTAGAGCAATTTATACTGCCAAAGGTGCATATCATAATCATAAAGAAACCATGGCTCATGCAGGATTACTGCTATTGGTAGCTATATTGGGATATGTTATGACAGCGGAACAGTGGCCTCCTTGCTGGGTAGATTCTGATTTGATATTTTTTATTGGTATAAGTTTAGTTCTTACTTTAGTACATATGTTTATCAGATGGCAGTTAATTCATCGAAGGAGTGCGGCCATTAAATTTGCTGCTTTAGAAAAAGTATTATTAAATGATAAACATAATGAGACCCCTAACACTAAAAATGGGAATGATGGTAATGATTGTTTAACAAAAAATAATAAATTATGCTTTGATTTATTTTTTCCTAGATCAGAAATTTATTATGATGATATTAAAGACTATAAGGTTAATAATATTGAGGATTTTATACAACAGCTGATTAAAAATACTGATGCAAAAAAAGGTGAATGGCTTCTTTGGTTTAGTTCTATTATAATGATATTATTAATTAGTTGGAGAACAAGTTTTTTGTATTGTACATCAATAA